>JBJOJQ010000206.1:0-6585 GCA_046046525.1 Pseudomonadota bacterium
AGGCCCCTTCCCCAATCATGCCTGCAAACCCAAAGATCGGTTAGGTGCGACCCTTGGCCGAGTCAGGCCCTTCACAACAAGCCCTATCGCTATGTCGGTTTTCTACAATTTTGTCAACCCAGAGAGCGGATGAGTCACGGATTTTGTGGAGATTCATAACCTAATTGGCACATATTACGTTATTTTCAGAACCAAGATGATAAGGGCTATCAGAGCGATTTATGGCCGCTGCGCAGGATTAATGACGATATTTCCAAATCTTGGACGCATCATTGTTCAGCGGCGCGCAGCCAAAGGCCGGGGCGCATGTCCGTACCGACGGATTTTTCCATAAGGATACAGCCAGCGGCCAGCACCATGCCCCAGCCCGCCGCGCATCGCCCTTTTCCCGAATCACACAGGCCGCAGGCTCAGCCCTCATCCCCCATGCGCAGCGCCGCGATAAAAGCTTCCTGCGGAATGCTGACCGAACCATATTCGCGCATCCGCTTTTTGCCCTCTTTCTGCTTGTCGAGCAGCTTGCGTTTGCGGCTGGCGTCCCCGCCATAGCATTTCGCGGTCACGTCCTTGCGCAACGCGGCGATTGTTTCGCGCGCGATCACCTTGCCACCAATGGCGGCCTGGATCGGGATTTTGAACAAATGCCGCGGGATCAAGTCTTTCAGGCGTTCGCACATATGGCGGCCGCGCGCTTCGGCGGCGCTGCGATGCACGATCATCGACAGGGCGTCGACGGGGTCGCCATTGACGAGGATATTCATCTTCACAAGGTCGCCCGTGCGATGGCCGATCTGATGATAGTCAAAGCTGGCATAGCCGCGTGAAATGCTCTTCAACCGATCATAGAAATCGAACACCACTTCGTTGAGCGGCAGTTCATAGGTGATCTGCGCCCGCCCGCCGACATAGGTCAGGTTCTTTTGAATGCCGCGCCGGTCCTGGCAGAGCTTCAGGATCGAACCGAGATACTCATCAGGCACATAGATGGTGGCCTCGATCCACGGCTCTTCCATTTCCGCGATCTTGACGGGATCGGGCATGTCGGCCGGGTTATGGAGTTCGCGCACCTCGCCATCGGTCATATGGACGCGATACACCACGCTGGGCGCAGTCGTGATCAGATCCAGATCATATTCGCGGCTCAGCCGTTCCTGAATAATCTCAAGGTGGAGCAGGCCGAGGAAACCGCACCGAAAGCCAAAGCCAAGTGCGGCCGAGGTTTCCATTTCAAAGCTGAAGCTGGCATCGTTGAGCCGCAGTTTCGAGATGGAATCGCGCAGCTTTTCAAAGTCATTGGCGTCGGTCGGGAAGAGGCCGCAGAACACAACCGGCTGCACTTCCTTAAAGCCCGGCAGGGGCGCCGCGGCTGGCCGCTTGGCATCGGTGATCGTATCGCCGACGCGCGCCTGGCTGACATCCTTGATCTGCGCCGTGATGAAGCCGACCTCGCCGGGGCCAAGATCAGGCAGATTTTCAATCTTGGGCCGCATACAGCCAACGCGATCCACAAGGTGCGTCGTGCCGGCCTGCATAAATTTGATCTGCTGCCCTTTTTTGAGGACGCCGTCCATGATGCGCACCAGAATGACAACGCCCAGATAGGGGTCATACCAGCTGTCAACCAGCATCGCCTGCAACGGGGCATCGGGATCGCCCTTGGGCGGCGGAATGCGCGTCACAATTGCTTCCAGAACATCGTCAATCCCGATGCCTGATTTGGCACTGGTCAGCACGGCATTATCGGCCGGCAGGCCAATAATCTCTTCAATCTCTGCCTTGACCTTCTCAACCTCTGCCGCCGGCAGATCGATCTTGTTGATCACGGGCACGATTTCATGATCATGCTCAATCGATTGATAGACATTGGCCAGCGTCTGCGCCTCAACGCCCTGCGCGGCATCCACCACCAGCAACGCCCCTTCGCACGCGGCAAGGCTGCGCGAGACTTCATAAGCGAAGTCGACATGGCCCGGCGTGTCCATGAGGTTGAGCGTATAGGTCTTGCCGTCCTGCGCCTTGTAATCAAGCCGAACGGTTTGCGCCTTGATCGTGATGCCGCGTTCTTTCTCGATATCCATATTGTCGAGCACCTGCGCCGTCATCTCGCGGTCGGACAAGCCGCCGGTGCGCTGGATCAGGCGATCGGCAAGCGTGGACTTGCCATGATCAATATGGGCGATGATCGAAAAGTTGCGGATCAGGTCTAAAGGCGTGGACATGGCGCGGCCCTAGCAGCGCCTGCGGCAAAGGGCAAAGGGGGGAAAATGGTTAGGCGCGGTCGGCCGCCTGCGACGCCAGCCATTGCGCCAGAATCGCATTGACCTGCTCTGGCGCCTCTTGCTGCACCCAATGGGACACACGCGGCAAACGGTGCAGCGCCAGCTGCGGCACCCATTGTTCTGTACCGACAGTGCAGCCAAGGCCCAGGGCGGCATCTTCCTCACCCCAGATCATCAGCGTTGGCACCTTCACCTGCGCATCGCCCAGATCCACCGCATCGCGGTGGCGCATCAACGCGCGATAATAATTGATCATGGCGGTCATGGCGCCCGGCGCCTGTGCGGCACGGGCATAAACGTCCAGAACATCAGGGCCAAAGCGGCGCTTATCAACCGCCATGTCGTAAAAGGCACGCCGCACGCCGGCTGCGTCATTGGCCGCCATAAAGCGTTCTGGCAGGCCGGGCAGCTGAAAGAAGAAGACATACCAGCTTTTCTTCAATTGCGACCAGCGCCGCAGCTCACGCTGCATCACCTTGGGGTGCGGCACATTCATGATGACCAGCCGGGTCAACGGATGGGGCATTTTGCCCTGGCCATGCAGGATCGCATAGGCCCAGGCGATAATCGCGCCCCAGTCATGCGCGATGATCATGACCTCATCGACCGGGCTTTCTGCCGCCGCTGCCTCGATCAGCGCCGCCACATCGGCGGTCAAATGATCCAGCCCATAAGCGCGAACCGCCGCCGGGCGTTCAGACGCGCCATAGCCGCGCGAATTGGGCGCCCAGACCCGCCAGCCCTGGTCTGCCAGCATCGGCATTTGAAAGCGCCAGCTGTAATTCAGTTCGGGAAATCCATGAAGACACAGGGCCAGACGGCGCCCCGCCGGGTCACCCGCCTCGGCCAGTTCAAGCCGGACGCCATTGGCCGTAACAAAGCGCTGGCGGATGCCGGACCCCGCCTCTGGCGTCCATGAAAAGTCCGATCCCGTCATCTGTGCTGCCTCCCCATCAAAGCGTTGCGCCAAGACAGACGATTCCG
The DNA here is from genome assembly GCA_046046525.1 of Pseudomonadota bacterium. Classification (GTDB taxonomy): domain Bacteria; phylum Pseudomonadota; class Alphaproteobacteria; order Sphingomonadales; family Sphingomonadaceae; genus Aquisediminimonas. The sequence continues at coordinate 3,264 of JBJOJQ010000206.1, forward strand.
CGTCAACTGTCCAGAAAAAGGACAAAGGATGCGTCCCTTACAATTATCGTCATTTTGGCATGGACATTATTGCCAAAATGATGAATAAATTCCCTTGCGGTACTGACGCGCAGATGCCCGGTTAACAGGTACCGCGGGTAACAGCGTAATGCCGGGGCTGCGCACCAAGGCCGGGGGGTTCCCGGCCATTTTTTTCTCAGGCGCCTGGCTCGAAATGAGCGTGAATTGCCGTCAGGGCATTGGCCTGGCGTTGTGCGCCCTGCCCGCGGATCAAAACATATGGCAGCTTGCGGCGGTCTAGCTCACGAATGGACAGGTCCATGAAGCGACGACGATCGGCATCCGCGCCTAGATAGCGCAAGCCATCGGCAACCCAGGGCAGGTCCAGATCCGGCACCAGATACAGGTCCGCTGCGGGCGTAATCGTCTGAAAATATGGGGCCTGATGTCCATAGAGCATCTCTGCCCATACAGCGGTCATCACCGCATCGGTATCAAGGATCAGCCAGGCCCGCCCTGCCGCATGTGCCGCGGCCTTGGCAGCAGCGATCTGGCGGGCATGTTCGGTCGCAATGATGACAAGATCATCCATGCTGGTGTCCGCCCCGTGCTGGGCGCACCAATCCCGCCCATATTCGGCAACAATCGGGGCCGATAACTGCGCACCAAGCGCGGCTGCGAGCGTTGATTTTCCCGTGCTTTCCGGGCCATGCAGACAAAGGGTACGCAGGGTCATGCGGCCTTGCCCTGTTGCTGCGCCTCGGCCTGCCGCCAGGCGACAAGGCCCCAAACGGCCATGCCCAGAAAAACCAGATAAAGCCCGGTGAACCAATAGAGACCCTTGGTCCAATAAAGCCCAATCGACAGCAGGTTAACGACAATCCACCAGTGCCAGTTATCGATGTAGCGCCGCGTCATCAGGATTTGGGCGCACACGCTGAGCACGGCGACGCTGGCATCCCAGAACGGCAAGGCTGCAGTGCTGTGCAGCGCCATGAAGCGCCCCCAGATCCAGACGAGCAACAGGGCAGACAAGGTCCAGCCCAGCTGCCCCTGCCAGCCCAGCCGATCGACGCGAATATCGCCATGCGCGCCCTTGTTACGCGCCCAAAGCCACCAGCCGATCAGATTGACGACAAAGAAAAAAACCTGAAGCCCGGCATCGGAATAAAGCCGCGCGTCCCACAGCACGACGCCGGTCAGGCTGACCATGATCAGCGCGGCCGGAAAGTTCCAGATACTGCGCCGGACAATCAGGACGATGTTCGCCAGCCCGAACAGCGCAGCAATGGCTTCCAGCAGCGACATGGCCGTTGGGCGCCGTGTTACAGCGACAGGCCCGTCAGGCGGGACAGATCCGTCAGCGCCTGCGCTTCGCCTGTCACCTTGATCGCCGTCATGCCCAAAGCCGCGGCCGGCTTGCAGTTGATGCCCAGATCATCAAGATAGATGCATTGCGCCGGATCTACCGACAGCGCCGTGCACATCATCATATAGATGCGGGGATCGGGCTTGCGGATGCCAGCCTTTGAACTTTCAATCACATGGTCAAAGCGCGCCATGATCGCGCGGACGGCTTCGGCCTTATCCTCGGTGGTGGACATGCCGGCCCCTTTGCCAGCCGGGACATTATTGGTGATGCAGCCAATCTGATGGCCAGCAGCCTTGATCGTATCAAGCGCAGCGACCATGCGCGGGCGAATATCGCCGGACAACAATGCCAGCACTTCGTGCCCCCGAATGTCATGGCCCAGGCGGGCAGCCTCTTCGGCAAACAGGGCATCAAATTCCGCCGCGTTGATTTCCGCCCGTTCAAACAACGCCCAGGCATTGGAATCAGGATCGGCGGCGTTGATCCGCCGGATGATATCGGTCGGCAAACCACGATCCGCCTCAAAACGGTTAAATGCTTCAAAGGGCGATGACGTTACGACACCGCCGAAATCCCAAATGACAGCTGCAATTTTCTTCATATCTCCACGCTTAGGCACGAAAACGCGCGCTTGCAAACCGCTTCATTTGCTGTTTGACTTAGACCAAAGGGAGATAGGGGAGTGAAGATGCACGCGCGCAAATGGCTGGGCACAGTGGCCCTTGGTCTGGCGCTGGCCGCCTGCGGTCAGGTCAGCGATCTTGTTTCTGGCAAAAAATCCGAAGCCGATGTGAAACTGGCCGAATATCCGGACCAGGTTTATTTCGGTGATACGCACCTGCACACGTCCAACTCGTCGGACGCCTTCGGGCTGGGCGTGCGCCTTGGCCCGGAAGAGGCGTTTCGCTTTGCGATGGGCGAAGAGGTGACGTCCACCACCGGGATCAAGACCAAATTGTCCCGGCCGCTCGACTTTCTGGTTATCGCCGATCACTCTGACGGTCTGGCTGCGCTGAAGCAGATCCACGACGCGCCGCGATTTATGTTGACCGATCCGATCCTGCGGCGCTGGCATGATGAACTGCAAAAAGGGCCCAAGGAATCGCAGAAAGTGGCGATGGAGCTGATCGACCGCTTCTCGCAACGGACCCTGCCGCCTGAGATGCTCGATCCCAAGGCGCAGGAAAAGCGCACCCGCGACATCTGGACCGACCATACATCGATTGTCGAACGCTATAACAGCCCCGGCAAATTCACCGCCTTCATGGGCTTTGAATATACGCTGATGCGCAAGGGCGATAACCTGCACCGCGTTGTCGTGATGCGCGACGGCAAGGACAAGGCGGATCAGGTTCTGCCCTTTTCGTCGTTGATCGGCACAACGCCCGACCAGCTTTGGGACTATATGGACGCCTATGAGAAGAAAACGGGCGGCAAGATCCTTGCCATTCCGCATAATTCCAATGTGTCCAATGGCTTGATGTTCCAGCTGACCGGTCCGGGCAGCGGACCCATGTCTGCGGACTACGCCCGCCGCCGGGCCGCGCGTGAACCGATTGTCGAAACAACGCAGATCAAGGGGGATAGCGAAAGCCATCCGTTCTTGTCGCCCAATGATGAATTTGCCGATTTTGGCGATGCCGGCTGGGAGCTGGGCAACCTGACCATGGAAGGCAAGAAGACGCCCGACATGCTGGCCGGTGATTATGTCCGCGAAGCGCTGAAACGGGGCCTGTTGATCGAACAACGCACCGGCGTGAACCCGTATAAGCTGGGCATGATCGGGTCGACCGACAGCCATACCGGGCTTGCCACAGCCGATGAAGATAACTTCTTTGGCAAGCATTCGGGCAATGAACCCAGCGCCCATCGCGCGACTGATCCGCAAAGTCTTGGGACACGCGCGGCGCGCATTGGCTGGCATTATCTGGCCGGTGGCTATGCCGCTGT
>JBJOJQ010000002.1:0-39223 GCA_046046525.1 Pseudomonadota bacterium
GCCCGGCATTGGCAGCGCCCTGAAAACTGGCCGCCAGTTCATCGCGCAAGGCGCGCAGCCCGCTTTCCCCCTCCACCATGATGGTGCGGGCATCGGCATGGGTGGCCGCGACCAGCGCAATGCGCAGGCCGGGCCGGGTTTCGGCCTGATGGCGCACCCATTCAGCCCCGGTGCGGGTCTTGCCAAAGCCGCGGCCCGCCAAAATCAGCCAGCAGCGCCAATCCCCCGCCGGTGGCGTCTGGTCGGGCCGGCGCCAAAAGGGCCAGTGATACCAGATCGCCTCTTGCCAGCTGCGGTTGCGGTTCAACCAGCGCACCAGATCGGCCTCTTGCGTCGCAAAGCGTTGCAACAGGGCCGATACATGGTGGCGATCGTCAGCCTGCGTCACGCGCGGGGCGCATCCGGCGGTGCATGTCGATCAATTTCGCGGTCACCTTGTCGGCAATGCGGGTGTCCGGCGCGGCGGCCGGCTTGGCCGTCCCGCGGACGGATCCCCGGTGCAGCGCCAACAGCGCCAGGCCCAGCCGGTGTTTTTGCGCGCGCGATTTCAGCGCCGCGTCCGAAATCCGGCCGGATACAGCGGTCAATGCTTCGGCCAGCAAGGCACTTTCCAGCCGGGCAAAGCCCTCGGTCAGCGCGGCCTGCCATTGCGCGGCAAATTCGGCATTGCGGCGCCGCAGGCCATAGGCGGTCTGGGCAGAAATGCCCGCGGCCCGCGCCGATGCGGCGACATTGGATGTTTGCGCCAAATGCTCCAGAAATATTTTGCGGGCCCGCGCATCAAAGGGCGCAGCCGCCCCTTGTGCGCGCGCCGATTGCGCGAACGCCATAAGCTTCTCCTGATGAGACACGATGGTGAAGGTCCGGCGCGGTGCGGCAGACCCCTTGGCCCTGCCCGACTCACACGTCGCCAGCTTCCGCCTTTGTGCCAGATCATCGTTGCGCTGTCAAGGTATTTTTACCCATTTGGTTATTATTGACCAAATGGGCCGCCTTTCAAGGCCTTGGCCCCGGCCCCCGGCTAGGGCGTCAGCGCCTCGGCGATCAGGCGGCGGCTGTTGGCAATGCCATAAAGCGCGATAAAGCTGCCCATGCGCGGCCCGGCGCTCGATCCCAACAGGGTTTCATACAGCGCCTTGAACCAGTCGCGCAGGGTTTCAAATCCACCTGTCTTGCCAATGTCATAGACGATGTTCTGAATCTCCTCGGCGGGCGTGTCGGCGGGCAGCGCGGCCAGTTCCGCGTCCAGCCGTTGCAGCGCGGCCACCTCCACCCCTGCGGGCTTGCGGCGCTGCAATGTCGGGGCAATGACATCGCGGTTATAGGCCAGCGCCAAATTGATCAGCTGGGCCAGCTCTGGGTGCGTCGCTGCACTCGCATCTGGCACATAATTTGTCAGATAGGCCCAAACCTGCGGGGCCGTGGCATGTTCCCCCATGACGCCGACCAGATTGAGCAACAGGCCAAAGCTGACCGGCGGCACATCATCGGGCACCTGCCCGTTATGGATATGGTGCACCGGGTTGCCCAGCCTTTGTTCAACCGGCTGGCCGGCATAATTGCCGCGGAACTGGAAATATTCATCGACCGCCCGGGGGATGACGCCCATGTGCAGCTGCTTGGCGCTTTTGGGTTCGCGATAGGCGTAAAAGGCCAGGCTTTCCTGCGTGCCATAGGACAGCCACTGTTCCAGGCTCAGGCCATTGCCCTTGGACTTTGAGATTTTCTCCCCCTTGTCGTCCAGGAACATTTCATAAATCAGGCCTTCGGGCTTCCGCCCGCCCAGCACCTGGGCAATCTTGCCCGACTGGATGCCGCTATCGGTCAGGTCCTTGCCGTACATTTCATAATCGACGCCCAGCGCCACCCAGCGCATCGCCCAATCGACCTTCCATTGCAGCTTTGCCTTGCCGCCCAGAACCGATTGGGTCACGGTGTCGCCGTCATCGACAAAGCGGATCAGCCCCGCCTCGGCGTCCACCACCTCAACCGGCACTTGCAACACAATGCCCGATTTTTCGCTGATCGGCAGCACGGGGGAATAGGTTGCCGCCCGTTCCTTGCGCAGCGTGGGCAGCATGATGTCCATGATCGCCTGATAATGGCGCAGGACATTTTTCAACGCGGCATCAAAATGCCCGCCTTCATAGCGGCTGGTGGACGAGATAAAGTCATATTGAAAGCCAAAGCGATCCAGAAAATCGCGCAGCATCGCGTTGTTGTGATGGGCAAAGCTTTCAAATTTTTCGAACGGATCGGGAATGCGCGACAAGGGCTTGCCCAGATGTTCGGCAAGCATCGCCTGATTGGGCACATTGTCGGGCACCTTGCGCAGGCCATCCATGTCGTCGGAAAAAGCCAGCAGTTGGGTCGGCAGATCGCTCATCGTTTCAAAGGCGCGGCGCACCATGGTTGTGCGCAGCACTTCGTTGAACGTGCCGATATGCGGCAACCCGGATGGGCCATAGCCGGTTTCAAAGATCACCGGGCCGGCCGCCTTGCCATTGGGATAGCGTTTCAGGACCTTGCGCGCCTCTTCAAAGGGCCAGGCCTTGGAAACCATCGCTGCATCGCGCAAATTGCTCACCGTCAGTTGCTCTTTCGTTCCAGCTGCGCCAATCGGGACGCGTGACAGCCCCTTTGCCTTATCCTGCGCTCCATGCAAGCCATGCTGGCATCTGGATGGCGACTCCCGATGGCAAAATCCGCGGATTAAGCCGGGGAGACGCCATTTCGGTGGCCGCGGAAACGCCCGTCATCATGCTCAACGCCCCGCTGGTTGCGGCACGGCTTGGCTATGGTGACCTGTCGGGACTCGATCTGCTGGAACTGTTCGCCTTTCTCCATCCCGCGCAATTCATGGTCCCGACGATCAAGGGGCTGGCGCGGGCAACGGGGCTTGAACCGCCGGCGGATGAAGGCGCAGCGGCGGCATTTCTGGGCCAGGCGGCGGCCCGGATGCTGGCAACACTGGCGCAGGATTGGCCACAACGCGAAGGCGCCTGGGCCTCGGCACAGGCCTTGGCCCGGCTGCGCTGGCCCTGGGCGCCGGCCGTGCTCGATCGGCTGGCCCCGGCCGCCCGGGATGAACGCTGGCTGTTTTCCCGCTTGCCCGAATGGGAAGAAGCGCCGCCCCGCCCCGCCCCCCGGCCCGTCACGCTCGCGGCCGATGCCGTGGCTGCCCGGCTGGCTGATATCACCGGCGCTGGAGCTGAACAGCGCGATGGTCAACGCGCTTATGCCGCCGCCGCTGCACAGGCCTTTGCCCCGCGCGCAGCCCCAGATCATCCGCACATCTTGCTGGCAGAAGCCGGCACCGGCATTGGCAAAACCTTGGGCTATCTGGCCCCGGCGGCGCTCTGGGCTGAACAGGCCGATGGGCCGGTGTGGATTTCCACCTATACCAAGGCGCTGCAACGCCAGCTGACGGCCGAAACCGCCCGGCTTTATGGCACAGCGGCCGCCGGCAAAGGCCGGGTCGTCATCCGCAAGGGGCGCGAAAATTATCTCTGCCTGCTCAATCTGGAAGATGCGCTGCAAGGCGGCTTTGCCGGGCGCGCCGCCATTTTGGCGCAGCTGGTGGCCCGCTGGGCCGCCTATAGCCGCGATGGCGATATGGTCGGCGGGGATTTGCCCGGCTGGCTGCCCACGCTGTTTCGCCGCAATGGCGCCACCGCGCTGACCGATCGGCGGGGCGAATGCGTCTATGCTGGCTGTCCGCATTATCGCAAATGCTTCATCGAACGCGCGACCCGTGCGTCGGTCGCGGCCGATATCGTGGTCGCCAACCACGCCCTGGTCATGGTCAACGCCGCCCGCGGCCGCGAAGAATCCACCCGCCCCACCCGCTATGTCTTTGATGAAGGGCATCACCTGTTCGACGCGGCGGATACCATGTTTGCCGCTGCGCTGACCGGGCAAGAGGCCATTGAACTGCGCCGCTGGATCATTGGCCCCGAAGGCAAGGCCCGCGGGCGCAGGCGGGGCCTGTCGGCCCGGCTCACCGATGTCGCCAGCTATGATGCCGAAGGTGCGGCCGCGATTGCGGCCGCGGCAGGCGCCGCCGCCGCCTTGCCGTCAGATGGGTGGCTGCAACGCCTGGCCGAAGGCGTGCCCTTTGGTCCGCTTGAGGCGCTGTTGGCAGAGATCCGCGGCCTTGTCTTTGCCCGCGCCGCGGATGAAGATGCCGGCTATGGGCTGGAGACAGAGGCCGCCCAGCTTGATGGCGCGCTGCTGACGGCGGTGGAGCCGGCCTGCGCCGCGCTGGAGGCGATCCTGCGGCCCTTGATTGCGCTGGGGCGGCGGCTGGATGCCGTGGTTGATGAAGCGCCCGACTGGCTCGATGGTCCGGCCCGGGCACGGATTGACGGCGCCCGCGCCAGCCTCACCTGGCGCACGGATATCCTGACCGCATGGCTCACCATGCTGGCGCGTCTCGGCGGGCCGCTCGATCCCGATTTTGTCGACTGGCTAGCGGTGGAGCGGATCGAAGGGCGCGAAGTTGATATTGGCCTGCGCCGCCATTGGCTGGACCCCACCCGCCCCTTTGCCGCCACCGTTTTAAAACCGGCGCATGGGGCGCTCATCACCTCGGCCACCTTAAAGGGGGGCGAAGGCTGGGATGTGGCCGAAGCCCGCACCGGCGCCCGCCATCTGGATGCGCCCGCCCGGCATTTTGAGGCGCAAAGCCCCTTTGATTATGCCCAGCAGGCGCAGGTGCTGATCGTCACCGATGTCAAACGGGGGGATGTGCCGCAATTGGCCAATGCCTATGCGCAACTGATTGCCGCGGCCGGTGGCGGGACGCTGGGGCTGTTTACGGCCATTCGCCGCTTGCGCGCGGTGCATGCCCGGCTGGCAGACCGGCTCGCCCGCGATGGGCTGCCGCTTTATGCGCAGCATGTTGACCCCATTGATACGGGCACGCTGGTCGATATTTTCCGCGATGATCCGCGCGCCAGCCTGTTGGGGACCGATGCCCTGCGCGATGGTGTGGATGTGCCGGGGGATTCGCTGCGCCTCGTGGTGATGGAAGGCGTGCCCTGGCCCAAGCCAACGGTTCTGCACGCGGCCCGGCGGGCAGCAGGCGGCGGCTCTGCCTATGATGATCGGATCATTCGGGCACGGCTGGCCCAGGCCTTTGGGCGGCTGATCCGGCGGCAGGGGGATAAGGGCGCCTTTGTTCTTTTGTCCGCCGCCATGCCATCGCGGCTGCTCAGCGCCTTTCCGCCGGGCACCCCCGTGCAGCGCGTGACCCTTGATGCCGCGGTCGCCGCGATCCGCCAGGCGCAATCGCCACTTTTCTCGGCGGCCGCTTTGCCCCATGAAGCACAATCATGAAGACGCTTACCCTCTTCCGCCATGCCAAGTCCGGTTGGGACGCGCCTGTCGATCGGGATTTTGATCGCCCCATCAACGCGCGGGGCGTGGCGGGCGCCCGGTTGATCGGGCAACAGATGCGCGCCCAAGGCTGGGCCTTTGATTATGTCATTTCATCGCCGGCGGTGCGCTGCACCGAAACGCTCGACGCGCTTTGGGATGGCTATGGAGAGATTCTGCATCCCAATTGGGATCGCCGCATCTATCTGGCGTCGGGCGCCACTTTGCTGGATGTCGTGCAGGATCTGCCCGATGGCGTCAGTTCGGTTCTGATGTGCGGCCATAATCCCGGGCTGGAAGACCTGATCCTGATGCTGGTCCCGGATCGCGCGGGTGATCCGCTGCGCGATGCGGTGGAACAGAAATTGCCAACCGCGGCGCTCGCCGAATTGCAGGTTGATGTCGATCATTGGGCCGATATTGGCACCGGCAAAGCGCGCTTTACCCGGCTGATCCGCCCGCGCGATCTGGACCCAAGCCTTGGCCCGGCGATGGACCGTCACGCCGACTAAGCATCGCGCGGATCAGCGGCCGTCAGCCGCCAATGCCGTTTTCAACCGATCCCGAATAAGGACAAGGTCTGGAATAAAGCTGGGCGGCGGCGGCGCGACAATCTCGGCTGCGGGCAGGGGCGGCACCGGGGTGGCCCGATGCGCCGGAATCGGCTTGGCCGGTTCCGCTGCGGGGTCAATATCGTCCGGGCCAGCGGCCTTGCCCGATAACAGCTTTTGCACGCCTTTGACCGTATAGCCCTCAATATTGAGAAGCTGGTGGATCCGGCGGACAAGCGCCACATCCTCCGGCCGGTAATAGCGGCGGTTGCCCGCGCGCGTCAGCGGCCGGAGCTTGGGAAAGCGCGTTTCCCAATAGCGCAGAATATGCTGGGGAACGCCCAGTTCGGCAGAGAGTTCGCCGATGGTCAGAAACGCACCGGGTGCCTTGTCAACCATCAGCTTGTCTCATCCTTTACGATCCTGGTGCAATCTTGGTCCGCATGCTGTTGCTGGCCCGAAAGGTCAGCACCCGCCGCGGCGCAATCGGAACCTCAACGCCTGTTTTCGGATTGCGACCTACCCGTTCGCCCTTGTCGCGGAGCAGGAAACTTCCAAATCCGGAAATTTTCACATTCTCCCCGCGCGCCAGCGCCGAACACATATGGTCCAGAATCGATTCAACAAGCTTTGAGGACTCAGCCTTGGACAGGCCCACATTCTTGTGAAGAGACTCAGCAAGATCGGCTCGTGTCAAAGTGCCATCACCCGCCATTACGCAACTCCCTCTTCGTTACACATTGGGAAACGCCTTCTTATCGAATTGGCAATCAAGGTCAATTGCAGCCGCGCGTCTCAATAGCGGATGGCCGCGGCACCCCAGGTAAAGCCGCCGCCCATCGCCTCAAGGATCAGCAGCTGGCCGCGCTGAATGCGGCCATCGCGAACCGCGGTGTCAAGCGCCAAGGGCACCGAGGCCGCCGATGTATTGGCGTGTTGATCCACGGTCACCACCACCCGCTCAGGCGCCAGGCCCAGCTTGCGGGCGGTCGCATCAAGAATGCGGGCATTGGCCTGATGCGGGACAACCCAGTCCACATCCGCTGCCGTAAATCCTGTATGATCAAGGACTTCGTTCATCACCGTGGCCAGATTGACCACGGCGTGGCGAAACACTTCCGATCCCTTCATGCGGACATGGCCGACCGTGCCCGTGGTGGATGGGCCGCCATCGACATATAACAGCTCATTATGCCGGCCATCGGCGTGCAGCTTGGTCGCCAGGATGCCGGCCTCGCCATCGCGGCCTTCCAGAACCACGGCGCCAGCGCCATCGCCAAACAGCACGCAGGTGGTGCGATCGTCACAATCGAGGATGCGGCTGAAGGTTTCGGCGCCAATCACAATCGCCCGGCGCGCGGCTCCGCTGCGGATCATCGAATCAGCAACGGTCAGCGCATACAGAAAGCCGGAACACACCGCCGCCACATCAAAGGCCACGCAATCATCAATGCCCAGCAGCGCCTGCACCTTGGTGGCGCTTGCCGGAAAGGTCTGGTCCGGGGTGGCGGTGGCCAGAATGACCAGATCGATCGTCTCAGCCGCAATGCCGGCCGCATCCAGCGCGCGGCGCGCCGCCTCTGCGCCCAAGGTGGCGGTTGTTTCGCCGGGGCCGGCCAGATGGCGAAACCGGATGCCGGTGCGCGCGACGATCCATTCGTCCGATGTATCGACGCGCTGGGCAAGATCTTCGTTGGACACGCGGTTGGCAGGAAGGGCGGACCCTGTCCCCAGAATGACAGATCGCAACGTCACTGACCGTTCGCCTTGATGAACGCCAGGTCATTGGTGATGCGCTGCGTGATATTGGCATCGACCAGCTTGGCCGCAACGCCCACGGCATTGGCGACCCCCTTGGGGCTGGCGCTGCCATGGCTTTTCACCACCACGCCATTCAGGCCCAAAAAGACCGCGCCATTATGATTATCGGGGTCAAGATGATGGCGCATCAATTCTGTCGCCGGGCGCGAGATGAGGAAGCCGAATTTCGACCGGATCGAACTGGTAAAGGCGCGGCGCAGCAAATCGGTCACAAAGCGCGCCGTGCCCTCCATCGTCTTGAGCGAGATGTTGCCGGAAAAGCCATCGCACACCACAACATCGGTGAGACCACGGGCGATTTTATCGCCTTCGATAAAGCCTTCGAACGACAGCGGCAGATGGGCGGAATTTTTCAGGATCGCCGCGGCATCGCGGATTTCATCCGTGCCCTTTTGATCCTCTGTGCCGATATTGAGGAGCGAGACGCGCGGCCGATCAATGCCCAGCGCAATGCGTGAATAGGCCGCACCCATGATCGCGAACTCCACCAGATTGCGGGCATCGCATTCGGTGTTCGCGCCCAGATCCAGCATCACCAGATCCTTGTCGCCCAGGCTTGGCAGCAAGGCGGCAAGGGCGGGGCGATCAATGCCGGGCATGGTGCGCAGCGACAGCTTTGCCATCGCCATCAGCGCGCCGGTATTGCCCGCCGACAGGGCAGCGCCCGCGCGGCCTTGTTTCACCGCGTCAATGGCAAGGCCCATGCTGGTCGTCTTGGCGCGGCGAATCGCCTGGCCCGCCTTTTCGCTGCCATCGATGGTTTCAGGCGCGTGGATAATCTCGGAAGCGGCGCGCAAATTGGGGTGGCTGTCCAGCGCGGCCTTGATCGCGTTTTCATCGCCCACCAGATCAAAGGTCAGGCCCGGCCATTGCTGGCGGGCCAAAGCGACGCCGGCCAGCATCACTGCCAGGCCTTCATCGCCTCCCATGGCGTCAATTGCGATGCGCGGCACGTCGGCCACCAGACCCGTCTCCCCGGTTCAGGCGCGGGGATCAGTCAGCCGCAGCGACGACTTCGCGGCCGTTATAATGTCCGCAAGACTGGCAAAGATTGTGCGGCAGCTTCAGTTCGCCGCAATTCGGGCATTCCTGAAACGTGGTCGCGGTCAGCGCGTGGTGGCTACGACGCATATTCCGGCGCGACGGCGAGGTTTTTCTCTTAGGGACGGCCATTTCGGCACCTTATTCATTGAGTGATCACAAGTCCTGAACGACGGCAGAGCGCGGTCCACACCGAATCTCCGGGCCGTCAGGCGAAGGCGCGCGTATAGCCAAAATTCCCGACGTTGCAAGCGCATCGGCCATGTGGCAGCACCAGCGCGCCCGACCAAGGGCCAACAACAGGGGACTTGCAACATGATTTTACCCGTCACCATGATTTTTGCCGGTGTCGCCGCCATCCTGAACTTTTGGCTGGCGCTGCGCGTTGGTCAGGTCCGCCACAGCCAGAATGTGTCGATTGGCGATGGCGGCAATGAAGCCGTGATCCGCCGGATGCGCGCGCACAGCAATTATATTGAATCCGCCCCCTTTGTGCTCATCCTCATTGCGGTTGTGGAATTGGCACATCAAGGCAGCGGCGCGCCGGTCTGGCTTTGGGTGGTGGCCTCGGTCTATTTTCTGGGGCGCATCGGCCATGGTCTGGGCATGGATGGTGGCCGTTTGGGCAAGGGCCGGACGATCGGCACGCTCACCACGATGCTGACGCTGTTGGGCCTTGGGCTTTATTGCATTGCCATGCCGCATCTGGCCGCCGGGCGGACCGAAGCCCCGACCGTGCTTGATCTGGAAAGCGCAGAGCCGGTCGCCAATCAATAAGCGGCGATGGTGCCCCCGTCCCGTCTGGCTGGCTGGTCGGTCAGCTGGGGCGGGTGCGCCGCATCGCGCCGTCAATAAATCCCCAGCGCCAATCCTGCGGCCAACAGCGCCCCCAGATCATGGCAGCGCGCCAGATCCTCCGGCGGCAGCTTCTTGGGGGCCAGGATCGCCTCTGGCGTCTGGGCAAGGGTACAGATGATCACCGGATCGGCCACCGGCGTCATGCGCCAGCCGGTCAAAATCCGCGTCATTTGCCGGGCCGCCTGGCTGCCGTCTGACCCGGCACAGATCATCATGGCATAAGGCCGCCCGGCCATCGCATCCAACAGCGGATAATAGCAGCGGTCGAACAGCGCCTTCATCCCGCCTGACAGCGCGGCCAGATTTTCAGGACAGGCAAAAATCACCCCATCGGCCCCGCGCAGATCCTCTGGGTCCGCCGCGCTGACATGGGTCAGCTGCACCTGCGCCTCTGCCGCCGCACCGGCGTGCGCGGCCTGCGCCATGGCGGCGGTACCGCCCGTCATCGAATCATACAGGATCAAAAGCCGGGGCATGCCGCATCTAGGCGGCCGCCCCGGCCGGGTGCAATCAGATCCTGCGCCAGACCGCGCGGGTTAGCGGGTGGCAGCGATCCAGCGGTCAATCTTCTTTTCAAGCACGGCCAGCGGCAGGGCGCCGGTGCCCAGAACCTGATCATGAAAGGCGCGGATGTCGAATTTCGGGCCCAGCGCCGTTTCGGCCTTTTTGCGCAGCCGCTGGATCGTCATTGCCCCCGTCTTATAGGCCAGGGCCTGGCTTGGGATGGCGATATAGCGTTCCACTTCGGCGGTCGCATCGGTGCGGCCCATGTCTGAATTGGCGAGCATATAGTCAATCGCCTGATCGCGCGTCCAACCCTTGGCGTGCAGGCCCGTATCGACCACAAGCCGCATCGCGCGCAGCATCTCGTCCGACAAGGTGCCAAAGCGCTGATAGGGGTCGTTATAAAAGCCCATTTCATAACCCAGCGTCTCGGCATACAGCGCCCAGCCCTCGACATAGGCGGTGTTGCCGCCAAAGCGCATGAAATTGGGCAGCGCCGCATTTTCCTGTGCCAGGCTGATCTGGAAATGATGCCCCGGCGCGCCCTCGTGCAGATACAGGGTGGTCATGCCCGGCGTGGTCCGGCTCGGCAGATCATAGGCGTTGAAGTAAAACCGCCCCGGCCGCTGGCCATCGGGTGTGCCCTGTTCATAGGATCCACCGGCCTCAAACTTCTCCCGAAATTCTTCATAGGGGCGGATTTCCAGCGGCGCCTTGGGCAGGGTCGAAAAATAGGCGCCAATCTTGGCATCAACCTGCTTGCCAATATCATAATAGCCCTGGGTCAACGCCTCGCGGCTGTCTTTCTTGAACTTGGGGTCGTTGCGCAGATAATCGAAGAACGCGGCCAGCGTGCCGGTAAAGCCCACCTCTTGGCGCACCTTGTCCATCTCTTGCTTGATCCGGGCGACTTCGGACAGGCCGGTCTGGTGGATGGTTTCGGCATCCAGCGGCAAGGTCGTCGTATTCTCGATCGCCAGCTTATACAGCTGCGCGCCCCCCTTCATCGTCGACAGGCCCACCGTTTCGCGGGCCACGGGCAGATAGTCTGTCTTCAGGAAATCGCGCAGGCGGCGATAGGCGGGGTAAATGCCCTGATCGATGATCGCGCGATATTCGCTGGTCAGCCGCGCCTTATCTGCATCGGAAAAGCTCGCCGGGAATTGCTTGACCGGGCCATAATAAGGGGACTCCTCAACGCCCTGCGCCAATTGCGCATCCAGCTGGCTGATCACATTGGTGATCGTCAGCTTGGTCTCCACAATGCCCGCCGCTTTGCCTTCGCGGAACCGGGCGATGGCGCGATCCAGATAGATCACAAAGTCCCGATGCCGCTTCAGCGCATTGTCATAATCCTGCACCGTCGCAAAAGGCGCGCCGCCCTTGCCGCTTGAAAATGTGGGGTAGAATGTGTGGAACCCGTAAAAATGGTTCAGCGGCCGCACGGCGTTGAGCTGAAGGATATCCGGGCGATACCCGATCGCCGTTTGTTCGGCCTGCCATTGGAACACATCATAGGCAATCTGGTCGGTGGGGTTCAGCTGGGACCGGTCAATCTTGGCCAGCCGGGCCATATCATCTTCATTCGCCTTCTTCTCGGCGGCATAATAGGCATCGGTGATATAGTCGCCAAATTGGTCGGCATAGCGCATATCGCCGCGGAAAATGCCATAGAGCGGGTTGCGGCGCAGCGATGCCTCATCGCTGTCCTTGAACAATTGGTGCAACGCCTGGGCCGCATCGGTCTGGCTGGCTGCGCCATGATGGGCATGGGGCGCCGCCGGTGTCGCTTGGGCAAAAGCAGGGGCGGCCGTCAGGGCAAGGCTCGACAGGCTGGTCAGCAACAGGGCAGACAAGGGGGCACGCATCAGGACATCCTTATGTAAAGAAAAGTTGCGCCTGCTTATCAAGGCCAGGCGTGGGACACCATCCCGTTCGACGAAGGCTGTGTGCCGTTCGACCGGCATCGCCCGCGCACATCCCGGGCATCGGGCCTTGGGATGCCGGGCTTCAGACCCAGAATTTCTCGCGGAACCATTTGGTGACGATCCATTTGGTCCCGGCCAGAACCGGCTTGCCCGCATGCAGTGCTGCGGGGTTGGGCGTGCCATCATCTTGCATATTGTTCCACAACACCAGCATCGCGGTCCGTGGGGAAACGGTCATGCCGGCATTGGGAAATTCGGTTTCGCCACCAGCGGCGGGTTCATTCAGGTAAATCATCGCGGTCCAGCTGCGCTGGCCGCCCTGCTTCATCATTTCATCCCAATAGACAGACCCGGGCATGAAATGGTCATAATGCGGCTTGAACTGCTGGCCGACCTCATAAACCTGGCCCTGCAACGTCTCGCCATGGCGCTTGTCGATGCCCATCAAGGTGCAGATGCGCTCTTCAATCCGTTCCACCAGGGGATCAAAGGGGGAAAGGTTGCAGCTGTCGCTGGTCCGAAACTCAGGATCGGCAGTTGCGGACAACAGGCCCGATGGCTGGCGCCCCTTGCCAATCAGGCCGATCAGCTCTTCGCATTCCGCGCGGCTCATAAAATCCTGCACGCAATAAAGCGACAGGTTATTCTGCGCGACAATCTGCGCGCGGCCAGAGGCTTTCAACTTGCGCGCAACACTCCGGCCCAAATCAGCCAGCCGTTGTTCCGGGGTCTTGATCTTGATCTTCGCCATGGCCGGACGATCAGTCGATGATCCGGCCTCGGGCCATCACAAACCCGACCTGTTCCAGCGTGCGGACATCGCTCAGCGGATCCCCGTCCACCGCGATGATATCTGCCGCATAGCCCGGGGCGATCCGGCCGATCTCGGTCTCCTTGTCCAGCAGCTTGGCCGCCACGGTTGTGGCACTGGCCAATGCCTCGCGTGGGGTCATCCCGCCCCATTCGACCATCAGGGCAAATTCGCCCGCATTGCGGCCATGTTCAAAAACACCGGCATCGGTCCCAAAGCCGATGGTCGCACCTTCGGCCTTGGCGGCTTTCAGCGCCTTGCCCATCTGTGCCACGGCCTCACGCCCCTTGGCTTCCACCGTTGGGGTGTAAATGCCCTTGCCCAGCCGTTCCTTGACCCCCGCCAGCGCCATCAGCGTCGGCACCATGGCGGTGCCGCTGGCCTTCATCGCCTTGGCGGCGGCAACATCGGCAAAGGTCGCATGTTCGGCGCTATCCACCCCGGCCCGGGCGGCGGCCTCAACCCCACGCGCGCTGTGCGCATGCGCCGCAACGCGCAGGCCCAGGCTGTGCGCGGTATCGACAATCGCTTTCAACTCCGGGTCGGTGAAATGCTGGCCAAGGCCGCGGCCCTGTTGCGACAGCACACCGCCGGTTGCTGTGATCTTGATGACATCGGCGCCCGCCTTTGAAAATTCGCGCACGCGCGCGGCGCATTCCACCGGGCCGGTGCAGGTATTATGGGCATCCAGCGCATGGGCCACATCTTCGCGAAAGCCGTTCACATCGCCATGGCCGCCAATGATCGACACCGCCGGGCCAGAGGCAATGATGCGCGGTCCGGGGATCAGGCCCTTGGCGGTGGCATCGCGCAGTGCAAAGCCGCCCTGCCGGGTCGAACCAAGATCACGGACCGTGGTAAAGCCTGCCTTGACTGTGATCAGCGCGTTGCGCGCACCAACCAGCGTTGCAAAATCATCGCTCACCACCGCCTCATCGCGATAATCACCGCCGGGGTTGCTCTGCAAATGGACGTGCAGGTCGATCAGGCCGGGCAGCACGGTCTTGGTCTTCAGGTCGATGACACGGGCCTCTTTGGGGCCATCCACAAAGCCCGGGGTGATGGCGGTAATCTTCCCATCCGTCACGGTGATCGTGGCGGGGCCGGTTGCCGGCTGGGTAGCATCGGTGATCACACGCCCGGCGTGCAACAATATGGTCTGCGCCGCGGCCGGCGCGCTTACCCCCGGCGCAGTCAACAAAGTGGCGGCCATAAGCCCGGACAGCATCATGCGCATTGGCAACTCCCATGTCATTTTGTCTCAGCCTTTGCGCGGCCAAGGGCGTTGGCGCAAGGATGAAGATGCACATCGCACCGGTCAACAGCTCATCACGGTCAGCGCTTCTACATGCAGCACCACGCCATCCGCCTGCGTCTGCTCGCCACAAATCTCAAGATCGGCGACAAGATGGCCCGGCAGGTCAAAGCGCGCCTCGGGCAGATCGCGGCGCACGCGCGCCGCAGATTGCGGGGCAACGTGCAGCGCCAGCCAGTGGCGCGCGCCGGTGAAGGTCACGCTGGCCCAGGGCTGGGCGCGGGATTGCACCAACCGCGCCGGCGCTGCCTTGTGCAAAATCGCCCGGCACAGGCGGCTATGGACATCCCGGCTCATGCCTCATGGCTTTCGATAAAGCGGCGCACCCGCAGGGTCAGGCCGGGGCGCAATTCCCGCCCCATGCGAATGTCAAAAACCAGCCGGGGGTCGCGCGCGGCCAATCGTCCGAATCGCGTCGGGCGCATCCCCGTGCGTTTCAGGAAAACTTCGATTTCGCGCCGTATGTTCATCTTTTGTTCTCCTTGCTACGCTACCGTGAGTCGCTCGATGACGGGCCAGTTCTTCCTCTAAAAATCCTACTTGTCTAGGATTTTTCTTATCTGTAGATCAGGATCATGGATGATGTGCGTGCCACACTGGATCAATTGATCCGCGACCGGGGGGAGGATTACGCCTCGCTCTCGCGCTTTATCGGGCGCAATCCGGCCTATATTCAGCAGTTTATTCATCGCGGCAGCCCAAGGCGCCTGGCCGAGGCGGATCGCCGCAAACTCGCCCATTATCTGGGTGTTGCCGAAACGCTGTTGGGGGGTCCGGATTTGCCGGCGGCCGCCACTGCGGGGCTGGTGTGCATCCCGCGCCTGTCGGTGGAGGCCTCGGCCGGGCCGGGCGCGCTGGCATCGGGGGAAGATCATATTGCCCAGTTCGGCTTTGACCCGCGCTGGCTCAAGCGGTTGACGCACAGCCCGACCCGCCTGTCGGCCATCACCGTCCGGGGGGACTCGATGCAGCCGACGCTCATCGATGGCGATGATATTCTGGTGGATCAGGGGGATGCGGCTGATCGGCTGCGCGATGGGATTTATGTGCTGCGCGTGGATGATGCGCTGCTCGTCAAGCGTCTGGCGCGCAACCCGGCCAATGGCCGGATCAGCATCCGCAGCGACAACCCGGCCTATCCCTCTTGGGAAGATTGCGATCCCGCCGACATGGCCGTGATCGGCCGGGTCATCTGGGCCGGCCGCCGGCTTGGTTAGCCGCGCCGATCTTTCAGCCAGACCAAAAGGGCAATCGCCAGGCCCAGGCCAAAGCCCGCCAACAGGCCAATGGTCGGCTGGCCCATAAAGACACCGGCCAGCGTCCCGCCCAACAAACCAAGGGCAATGAAGGCGCCAGCGGCGCGCGGCTCAGGGGGTTTGGATATCGTCATGGCGCGTCTTTGCCACGGCCCGCCGGGTAAAGCCAGAGCCGCAGCGCCAATCAGATGTCGCATCGATATCAGGCGCTTCCGCTCCGCCGCCGGACACGATAGACCGGTGTCATGATGTCGGGCCCCCTTCGCTTTGCTGCCACAGCCGTGCTGGCCGTCGGCTGGGTCGCGCCGGGCATTGCCTTGGGTCAGGATGTCGCGCCCGCCCCAGCCGCGCCGACAATGGCAGGCGATATGCTGGATCCCAATTCGCCGCTCGCTGACCTGCCTGAAATGGGCGTCGATTGGCCCGAACTGCCCAGCGAAGAGGCGGGGGAGCCGGGGGTCGATATCGCCCAGCCCGAAGCCGAAGAACGGCGCTATACCGTGCTGCTAGAGGGCGTGCCAAGCGCGCCTCCAACGCAAATTACGGCGCGATTCGATGAACTTTCGGCGCTGAAGAAAGAAAGTGGCAAGACCGCAAATCTCGCGCAGATCAATCGCCGCACCCGCGATGACACGGCCTTGTTGACAGAGCTTTTGCGCGCCGATGGCTATTATGACGCGCGCATCGCATCGCGCGTCGAAGCCGTGGCGGGTCGCGTTGCTGTCACCTTCACCATCACCCCCGGCCCGCTCTATCGCTTTGATGCGATCCGCGTCTCCGGGTTAGAGGCCAACCCCGCTTTGCGCGGTCTGTTTGCGGTGCAAAGCTCTGATCCCATTCTTGCGGATCGGGTGACACAGGCCGAAGTCGCGTTGCAATCGGCGTTGCGCAATCAGGGCTATCCCTTTGCGCAGGTGGCCGAAGCAGAGGTGACCATTGATCACGACCAGGAAAGCGGGGCGCTCGATCTGGCGGTGACCATGGGGGGGCAGCGCAACTTTGGTCAGCTCATCGCAACCGGGGATCGCGCACCTTTTGACGCCAAACACATGGGCATCATGGCCCGCTTTCAGCCGGGCCAGCCCTTCAACCAGGCCGATCTTGATGATCTGAAACGCGCCATCATCGCAACCGGGCTGGTGTCGTCGGTCTCGGTTGATCCCGTGCCGGGCAGCACGCCCGACACGGCCGATATTCGGGTCACCACCACCACGGCGCCCCTGCGGACCATCGCGGGCGAAATCGGCTATGGCACGGGCGAAGGCCTGCGCGCCACGGCCAGCTGGACGCATCGCAACCTCATCCGCCCCGAAGGCGCGGTGACCATTGCGGGCGTCGCGGGGACCAAGGAACAATCGCTGGGCACGTCGCTGCGGATGAACAACTGGCAGCGCCGCGACTGGGTGCTCAACGCCCGGATTGCGGCCAGCAACACGCTGCGCGCCGCCTATGAAGCCCGCACCTTTGAAGTGGCGGCCAATCTGGAACGCCAAACCAACCTGATCTGGCAGAAAACATGGACCTGGAATGCCGGGTTTGAACTGCTGGCCTCGCAGGAACGCGACGTTGTTTCGGGCAATGTCGGGCGGAACACCTTTTTCATCGGCGCGCTGCCGGCATTGCTCGCTTATGATGGCTCGGATGATCTGCTCGACCCGCATCGGGGCTTCCGGCTCAGTGGACGCATCTCGCCTGAAGTGTCGCTGCGCGGCGCGGCGTCAAGCTATTTGCGCGCGCAAATCGATGCCAGCGGGTATCTGCCGCTGGGCACGCGCGTCACATTTGCCGGCCGGATGCGGCTGGCGTCGATCACGGGCACAGCCACCGACAACATCGCCCCGTCGCGCCGCTATTATGCCGGTGGGGGCGGGTCAATCCGGGGCTATGGCTATCAGGCGATTGGCCCGCTCGATGCCTTTGGGGAACCTGCCGGCGGACGCAGTCTGGCAGAATTTTCGCTGGAAGCGCGCATCCGCTTTGGCGCCTTTGGCATTGTTCCCTTTCTTGACGGCGGCAACATCTACACCAGCAGCACGCCGCGCCTCAGCTCTGTTCGGCTGGGAACCGGCCTTGGCGTGCGCTATTATTCCAGCTTTGGCCCGATCCGCGTTGATCTTGGCACGCCGATCAACCGGCGGCCGGGCGAAACGCGCCTTGGGGTCTATGTGTCTTTGGGGCAGGCCTTCTGATGCGCTATTTGCGCCGGGGACTTGGGCTGGCCGGGGCCCTGTTGCTGCTTTTGGCCAGCCTTCTTTTTCTGGCGGATACGCGGCTTGGCCATCACTGGGTGGCGCGGTCCGTCTCGGCGCTGACGCCCGCCAATGGCCTGCGCATCGATGTCGCGGACATTGATGGATCACTTTACGGCGCGGCCCAGATCAAGGGCCTGCGGCTCAGCGATCCGCACGGCGTTTTCTTCGCAGCACCTCAGGTGGATCTGGTCTGGTCGCCCTTGGCGTGGTTCGCCAACCGGCTTGATATCACGCGGCTCCATGCCCCGCGCGCAACATGGTATCGCTTGCCAAAATTGCGCCCCGCGCGGCCGGACGCGCCCCTTTTGCCGGATTTTGATGTCCATATCGGCACGCTGGTGATTGATCGGCTGGCCATTGAAAAAGGCGTGACGGGGCAGGCGCAAACCGGCCAGCTGCGCGGTCATGCCGATATCCGGGATGGGCAGGCGCGGCTGGCGCTCACCGCCCACGCAACGCGCGGTGATCATGTGCAGCTGCGGCTGGATGTCGTGCCAGACCAGAACCGCTTTGATGCCGATCTCCGGCTCGATACACCCCGCAACGGCCTGTTCGGGGCGATGATCGGCACGCGCGATCCGGTGGCGCTGCGCCTTGCCGGGGACGGCACATGGACCCAATGGGCGGGCCAGCTGACCGCCCGGCGCGCAGGGTCAGAGGTCGCGCGGCTGGCGCTGTCCGCGCGGGCGGGCCGCTATGCGGTGCAGGGGCGGGTCGCCCCGGCGGCCCTGCCGGCTGGCCGCTTGCGCACCCTTGCCGGCCCATCCGTCGCGGTGCGCGGCGCGGCCAGCATGGCCCATCGCCGGATCAAGGGCGAACTGGGCCTGTCGGCACCTGCGGCCACGCTTTTGGCGCAGGGCGGCATCAACCTGGCCACGCGGTCATTTGAAGATCTGTTGATCACCGGGCAGCTGCGCCAGCCGGCAGCCCTGATCCGCACCGCGCAGGGGCAAGGCATCGCCCTGAAGCTGCGGCTGGATGGGCCCTTTCGTCAGGCGTCGTTCGACTATCTGGTAACGGCGCCCCAGCTGCGCTTTGGCACAACGGGTCTGGAAGGCGTGCGCGCCTCTGGTCGGGGCCGCATGTCGCGTGCGCCGGTGCGCGTCCCGCTGCGCGTGGCGGCGGATCGGATAACCGGGGTTGGCGATGTGGCCGGCGGGATCCTCGCCCATATCTCGGTCGATGGCACGGTGCTGGTATCGTCCAGCAGCGTGATTGGCGAGGCGCTGACCCTGCGGTCGGATAAGCTCGATGGCAAGGTCGCGCTGTTCATCGACCTCAAAACAGGCCGCTATGACATTGGCCTTGCGGGCCAGCTCACCCGCTATCTCATTCCCGGCATCGGCCTGGTGGATGTCAAAAGCACGTTAGAGGTTGTGCCCGGTCCCAATGGCCGTGGCACGCGCATCCTGGGCCGGGGGGAGGCATGGGTCCGCCGCTTTGACAATGGCTTTTTCGCCGGATTGGCCGGCGGCCTGCCCAAGCTGGAAACCGCTCTGGAACGGACAGCGGACGGGCAGTTGCGCTTCACCAATTTGCAGATTCTGGCCCCGCGCCTGCGGTTGACATTGAACGGCGTGCGCGGCCGCGATGGCCGTTTTCAGCTGGCCGGATCGGGCAGCCAGTCGGTCTATGGGCCGCTTCAGATCAGCCTGAATGGCCCGCTGGCCCGGCCGCAAATCCGGCTGTTGCTGGCCCGGCCCAATGCGGCGCTTGGTCTGGCCAATGTCCAGCTGACGTTGGATCCGACGCCGCTGGGCTATGACTGGGCCGCCAATGGCCAGTCGCGGCTTGGGGCCTTTACCGGCCAAGGCCGCCTTGCCCTGCCGCGCGGCGGCCGCCCCAATATTGAGATTGCGGACCTGACGGCCGGGGGCATCCGGGCGTCCGGCAATCTCGCGCCCATCCCCAATGGCCTTGGCGGCAGCCTGACGCTCAGCGGCGCGGCAACCGGACGCCTCGACATGGATGTCGCATCGGGCATGCAACGCATTCGGGCGTCCATCGATGCGCGCAATGCCCGCTTCGCCGGCCCGCCCGCCATCGCCATGGCGCGCGGCAGCTTTGACGGCACGATCCTGCTGGACCCCCGCGGGACCAGCATCGATGGTACATTCAGCGGACGGGATGTTCGCTATGCCAATCTCACCGCTGCGCGCCTCAATGGCAGTGTGCGTCTGGCCGGGGGCCGGGGGGATGTGAAGGCGACGCTGTCGGGCGCACGGGGCGGCGATTATACGCTGTCAACGGATGTCCGGCTGGATCAGGATCGGATCCTCATCCGCGGCAATGGCGCGCTGGATGGGCGGCCGATCCAGCTCGACACCCCGGCGATTTTGCTGCGGGAAGCCAGCGGATGGCGGCTGGCACCCACGGCGCTGCGCTATGCCGGCGGGACGGCAGAATTGTCGGGCATGTTTGGCGGAGCACGCCCCGAAATCACGGCCGTTGTGTCGAACCTGCCGCTCGACCTGTTGAACCTTGTCGCGCCCCGCCTTGGTCTGGGCGGGCGGGCCAGCGGCACACTGTTCTATGCCGAGGATGATAGGGGCGGGCCATCTGGCCGGATGGACATGAAGGTGCGGGGCCTGTCCCGCGCCGGGCTGGCCCTGTCATCGCGCGCCGTGGATCTGGCGGTCGCAGCCCGATTTGGCAATGGCGAAGCGGGCGCCCGGATGATTGCGGCGCTGGGCGGCCAGACCATTGGCCGCGGGCAGGTGCGCTTGACCGGTATGGGCGGGGATCGACCCCTGGGCGCACAGCTCGCCAATGCCGTGCTGTTCGGGCAACTGCGCTATAATGGCGATGCCGGAACGCTGTGGCGGCTGACCGGTATCGACACATTTGATCTGTCCGGCACGGTGGCCGTGGGGGCGGATATCAGCGGCCGCTTTGCCGATCCGGTCATTCGGGGGTCGGTCCGCACCGAAACAGCACGTGTCGAAAGCGCGGCCGCCGGGATGGTGCTGACCAATGTCGCGACATCGGGCCGATTTGATGGCGCGCGCCTTGTCTTTGACAGTTTCTCGGCCAATGCCGGGCGCACGGGGCGTGTGACGGGCCGGGGCACAATCAACTTTTCCGCCCAAGATCGCGGGCTTGATATCGCCGTAGAGGCCGATCATGCCCAGTTGATCGCACGCGATGATCTGGCCGCCACGGTGACTGGCCCCTTGCGTATCCGGTCCGATGGTGCCGGTGGAGTGATCAGCGGCGATGTCCAGTTGAACCGCAGCAGCTATGTCCTTGGTCAATCCTCGGCCGTGGCCGCAGTGCCCCGGCTGAAGCTGCGGGAAATCAATGGCGGCGCGGCCACAGACACGGTGACGGTGTCCGGACAGCCCTGGCGGCTTGATATCAAGGCCGACGCCCCCGGACGGCTGATGGTGTCGGGCCTGGGGCTCGACAGTGAATGGCGCGCCAATCTTGTCGTGCAGGGTTCCATCTTCTCCCCCGCGATCACCGGCACGGCAGAAATGGTCCGGGGCGGTTATGAATTTGCCGGGCGGCGCTTTGATCTTCAGCGCGGCAATATCCGCTTCCGCGGGGAAAGCCCGCCCGATCCCAGCCTGGACATTGTGGCGGCGGGCGACACGCAGGGTCTGTCCGCCACCATCCGCGTCGGCGGCACCGGGCTGCGGCCTGAAATCAGCTTTGCCAGCGTCCCCGCTTTGCCGCAGGATGAACTGTTGTCCCGGCTGCTCTTTGGGACATCCATCACCAACTTGTCAGCGCCAGAGGCGGTGCAATTGGCGGCGGCTGTCGCCTCTATGCGCGGCGGCGCCGGACTGAACCCCATCAACGCGTTGCGCAAGGCGGTCGGGCTGGATCGGCTGCGGATCCTGCCGGGCGATGTCGCAACCGGCCAGCGGACCTCGGTTGCGGCAGGGAAATATCTGACCCGGCGGACCTTTGTGGAAATCATCACCGATGGTCAGGGCTATTCGGCCACCCGCGCTGAATTTCAGGTCACGCGCTGGCTGTCGATCCTGTCGACCATTTCGACCATTGGTGAACAAAGCGGCGCCGTGCGCGTGTCGCGCGATTATTAGGCCGGCGGGCAGACGCGGCTATTGTCCTTGACTTCGCCCGACCCGTCTCTATGAGCGGCGGCGGGCCACGCGGTCCCAACGCCGCGCGTGCTCTCTGTGAGGAGAGTCTACATGACTGTGAATGCCAAGCCAACGCGCACCCCTGCGCGCCCGTTCTTTTCTTCTGGTCCCTGTGCAAAGCCGCCGGGCTGGGATGCATCCAAACTCAACACCGCATGTCTTGGCCGGTCGCACCGGGCAAAGATTGGCAAGTCGCGCCTGCAACGCGCGATTGATCTGACCCGCGCCGTCCTGAAGGTGCCGGATACGCACCGCATCGGCATTGTCCCCGGATCTGACACCGGCGCTGTTGAAATGGCGATGTGGTCCATGCTGGGCGCGCGACCCGTCACGATGCTGGCTTGGGAAAGCTTTGGCGAAGGCTGGGTCACGGACGTGATCAAGCAGCTGAAAATCGATGCCACCGTGGCCAAGGCGCCTTATGGCGCGCTGCCCGATCTGGCCGCTGTTGACCCCTCACATGATGTCGTCTTCACCTGGAATGGCACGACATCGGGCGTGCGCGTGCCCAATGGCGATTGGATTGCCGATGATCGCACGGGCCTGACCTTCGCGGACGCGACCTCGGCGGTCTTTGCGTATGACATGCCGTGGGACAAGCTCGATGTGACGACCTTTTCCTGGCAGAAGGTGCTGGGCGGCGAAGGCGCGCATGGCATTTTGATCCTTGGCCCGCGCGCGGTGGAGCGGCTGGAAAGCTATAGCCCGGCCTGGCCGCTGCCCAAGATTTTCCGCATGAGCAAAGGCGGCAAGCTGATCGAAGGCATCTTCAAGGGTGAAACGATCAACACGCCCTCGATGCTGGCGGTCGAAGATGTCATCTTCGCGCTGGAATGGGCCGAATCCATTGGCGGGCTGGACGGGCTGATGGCGCGGTCAAACGCCAATGCGGCCGCTCTCGACAAAATCGTGGCGGACCGCGATTGGCTCGGCCATCTGGCGGCAGACCCGGCCACCCGGTCGCGCACTTCGGTTTGCCTGACCGTCGAGGGCGAGGATGCAGATTTCATCAAGAAATTCGCCGCTTTGCTGGAAGCCGAAGGCGCCGCCTATGACATTGCGGGCTATCGCGATGCTCCCCCGGGCCTGCGTATCTGGTGCGGCGCCACGGTCGACACCGCCGATATCGAAGCGCTTGGCCCCTGGCTCGATTGGGCCTGGGCCGAAATGAAGGCCTGATCCCCGCCCTGTCTGCGACATTTGTTGATGCACCGGCCGGCCCTGCCGCGCCATGATGCGGCACCCGGACGGACATGATCTCATCTGGAGTTTTCCCCATGACCAAGCCCAAAGTTCTGATCTCTGACAAAATGGATCCCAATGCCGCCGCCATTTTCCGCGAGCGCGGCTGCGACGTGGATGAAATCACAGGCCTGTCGCCTGAAGAGCTGATCAAGATCATCGGCGCATATGATGGCCTGGCCATCCGGTCTTCCACCAAGGTGACCGCCGATATTCTGGCCCATTGCGACAATTTAAAGGTCATTGGCCGCGCCGGCATTGGCGTTGACAATGTCGATATTCCGGCGGCTTCGGCCAAGGGCGTGGTTGTCATGAATACGCCCTTTGGCAATTCGATCACCACCGCTGAACATGCCATTGCCTTGATGTTTGCGCTTGCCCGGCAGATCCCGGAAGCCAATGCCCAGACACAAGCCGGGCTGTGGCCGAAAAACGGCTTCATGGGCGTTGAAGTCACCGGCAAGACGCTGGGCCTCATCGGGGCGGGCAATATCGGGTCCATCGTTGCCAGCCGCGCGCTGGGGCTGCGCATGAAAGTGGTCGCCTTTGACCCCTTCCTGACGCCAGAGCGCGCCGTTGAAATGGGCGTGGAAAAGGCGGATCTGGATACCTTGCTGGCCAAGGCAGATTTCATCACGCTGCACACGCCGCTGACCGATCAGACCCGCAACATCCTGAGCCGCGATAACCTTGCCAAGACCAAAAAGGGTGTCCGCATCGTCAATTGCGCGCGCGGCGGCCTGATTGATGAAGCGGCCTTGAAAGACGCGCTCGACAGCGGCCATGTCGCGGGCGCTGCGCTCGACGTTTTTGCGGTGGAACCGGCCAAGGAGTCGCCGCTGTTCGGCACCCCCAATTTCATCTGCACCCCGCATCTGGGCGCCTCGACCACCGAAGCGCAGGTCAATGTGGCCTTGCAGGTGGCCGAACAAATGGCGGATTATCTGGTGCATGGCGGCGTCACCAACGCGCTCAACATGCCGTCGCTGTCCGCGGAAGAAGCGCCCAAGCTTAAGCCCTATATGGCGCTGGCCGAAAAACTCGGCTCGCTCGTCGGGCAATTGGCGCATGACAACCTCACCAAGATTTCGATCGAGGTCGAAGGGGCGGCGGCCCAGCTCAATATCAAACCGATCACCGGCGCGGTGCTGGCCGGTCTGATGCGCCGTTATTCGGACACGGTGAACATGGTTAACGCGCCCTTTCTGGCCAAGGAACGCGGCCTGGATGTGCGCGAAATCCGGCACGACCGCGAAGGCGTTTATCACACGCTGCTGCGGGTGACGGTCGCCACCAGCCAGGGCGATCGGTCGGTTGCGGGGACCTTGTTCAACAATACAGCGCCCCGTCTGGTCGAAATGTTCGGCATCAACATCGAAGCCGATCTGGACGGCCATATGCTCTACATCGTCAACGAAGACGCCCCCGGCTTTATCGGGTCGATCGGGACGTTGCTGGGCAAAAATGGCCTGAATATCGGCACCTTCCATCTCGGCCGCCGCAATGCCGGCGGGGAAGCTGTGCTGCTGCTTTCGATGGATGATGCCATTCCCGAAGCCGTCCTTGCCGAGGCCAGCAAATTGGCCGGGGTAAAAACGGTGAAGGCATTGCAGTTCTGATCTGCTAAGGCGCGATGATGACCACTGCCCTGTTGCCAACCGGATTTCGTGACCGCCTGCCGCCCGAGGCTGATGCCTCGGCGCGGCTGGTGCGCGCCATCCTCGATACGGTGGCCGCTTATGGCTATGAACGTGTGCAGACCCCGCTGGCCGAATTTGAAGCCAGCCTGACCGGGGCGCTGGGCACATCCTCGCGCGATTTGCTGCGGTTTGTTGACCCGGTGTCGGGCGAAACCATGGCGGTTCGATCTGACATTACCGGACAGATTGGCCGCATCGCGCGCGGCCAGATGAGCCATCATCCCCGCCCCTTGCGGCTGAGCTATGGCGGCCCGGTCGTCAAGCTGCGGGCCAGCCAGTTGCGGCCCGAACGCGAAATGTTGCAGGTGGGTGCGGAACTGATCGGCCTGGAAAGCCTGGCCGCGGTGACCGAAATTGTCACGGTTGCCATCGAATCGCTGAAAACCGCCGGGGCGCGTGATCTGACGCTGGATCTGACCTTGCCGGATCTGATCGATACGTTGCTGCCCGGCGAAGACACCACCGACCTGAAGGCTCAGCTGGATGCAAAGGATGCGGCGGCAGTGCCGGATCGGTTCCGTCCGCTGATCGCGGCCGCCGGCCCCTATGCCGACGCGGCCGCCCGGCTGCGCGCCTTTGACGGGGCCGATGGTCTGGCAGACCGGCTCAACGCGCTGGATGCGCTGGTCGCAGCCCTGCCCGGCGATGTCCGCGTGACGCTGGATCCAACCGAACGCCATGGCTTTGAATATCAAAGCTGGTTCGGCTTTTCGCTGTTTTCAGCGCACACTTTGGGGGAAATTGCCCGCGGCGGCAGCTATCGCTTGGGCGATGAACCTGCCGTTGGCTTTTCGGCCTATATCGATCCGCTGATCGATGCCGGGCTGGCCCAGGGCGAACGCCGCCGCCTGTTCCTGCCGCTTGGCACCTTGCCGCAAAAGGCCGCCAAGCTGCGCGCCGAAGGCTGGGTGACGGTTGCGGCGCTGAGCGAAGAGGACAGCGCCGAAGCGCAAATTTGTACGCACATCCTGTCCAATGGGCGGCCTGTGCCGATCGGCTGAGCCGATCCGTTAAGTTTCGGTGCCAAAGCCTGTTTTGGGTAGACGCGCCCGGTTCGTCACAATAACGCACCGAATGGGTGAACCGTTCGGCAGGTGGAGAATTTCTGGTGGCCAATGTCACAGTAATCGGCGCGCAATGGGGCGATGAAGGCAAGGGCAAGATCGTCGACTGGCTCGCCAGTCGGGCAGATCTGGTCGTGCGGTTTCAAGGCGGGCATAATGCGGGCCATACGCTGGTCGTCGGCGACCAGACCTATAAGCTGTCGCTGCTGCCGTCGGGCATTGTGCGCGGGACCTTATCGGTCATCGGCAATGGCGTTGTGCTGGACCCATGGCATTTCCGCGATGAAGTCGCCAAGCTGACCGGACAGGGCGTCACGATTTCGCCCGATAATCTGCACATTGCCGAAAACGCCCCGCTGATCCTGCCTTTTCACCGCGATCTGGATGGCCTGCGCGAAGATGCCAGCGGCCAGGGCAAGATCGGGACAACCCGCCGCGGCATTGGCCCGGCCTATGAGGACAAGGTGGGCCGCCGCGCCATTCGGGTGTGCGATCTGGCCCATCTGGATGATCTGGATGCCCAGCTGGACCGCATTTGCGCGCATCATGATGCCTTGCGGGCGGGCTTTGGCCAGCCGCCCATTGACCGCGCACGGCTGATCAATGATCTGCGCGAAATTGCGGATTTCATCCTGCCTTTTGCCAAGCCCGTCTGGGTGACCCTGAATGCCGCCAAAAAGCGCGGGGACCGGGTTCTGTTTGAAGGCGCACAGGGCGTGCTGCTGGATGTCGATCACGGCACCTACCCCTTTGTCACCTCCTCCAACACCATTGCCGGCACAGCATCGGGCGGTTCGGGCCTTGGCCCATCCTCGGTGGGCTTTGTGCTGGGGATTGTGAAGGCCTATACGACGCGCGTCGGATCTGGCCCTTTCCCGACCGAACAGGAAAATGACATTGGCCAGCGGCTGGGCGAACGCGGCCATGAATTTGGCACCGTGACGGGCCGCAAGCGGCGCTGTGGCTGGTTTGATGCCGTGCTGGTGCGTCAATCCGCCGCCGTTTCTGGCATCACGGGCATAGCGCTGACCAAGCTCGACGTGCTGGATGGGTTTGATACGCTGAAGATCTGCACCGGCTATCGCATTGGTGACCAGATTTTTGACTATCTGCCGCCGCATGCCGCCGATCAGGCGCGGGCGGAGCCCATTTATGAAGAAATGCCGGGCTGGCACGAAACCACAGCGGGCGCGCGCAGCTGGGCCGATTTGCCGGCGCAGGCGATCAAATATGTCCGCCGCATTGAAGAGCTGATCCAATGCCCGGTCGCCTTGGTATCCACCAGCCCGGAACGCGAAGACACGATCCTTGTCCGCGATCCCTTTGCCGACTGAGCAACAGGCTCAGGCGGCAGGCAGATCGCGGGCCAGTCGCTTCGACGCGCGCCAGAAGAACCAGGCCGGCAACAGCCCAAGCCAGGCTGCGCCATACAGCACCCAGCGCACACTATCGCCGCCGGCCATTGGCTTGAACGCATCGGACAGGATGCCAAAGAATAAGGGGCCAAGGCCCAAGCCGATCAGATTCTGCCCGAAAATGACCAGCGATGTGGCAACCGCCCTTTGGTCTGGCTTCACCAATTGCTGGGCCAGCGCATAGCTGGGACCATAGTAGAAATAGTTGAGCGCGGTCGGCACAATCAGCAGCACCAGCGCGACGCGCCAATCGCTGACAAAATAGGCCGCGAATAAAATCGGCGCGGCCAGTGTCATCCCCAGGGCCGGGGCCGTCAGAATATGGCGCTTGTCCTTTTTCCCGAACCGATCCGCCAGATAGCCGCCGGCCCATGTGCCCAGCATACCGGCAAGGCCGGTAATGACGCCCAGCCACAGCCCGGTCTGCCCCGCGCTCAGCCCAAAATCCCGCTGAAACAGGATGACCACCCAAACGGCCTTTCCATAAGACAGAAAGGCGGTGAAGCTGGCCCCCAACAGAACAAGCAGAAAGCTTTTGTTGGTCATGATTTCGGCCACAGCAACGCGAAAGGGCTGTTGCGGTCGCGCTGCTGCCACGGCCGCATGCCGCCCCGGATCACGCAACAGCCAGGGCAGGACAAAGGCAAAAACAATGCCCGGCACGCTGACCGCCAAAAAGGCCTGTCGCCAGCCGTAAAGATCATTAAGCGCACCGCCGACGACCATCCCGATAAGGCCGCCAATCGGAATGCCCAGCCCATAAAAGGCCATGGCCGATGCCCGTTTTTCGGCCGGCACCGCATCTGTGATGAGCGAATGGGCCGCCGGCGTACATCCCGCTTCCCCCACGCCAACGCCAATCCGCGCCAACAGCAGCTGCACAAAATTCTGTGCCAGTCCGCACAAGGCCGTCATCGCAGACCAGACACCCAGCGAGATCGAAATGACATGCGCGCGATTGGTGGCTGGGCGATCAACATAACGGGCAATGGGAATGCCCAAAAAGGTGTAGAACAGGGCAAAGGCCAGCCCCGTCATCAACCCAATTTGCGCATCAGATAGGTTCAGGTCCCGGCTGATTTCTTCCGCCAGGATGTTGACGATCTGTCGATCCAGAAAGTTGAAGATGTAGACAATTAAAAGCGTCCACATCAGCACACGAACATTGGCCTGCTGCCCGGCCTTGGCCGTTTGATTTTCTGTCATACTCTCCCAGCGGCCTGATTTTAGGCTCTTTCAAACACCTTGTGCGCAAAAAGCAGGCGCCGCGGCAAGCCCAATCCGTCGCAAAAAATCAGGGATTAGCCGCACTGCGCGCGGTGGAGCAGCTTTTGATCGGCCAGCACCAGCGCCATCATCGCCTCAACCACGGGCGCGCCGCGAATGCCAACGCAGGGATCATGCCGGCCCTTGGTCACGATTTCGGTGGCTGTGCCATCGCGTGTCACGGTTTCCACCGGCGTCAAAATGGACGAGGTGGGCTTAAACGCGACGCGCACCACAACGGGCTGGCCGGTCGAAATGCCGCCCGCAATCCCGCCCGCATTGTTGGCCAAAAATTCGGGCGCATTGCTCCCCGGGCGCATCGGATCGGCATTATCCTCGCCGCGCAACCGGGCAGCGGCAAAGCCAGCGCCAATCTCAACCGCCTTGACGGCATTGATGCTCATCATCGCGGCGGCCAATTCACTATCCAGTTTCGCATAAAGCGGGGCGCCCCAGCCCGGCGGAACGCCCGTGGCAACGCATTCAACGACCGCACCCAGCGAAGAGCCGGATTTGCGCGCGGCATCGACCAGCTTTTCCCAGCGCCCGGCCGCGGCCTCATCGGGGCAGAAAAACGGGTTCTTGTCGATCTGGCTGGCTTCAAAATTTGCACGGTCGATGGCGTCGCCACCAATTTCAACAACATAGGCGAGGATGCTGACCTCTGGGATCACCGCACGTGCCACTGCCCCGGCGGCAACGCGTGCGGCCGTTTCGCGCGCGGATGACCGGCCACCGCCGCGATAATCGCGAAACCCATATTTGGCGTCATAGCTGTAATCGGCATGGCCGGGCCGATAGGCCTTGGCGACATCGGAATAATCTTTGGACCGTTGATCGACATTCTCGATCATCAGGCTCACCGGGGTGCCCGTTGTCCGCCCTTCAAACACGCCAGACAGGATCCGGACCTGATCGGGTTCCTGCCGCTGAGTCGTAAAGCGCGATGTGCCCGGCCGCCGCTTATCGAGAAAGGGCTGAATATCCTCAGCCGACAGCGCCAGCCCCGGCGGGCAGCCATCGACAACCGCACCCAAAGCTGGCCCATGGCTTTCGCCCCAGGTGGTAAAGCGGAAAACGCGGCCGAAAGTATTAAAGCTCATGGCTCAGCGATGCCGCGATTTGTCCCGCATTGCAAGGCGAAGCAGGGGGAAGGGCAGGGCTTCGACAGGCTCAGCCCAAACGGGGTGGAGGGGACATCAATCCCATTATCTCCCAACCCGTTCAGGCTGAGCCTGTCGAAGCCCTGCTCAATCGCTTGCGCCGGATAAATTTCACCGCCGCCAATAAGGCACAGGACCAGCGCGGCCTGCCGCCAAGCTCAGCACAAAGGGCGCGGACGGAAAACCCATCCTGCGACCCTCCAACCCGTTCGGGCTGAGCCTGTCGAAGCCCCGCCCGATCGCTTGCGCCAAATGAATTTGGCCTCAGCTCAGCGCAATATCGGGGGCATCCTCGGCCTTCATGCCCACGACATGATAGCCGCAATCGACATGATGGGTTTCGCCGGTGACACCGCCCGACAGGTCCGACAGCAGATACAGCCCGGCACCGCCGACATCCTCAATCGTCGTATTGCGCTTTAAGGGCGCATTGAGTTCATTCCACTTCATGATGTAGCGGAAGTCGCCAATGCCAGACGCCGCGAGCGTCTTGATCGGCCCGGCGGAAATTGCATTCACGCGGATATTGTCGCGCCCCAGATCCACGGCGAGATATTTGACAGAGGTTTCCAGCGCCGATTTGGCAACGCCCATCACATTGTAATGCGGCACGACTTTTTCCGCACCATAATAGCTGAGCGTAAGCAGCGATCCGCCATGGGGCATCATCGCCGCTGCCCGCTTGGCAACGGCGGTAAAGCTGAAGACGCTGATGTTCATCGTCATCAGGAAATTGTCGAGGCTGGTGTCGCAATAGCGCCCGCGCAATTCATTTTTATCGGAAAAGCCAATGGCATGGACAACAAAGTCAATCGTCGGCCAATGCGCACCCAGCGTGGCAAAGGCCGCATCCAGCGCCGCCATGTCCGACACATCGCAATCAATCAGGACATCACTGCCCAGTTCGGCCGCCAGCGGGCGGACGCGCTTTTCAAGGGCTTCCCCCTGATAGGAAAAGGCCAGCTCAGCGCCCTCTTCTCTCAACTTGCGGGCAATCCCCCATGCAAGACTGCGGTCATTTGCGAGCCCCATGATCAGGCCCCTTTTGCCGGCCATATATCCTGCCATCATCAGTCCCCTTCGCCGTTGATCCGCCTCTCCCGTCGCGTGTCTCTGGCCTCCGGATTGGCCAGCGCCGCGTTCAGATGCGCCCCAATAACAAGCCCGAATCCCACGATCCAGAAAAACAAGAGGGCAATGATCACACCCGCCAAACTTCCATAAGTCATTGCATAGCCACCAAAGAGCGAAAGTGCACCCGGCAAGAGCAGCAACGCGCCCGTCCACCACAGCGTAGTCGCCAAAGCGCCAGGCCATTTGGGGTAGCGTCGCGCCCGATAGGCCGCCGGCGCCAGCGTCCAGAAGATCGCAAACAGGCCGCAGAAAATTGCAACAGAGGTCGACAACCAGCCAATTTGCACCGCCAGGATCGGCTGGGCGGCCGGCACAAAGCGCACAAGAAATTCTTCAACCGCCGTCACCGCCAGCTGGACCGCAAGCCCGGCCAAAATCATGACCACCGCACCAAAGCTCAGCACAATCCCGGCAAGCCGCGATTGCCAAAAGGGGCGTTCATAGCGCGTGCCATAGGCCCGGCGCAGGATATCGCGGATGGTTTCGATAAAGCTGCTGACGGTCCACAGACCCACAAGCGCGCCAAACCACAAAAACGGCCCCGTGCGGGCAAGCAGCACCTCGCGCGCGGCGCCTTCGATCAGATCAGCGACACCAGGCGGCAGGGTTGCGGCCAGCGACCGGATGAACGCCAATTGTTCCTCAGGCTGGCCCAAAAGCTGGGTGACAGCCGCCATCACGATGAAAAAGGGAAAGACGGTCAGCAGCGTCAGATAGGCAAGGTTACCCGCATGGACGAAGCCATCGCTATACACGCCCATGACAACGCGGCGGATGATTTCAAAGGGCGGCGATCCGGGGCCGATCAGCCCCGCCAGACCGGGCGGGGGCGGATGCGCCCCCGGGTGCTGGCGCCGCGCCTCTGGCGTTTCGGGCGAATCTGGCCCCATGGGCCTTAAACGCCCAGTTTCGCGCGCGGGTTCCGGGTGTCTTGCCAGTCCTCGACAAAGGCCTGCAGGGCCGCATCCTCGCTGGGCAGATCAATCAGCAGGGTCACAAGCTGGTCGCCGCGCGTGCCGCCCTTGACGGAAAAACCACGCCCTTTCAGGCGCAGGGTTTTGCCCGAACTTGCCCCTTTGGGAATGTTGAGCATCACCGGCCCATCAACCGTTGGCACCTTAACGGGGCCGCCCTTGACCGCTTCCGCCAGCGTGATCGGCAGATCAAGCCGGATATGCGCGCCATCGCGGGTGAAAAAGGGGTGCGCCGCCACGTCCAGCGTGATGATGGCATCGCCGGCCCCACCCGGCCCCGGATGGCCCTTGCCCGCCAATTTCATCTGCGTGCCGGATTCAAGGCCCGCTGGCAGTTTCAGCTCAATCGTCTTGCCATCGGTCAGCGTAATCCGCTGCGGCTTCAGCGTGGCCGCATCTTCAAAGGCGACGGACAGACGAAAGGCCGCATTGGCGCCCTTTTGCGGAGGGGCCTGCCGCCCAAATGGACCGCCGCCGCCACGGCCGCGACCGCCAAACAGGCCGTCGAAAATATCGCCGAAGTCCATGCTGTCGGCGTTGAACTCAAACCCGCCGGGGCCTTGCCGAAACCCGCCACCGCCAAAGGGGTTGCCCCCGGCAAAGGGATTGCGCGGCTGGCCCTGGTCATCAATTTCACCGCGATCAAACTGCGCCCTTTTGGTCTTGTCCGACAACAGGTCATAGGCCGCCGTCACCTGCGCAAAGCGCTCGGCCGCCTTGGGATTATCGCGGTTGGTGTCGGGGTGAAGCTCTTTCGCCAGCTTGCGATAGGCTTTTTTGATATCAGCCTCGCTTGCGCCTTTTGCGACACCCAGAATGGAATAGGGATCTGCCATCGCCCCTAGCTAGGATGTGGCGGCGCATTCGGCAATGGGCAGGCGCATCGGCACCGGGCTTTTGCCGCCCGTCAGTCGCCCGTCAATCGCCGGGTATGACCGGTCCCGGCATGACCGGCGTGGTGATGGCATCGATCAGGCGATCATCCACCGCGACCTGCCCATCCAGCATCAACATCGCAAGACCATGGACCTTGGCCCAGGCCTTGATGGTCGCAAGGCGCTTATCCATGTCGCTAGCCTCTGCCGGCAACAGGCTTGCCACATTCTGGCGCAGCAGCTGCATCGCGCCATTGACCGCCGACGCGCCGACCGCATCGGCCTCGCCCGGCCGCTTGATGGTCGACATCAGTCGAAACAGCGCGGGATGATCAAGCGCAAAGCGAACATAGGCCCGGCCCGTCGCATCAAAGCCGGCCTTGCCCCCGCCCGCTGCGTCCATCGCCGCCTGCTGGCAGCGGCGCAACTGGTCGGCCCCGTCCTCGCACAAGGCATAAAGCAGCGCCTGCTTGTCGGGAAAATGGCGATAGACGGCCGTTGCGCTGACGCCGACCTGACGGGCAATTTCGCGCAGCGACAATGCATCGGCACTGCGGTCTTTCAACATCTCAAGCCCCGCCGCGATCAGCGCCGCCCGCAAATCCCCATGATGATAGCTGCGCGTGGCCGGGGTTATGTTGACACTGTTATCATTTCTCGCCATGTTATCGCTGTAAACATAATCCGAGTCGGCGTGCAAGGCTCAAAAGGAGAGGCGCATGGCAAGTTCTGTTGAAACCCTGATCCGGTCGGTCGTGACCAAAGGCGTCCTGAAGGTCGCGGCCTTTAACCGCAACCGCATGCCAAGCCCGAAAACGCCGCACCCATTTTTGACCGGCATCCACACGCCCATGGATGCGGAAAAGACGATCACCGATCTGCGCGTCACCGGCACCATCCCGGCAGAGCTGGATGGCCGCTATATCCGCATCGGTCCCAATCCGGTCACGCCGCCCAATCCGGCAAGCTATCACTGGTTTATGGGGGATGGCATGGTGCATGGCGTTAAGCTGAAGGCCGGGCAGGCGCTGTGGTATCGCAACCGCTGGCTCAAAAGCCATGCCGTCACCTCGGCACTTGGGCTGCCACCCGCCCCCGGCCCGCGCAATGGCGGCAGCGATAATGTGAACACCAATGTGCTGGGCCATGCCGGGGCCACCTGGGGGCTGGTAGAGGCGGGCGCCTTTCCCGTCCGGCTGACCGAAGAGCTGGACACCATTGCCCATGATCCCTTTGGCGGGACATTGACCGGCAGTTTTTCTGCCCATCCGCATCTCGACCCCGACAGCGGAGAGATGCACGCCATTTGCTATACCGGGACCGATCAATCCATTGTCCGCCATGTCGTGGTCGACAAGACCGGCAAGGTCTGCCGCGATGAGCCCATCCGGGTGCAGGATGGTCCGTCCATCCATGACTGCATGATCACCAAAAACTATGTCCTGATCCTCGACCTCCCCGTCACTTTTTCCATCGCCAAGCTGCTGGCCGGATTTGCATTTCCTTATGAATGGAACCCGGCGCACAAGGCGCGTGTCGGCTTGCTGCCGCGGCAGGGGACAAATGCCGATGTCATTTGGTGCCCGGTCACGCCCTGTTATATTTTCCATCCGGCCAATGCCTATGAAACGCCGGATGGGCGCGTCATCATGGATGCGGCCGTCCATGAAACCATGTTTGCCGAAAGCACACAGGGGCCCGATTCCCACCGCACCCCTTTTGAACGCTGGACGATTGATCCGGCCACACGCGCCGTGACGCGCGAGGTGCTGGATCCCGATAATCAGGAATTTCCGCGCCCCAATGAAACGCGCCTCGGCAAGCCATATCGCTATGCCTATACGCTCGCCTTACCCAGTGAACGCGATCCCGCCTTTGCCAGCAGCAGCCGATTGTTCAAACATGATCTGGAGGCCCAGACCCGGCAGGTGCATGATTTTGGGCCGGGTCGGGTGCCGGGCGAATTCGTCTTTGTCCCGCGGGCCGATGCGTCCGCCGAAGATGCGGGCTGGCTGATGGGCTATGTCGTCAACACAGATCAGGAAACGACCGATCTCGTCATCCTGAACGCGCAGGATTTTGCAGGGCCGCCACAGGCCGTGATCCACATTCCCCACCGCATCCCACCGGGATTTCACGGCAATTGGGTGCCCGCCACCGCCTAAGCCGCGACCGCGTCGCCCCCGCTCTGTAAGGGCGTGACCAAGTCCGATGTAAAGGCCAGCGGGGGCAAGGGGCGGGTTGACAGCTGTTTGGCGCGCCCGGCCTCCACCCCCAGTGCCAGCAGCGCGTGGCGCGTCGCCTCGGATGGGCTGCCTGCGACCAGTGATCCCGACGCCGCACCGATCACCCCGGCCAGAAATACGCCGCCCGCAACGGCGACGGCCGCCCCCAGATCTTCATAAAAAAAGACACCTTCGGCCCGGCCCCGGATCAGGTCGGCGGCCAGCCTCCGCCCAAAGCCCTTGGCGAGCGGATCGCCCGCCCGCGTGACCGCGGCGACAAAATCACCCCAGGCCGGCGTCTCCAGTGCCAGCGTCAAGGCATAACGCAGCCCCACGCTCAGCGCGACATCAGCCGCCTGTGTCTGCCCATAGGCGTCCAGCGCCTGCCCCACGGGTTCCAGCGCCTCATTGATCAGCGCAAGGACAAACGCCTCCCGACTTTCAAAGTGCAGATAAAAGGCTCCCTTGGCGCAATCCGCCGCTTCGGTGAGATCGGCAATGACAATCCCGTCCAGCCCCCGCCGTCCAGCCTGATCAAAGCCTGCGGCCAGCAGGCGGGCGCGGATCGCTTCCCGCTTGCGGGCGACACGGCCAGTGTCTCTGGGCGTGGAGGGCGAGGCGTCGGTGCGCGCGGGCGAGACGGGGGTGACCATCTTGATTGTCTAGCCGCTCTGGGTTAGGCAATCAATATTGACCAATTAGTCATTTTTGATTTTATGGTCATGAAGGAGAGCAGCGATGCCGCATGCGCAGGGCGATATGCCCCCGGCACACAGGGATTTTGATGCCGATGTGGCGATCATCGGGGCTGGGCCGGTTGGCCTGATGCTGGGCGCCATGTTGGCGCAGCATGGCATCCGCACGGTTATTCTTGAGCGCCGCCACAGCCCCTATACAGCGCCGCGCGCCATTGCCTATGATCCGGAAACGCTCCGCAGTTTTCAGTCCATTGGCCGCTATGACGCGCTTGCCCCAAATTTGCTGCGTGATGTACCCGTGGCCTATGTGTCGGGCCGCGGCCGGTTGCTGGCCCGTATTACCAATACCGATGAACGCTTTGGCTTTTCGCCGCGTGGTACCTTTTACCAGCCCGAACTGGAAGCCGCGATCAGCGATGCCATCGATCAATGGCCCAGCCTGTCGTTGCGCCGCGGCGTTGAGGTGGGCGATGTTGCAGATCTTGGCAATCGAGTTGAACTGTCGCTGCGGCCCGCACAGGGCGCGCCAGATCGGCTTGTGGCCCGCTATGTCGTGGCCTGTGATGGCGGCGCAAGCCGGACCCGTGAACGTCTGGGCATTCGGTTTCAAGGGTCAACCTTTGCCGAAAAATGGCTGGTCGTTGATGTGGAGGGCGATGATTATCCGCATCGCGAGATCCGCTTTTTCTGCGATCCGCGCCGCCCCAGCGTGACCTTGCCGGTCAGCCGCAACCGCCGGCGATGGGAATTTTTGCTGATGCCCGGCGATGATGAGGCCCGCTTTGCGGATGAAGCCAATGCCCGCGCGCTGATGCAGGCGATTGGCGGATCGCGGCCCGCGCATATTGAACGCAGTCTGGTCTATACCTTTCATGCCCGTATGGCAGAACGCTTCCGGGCGGGGCGTATTCTGCTGGCAGGCGATGCCGCGCATGTCATGCCGCCCTTTGCCGGGCAGGGGTTGAACAGCGGCATCCGCGATGCTGCCAATCTCAGCTGGAAACTGGCCGCCATCTGCAAGGGGCGGGCCAGTGATGCGCTGCTCGACAGCTATGAACGCGAACGGCGCGCCCACACTGCCGCCATGACGCAACTGGCCAATCAATTGGGGGCGGCGATCATGCCGACCAAGACGGTGCGGGCCATCACACGCGATGCCATCATGACATTGTTATGGCGCATCCCGGCCTATCGCCGCCAGTTTGAAGGCGGCGATATGTTGCCCACGCCATCTGTTGCCGGGTCCTCTCTGGTCAATGCCGCCGCCGGTGGCCCGGTGGGCCAGATGATCCCGCAGCCCTGGATTGACACCCCGAATGGCAAGACCCGGCTTGATGACCTGCTGGGGCCGGGCTTTGCCGCCATTGGGCTCAGCTGCGATCCGCGCCTGTTTTTTGATGCCAAGGCGCTCCACTGCCTCAGGCAGCTGGACACACGCTTTGTGACGCTGGGACCAGAGGCGCAGGCACTGCACCACTGGGCCGGGCTGGACACAGGCGTGCTGCTGGTCCGCCCCGACCGTTTTCTCATTGATCGGATCCCGGCCACGGCGACCGGCGTGACGCTGGCATGGCTGCAGTCCGCTTATGGCCTCGCCCCAACGCCAGAGACCCAGATAGAAAGGATCGCTGCATGAGCGATTATTTTGGACAGGCCATGGCCGTCGATCACCGGCTGGCCCGCGCGACCGACCCGGTCGTCAAGGTGCGCGACATTGCCTGCGTGACCTTTGAACGGCCAGACCTGCAAAAGGCGGTCGATTTTTTGGCCGATTTTGGGCTGTCCCGCCCGGTTTTTGATGGCGGCTGTGTGCGGCTGCATGCCGAGGCCGGATCCGGCCCGTGCTGCGTTATCCGCCAGGGGCCAAAGCCACGCTTTATCGGCCCCAGCCTTGTTGTGGCGACCCGCGCCGACCTGGACCGACTGGCTGCGCAGCCCGGCGCGTCACCCGTGCAACCGGCCCGCGATTGGCCAGAGGCGGATGAGGTCTGCCTGACCGATCCGGCAGGCTTTGAAGTGCGGGTTTTATGGGGCCCACAGCCAGATACCCCCGCCGTCCGCGCGCAACTGGCCCAGAATGCCCGTGCAGCGACGCTGCG
The DNA here is from genome assembly GCA_046046525.1 of Pseudomonadota bacterium. Taxonomy (GTDB): domain Bacteria; phylum Pseudomonadota; class Alphaproteobacteria; order Sphingomonadales; family Sphingomonadaceae; genus Aquisediminimonas. Next base: position 37,684 of record JBJOJQ010000002.1, read on the forward strand.
GCTGAATGAAGGGCAACGCCCGCCGCTGCGGCCATCAACCGTTTTGAAACTGGGCCATGCGGTGATGGGCGTGGTCGATTTTTTCAGCACGGCACGCTGGTATATGGACATGTTCGGGCTGATTGCTTCGGACATTCAGACGATTGGCGATGGGGAACCGGCCCTGGCCTTTCTGCGCTGCGATCGTGGGGACGACCCCGCCGATCATCACAGCATCGTCATCGCCCAAAATGCCGATAACCTGTTCAGCCACGCCGCCTTTGAGGTGATTGACCTCGACGATATCGCCATGGGGCAGGAATATCTTTTGTCGCGCGGGCATCGCCATGCCTGGGGCGTTGGGCGCCATCTGCTTGGCAGCCAGATCTTTGATTATTGGCGCGACCCCTGGGGCGATAAGTTTGAACATTTCTGCGATTCAGATCGCTTTACCGCTGATTGCCCGACTGGCGTCAGCCCCTTGACGAGCGGCGGTCTCTATCAATGGGGCCCGGAACCGCCGGCGGATTTTGAAAGCCCCAAAATCACGCCGCGCTTCATCTGGCGGGCCCTTCGCAATATTCGCAACAGCACGGAACTCACCTTTGCGCGCATGGCCCAGCTGAAGCGCGCTATCGATGCGCCGGCGCGCCCCTGGACACGGAAGGATTAAGCTATGGCATTACAGATTGTACGGTTTCAAAAGGCCAAGGGCGCACCGCAATGGGGCGTCCACACATCGGGGGCCATCGTGCCGATCAAAGGCGCATGGCCAAGCACCCGCGCCTTTTTTGAAGATGGCGGGCCAGAGGCCGCCCGCGCCGCAAGTGGCAAGGCCATCCCCTTGGACAGCGTGACCTTGCTGTCCCCGGTGACCAGCGATGGCGATTATGTCTGCCAGGCCACAAATTATGCCGGGCACCTGATCGAAGTCGGGCGCGATCCCGCCAGTCAGGTCAATAATGTCATCTTCCACAAGGCATCTTCATGCATTTCCGGGCCGCATGATGACATTGTTAAGCCCGCGCATGTCCAGTTGCTGGATTATGAGGTGGAACTGGGCCTTGTGATCGGAACCGCGATCACCGGGCCGATTGATCCCACGGTGGAGACACTGCACCAGTGGATTGGCGGCCTTGTCGTCACCAATGATGTGTCGGCACGCGACGTGCAGATCAGCCATGAACAATTTTGCAAGGCGAAATCCTATCGCAGCTTTGGCCCGACCGGCCCCTTTCTGCTGCTGCCCGATCCGGACGAAATGGCGCGCTATGGCGACTTGATCCTGACGCTCAGCGTCAATGGCGAAGAACGGCAACGCGGCCCTGCGTCTGACATGATTTTCGGCCCGGTCGCAACGCTTGGGGAATTGTCGCGGGTGCGCGATTTCAAACCCGGCGACATGATTGCCACCGGCACACCGGCGGGCGTCGCGTTGAAAATCCCCGGCAAGGCAAAGATGTTCATCAGCAAATTCCTGTCGCCCAAGAAACGCTTCATGATGTTCCTCAAAGGCCAGCTGAAAAACCCGCGCTATCTGAAACCCGGCGTTGTCGTGGAA
>JBJOJQ010000054.1:0-9288 GCA_046046525.1 Pseudomonadota bacterium
AACGAGATCAAGCGCTTGGACACCGTTCGCGCCTTCATAAATCATGTTGATCCGGGCATCGCGGACATATTGGCTCATGCCCCATTCTTCGACATAGCCGTGCCCACCAAAGACCTGCTGCATATTGGTGCAGACTTCATAGCCCTTATCGGTGCCATAGCCTTTGATAACTGGCGTGAGCAGCGAGAGCAGATCATCCGCCAATTGCCGATCTTCTGGTGTTGCCGCTTTATGTGCAAGGTCCGACTGAATGCCGCCCCATAGGCACAAGGCGCGCATGCCTTCTGTAAAGGCTTTGGCTTCCATCAACATCCGACGGATATCAGGGTGCACAAACAGCGTGTCCGCCTTTTCATTGGCGTCCTTTGCGCCTGTCAGCGATCGGCCTTGGCGACGATCCTTGGCATATTGCACGGCATTTTGATATGCGCCCTCGGCCTGCGCCAGGCCCTGCACGCCGACACCAAGGCGCGCGATGTTCATCATCACGAACATGCCCGCCAGGCCCTTATTTTCCTCACCCACAAGGAAGCCCGTCGCGCCATCATAATTCATCACGCAGGTCGCGCTGCCGCGAATGCCCATCTTATGTTCAATCGCGCCACAGCTGACCGCGTTCTTCTCACCCAGGCTGCCATCGGGATTGACGAGATATTTGGGCACAATGAACAGCGAAATGCCCTTGGTGCTGTCTGGCGCGCCTGGCGTTTTGGCGAGCACCAGATGCACGATATTCTCGGTCAAATCCTGATCACCGCCGGAAATGAAGATCTTTGTGCCGGTAATCCGATAGCTGCCATCAGCTTGCGGTTCGGCCCGGGTGCGGATCATGCCAAGATCGGTGCCGCAATGCGGCTCTGTCAGGTTCATGGTGCCCGCCCATTTGCCCGACACGATCTTGGGGACATAGGTTTGCTTCTGGTCTTCCGATCCGGCAACAAGGATGGCCGACACCGCGGCCCCCGCCAGTCCGGGATACATGGCAAAGGCCTGATTGGCCGTGGCCTGAAATTCTTCCATCGCAATGTTAAGGACATGGGGCAGCCCCTGCCCGCCATATGCCTCTGGCGCGCCCAAAGTTGTCCAGCCAGCAGCGGCATAGGCCTTATACGCCTCTGGAAAGCCCTTGGGCGTGGTGACCCGGCCATCGGGATGGCGTGTGCAACCTTCTTCATCACCCGATCGGTTGAGCGGGAACAGAACCTCCGCCATGAACTTGCCACCCTCTTCCAGAATGGCATTCACCATATCAGGCGTGGCATTTTCAAAACCCGGCAGATTGGAATAACGGTCCAGCCCGATCACATGATCCAGAATGAAACGGACATCACGAACGGGCGCAACATATTGCGGCATCAGCTTCCCTTTCGATTAAAACACGATGTTCAGGCGTCGAGCGCCGGATCAGCTTTTTTCACAACGTCGATAAACCGCGCCAGCTCATCAATATGGGCATCAATGTCCACACGCTGACGCTTCAACAGCGCAATCCGTGCTTCGCATTTTTCAATCGTCACCTGACGCTGCGTTTGGCGACCATCCCCAATATCATAAAGGTCGATCATCTCACGAATTTCAGACAGGCTAAAGCCCACCCGCTTGGCGCGCAAAATCCACGCCAGCCTTGCCCGATCCCGCTTGGTATATACGCGCGTCAGGCCCCGCCGGATCGGCGAAATCAGCCCTTCATCTTCGTAAAAGCGCAAAGCCCTTGGGGTCACATCAAATTCCTCCGACAGATCGGAGATGGAATATTGATGGCGGTCGCGCGGATCAGCGATGTCTACGGTAGCACTCGACATGGGCGGGTTCTACTTTACGTCAACGTAAAGATCAACACCGGTTGCGCGCCAAAGTGCGCCCTGCCCTAGCGTCGCAACTGCCCGCCATCGATGATGCGGTAAAAGCAGCTGTCCGCCCCGGTGTGGCAAGCCGGGCCCAAGGGCCGGCATTTCAGCCAGACGGCATCCTGATCACAATCAATCCGGGCCTCGACAACCTCCAGAAAATGGCCGCTGGTTTCACCCTTGGTCCACAAGGATTGCCGACTTCTTGACCAAAAGGTGGCGCGGCCACTGGCCAGCGTGTGCGCCAGCGCTTCGGCGTTCATATGGGCCAGCATCACCACATCACCCGTGTCGATATGCGTACAAACCGCCGTAATCAGGCCATTGGCATCATATTTTGGATCCAGCGCCAGCCCTGTTTCCCGCACATCCGCCATGGTTTCGCCTTCCTTTTCGCCTGACGCCTCGTCTGTCGCAGACCATCCTGAAAGAAAAGCAGATTTCGCGCAAACACGGGAATGACAATTGCGTGACCTGCGCCTATAGGCCGGTCGTCGAGCGCAAATTTCGGGCGAATGAGCATGGTCTCCACCAATCCTTTTGATGATGATAAGCTGCGTGAAGAGTGCGGCATTTTCGGTGTCTGGGGCGCCGATACCGCCTCTGCGGTGGTCGCCCTTGGGCTGCACGCCCTGCAACATCGCGGCCAAGAAGCGGCCGGGATCACCAGCTGGGATGGGGACCGTTTCCATTCCCACCGGGCCATGGGCCATGTTGCCGGGAATTTTGACCGCGACGACATTATCCGGGGCTTGCCGGGTCAGGTGGCCTGCGGCCATGTCCGTTATTCGACCACGGGCGAAACATCGTTACGCAACGTCCAGCCGCTGTTCGCCGATCTGGCGTCGGGCGGCTTTGCGGTTGCGCATAACGGCAATATTTCCAATGCGATGACGGTCAAGCGCGACCTTGTCCGCAAAGGCGCCATTTTTCAGTCGACCAGCGACACCGAAGTCATCATCCACCTGGTGGCCACCAGCACCTATCGTACCTTGCTGGATCGCTTCATCGATGCGCTCAAACAGCTTGAAGGCGCCTATGCGCTGATTTGCATGACGCCCGAAGGCATGATCGCCTGCCGCGATCCGCTGGGCATCCGCCCGCTGGTTATGGGCCGCCATGGCGATGCTGTGATTTTTGCATCCGAAACCGTTGCGCTGGACATTGTTGGGGCGACATTTGAACGCGAAGTGCAGCCCGGGGAGATCGTGATCATCACCGATGCGGGCATCCGGTCCATCAGCCCCCTGCCCCCCGCCCATCCACGGCCATGCATTTTTGAACATATCTATTTTGCCCGCCCGGATTCGATCACCGACGGGTCGAGCATCTATTCCGTTCGCAAGGCGATTGGCGCGCAATTGGCGGTTGAAAATCCGGTTGAGGCGGATCTGGTGATCCCTGTGCCTGATAGCGGGACGCCCGCGGCCATCGGCTATGCCCAGGAATCCGCCATTCCGTTTGAACTGGGGATTATCCGGTCCCATTATGTGGGCCGGACCTTCATTCAGCCGACCGACAATATCCGCCATTTGGGCGTCAAGCTGAAGCATAATGCGAATCGGGCCCTGATCGAGGGCAAAAGGATCGTCTTGATTGACGACAGCATCGTGCGCGGGACAACCAGCCTGAAAATTGTCCAGATGATGCGCGATGCCGGGGCGCGTGAAGTGCATATGCGCATTGCCAGCCCGCCGACCAAGCATAGCTGCTTTTACGGGGTTGATACGCCAGAGCGGGAAAAGCTGCTCGCCGCCAATCATGATGTTGAGGGGATGCGCGAGTTTATTCTGGCGGACAGCCTGTCGTTCATTTCGATTGACGGCCTGTACAAGGCGGTCGGCGAAGCGCAGCGCAATGCCGCACGTCCGCAATATTGCGATGCCTGCTTCACCGGCCATTATCCCACCCGGTTGACCGATCAGGACGCGGTTGAAACCGTAAGCCAGTTGAGCCTTCTTGCCGAACGGATCGTATGACGGACACGCCACTTTCAGGTCAGATCGCCCTTATCACCGGGGCGAGCCAGGGGATCGGGGCCGCGATTGCAGAGGCGGTTGCCGCCGCCGGCGCCCATGTGATTTTGACGGCCCGCCAGTCTGATGCGCTGGAAGCCGTGGAAGAACGGATCCATCAAGCTGGGGGCAGTGCGACCATCGCCCCGATGGATTTGAAGGATGCCGACAGCATCGGCCGATTGGCCAGTGCGGTGGCCGAACGCTGGGGCAAGCTTGATATTCTTGTGCTCAATGCCGCCACTTTGGGCACGTTGAGCCCGCTCAACCATGCCGATGCCCGGGAATTTGCGGATGTGTTCACGCTGAATGTCAGCGCGCAGCAGGCGATGATCGCGGCCTTTGATGCATTGCTGCGCAAAAGTGATCATCCGCGCCTGATTGGCATCACGTCGAGCGTCGCAACAACGCCACGCGCCTTTTGGGGCGTCTATGGAGCCTCCAAGGCGGCGTTTGACGTCATGTTGGCCGCCTATGCCGAAGAAACCCGCAATGTCGGGCGGATCCGCGTGGCGATTATCGATCCCGGCGCCACCGCAACCAAGATGCGCGCCAAGGCCTATCCCGGCGAGGATCCGGCAACGCTGAAATCTCCCATGGTGGTGGGCGCCCGCATCGCCGACCTGCTGGCCAGCGGCTATGACACCAACCACCGGGAGCGGATTGAGCCGCGCTAAACCCCAATTCGCCAGCGCATTCCGCCGGTTAATCGCGGTTTTTAATGGGCATGGCCCTGTTGCTCTGCCTCCAGCGCGCGCTGAACGGCGCGATACATCTCTTCACGATCCTTGCCGACGCCATCCGGGTCTGTGGCGGTGGGCCAATTGCCATTGGACGCAATCACCAGCTTGAGCTTTGGATCAATGAAAATCCCTTGGCCGAAAATGCCTTGGGCCGAAAAGCTGCCGTCATCATAGGTCCACCATTGATAGCCATAGCCGCGTCCCGGCTGGGCGATATCGGCCTGTTTGGATGTGGCCTGGGGCAGCCAGTCCGCCGGCAGCACATCTTTGCCGCCCGCGCGGCCGCCGCCCAAAATGAACATGCCAAAGCGCGCATAATCACGCAATCGCGCCGAAATGCAGCAGCCGGCAATTTCATGGCCGGTGCGGCCCAGCATCCAAATAGCCTCCCCTTCCATGCCAAAAGGCTGCCAGATCTTTTCCGACAAATAGGCCGACAGCGTCTTGCCCGTGGCGCTGGATACCAGCACGCCGATCAGGTTCGTTTCGCCCGTTTTATACACCCATTTGCTTCCCGCTGGCGCTTCGCGTGGCAGGCGCTTCATATAGCTGACCGTATTGTCCTCGCCGGGTTCGGGCTGATGACGATCGAACAGGGCAACGTCTGAATTGCGGTCGGTATAATCCTCATTCCATGCAACGCCGGATGTCATGGTGAGCAGCTGGCGGATCGACACGTCGTCATAGGCCGAACCGCGTAGGCCGGGGACATAGCTGGACACTTTGTCGTCCAGGCTTTTGATATGGCCGTCCTTGATCGCAGCGCCGACCAGGGTGGAGGTCAGCGACTTGGCGACCGAAAAGCTCGTCCAGCGGCCGTCCGGGCCGTAATTGAGCGCATATTTTTCAAAGCGGATCTTGCCATCCTGAATGATGATCAGGCCAGCATTGCGTTGCCGGGCCATATAGGCGTTGAGATCCATGGACAGGCGCAGCGGCGCGCCGTCATGCAGCGGGAGGACCGGTCCACCGGCGGCGATGCTGTTGACCTTGGTGAGTGTCTCGGTCGCGCGGAAAGCCGCGTCGCGTTGATCCTGCGTCCAGAAGAGCACGTCTCTATCCTTTGTTTTATGGTCATGATGCTGTTGTGCAAAACTGGCTGTCGCAAATGACAGCAGGGCGCCTGCCCCCAAGATCCATTGTTGCATCCCAATCCCTTTTTCTGCCTATCACCGACATGCAGAACGGACCGCAGACGCTTACGCCCCGGACCCCTCTCCCGCTGTCCGTCATGCGATATTGGCGGGAGAAATCAACATAATCTTGAACCAAAATGCAGCGTATTGATGCGTATCAGCCCGTGCGCGAGGCAGAAAGCGCCGCCAAAGTGCGGGCGCGTGCGGCCTTATGGGCGATGATTTTGCGCGGATAAGCCGCTGGCCGCACACCAAATTCTTCAGGATCGTGAATATAGGGGGATGACAGGGCCGCCAGTTCAGGCACCCAGCGCCGGATATAATCCGCCGCATCAAATTTCTCTGATTGGGACAGCGGAGCCATGATGCGGGAAAAAATGGAGGCATCAACCCCGGTGCCGGCCACCCATTGCCAGTTGGAGGCATTGGCAGCGGCATCCGCATCGACCAGCGTGTCCCAAAACCAGTCTTCGCCGCGCCGCCAATCGATCAGCAAATGCTTGATCAGGAACGATGCGGCAATCATGCGCACGCGATTGTGCATCCAGCCGGTGTGCCAAAGTTCCCGCATGCCGGCATCCACAATGGGATAGCCCGTCTGCCCACGCGTCCACGCCGTAAAGTCACGATCCGCCTCTGCCCCGCTGCGCCAGACCAGCGCGTCAAAGGCCTGTCGGCCATTCGTGCGGGCATAATCGGGAAAAAGATCAAGCAAATTGGTGGCATAATCGCGCCAGCCCACCTCTCGCAGGAACGGTTCGGCGGCAGATCCCGCGTCACGAGAGGCGAGATGCCAGACGGTTGCCGGGCTGATTTCCCCGAAATGCAAATGCGGCGACAGGCGCGATGTGCCGGGCCGTGACGGCAGGTTGCGCGTGGCGTCATAGGCGGTCAGACGCGGCAAAAAGGCTTTCAGCGCGGCAAAGGCGCCCGGCTCGCCGGGGTGCCAGTCGGCAAAACCAGTCGCCCAATTGGGCCGGGTGGGCAGCAAATGCCACTGATCCAGATCATCCGATGCAAGGGCCGGTGCGCCAGTGATCTGTTCGGGCACTGCGAGGGGCCGTGGCGGCGGCATCATCGTCAGCAGCATCTTCCACCAGGGTGTGAAGACGCGATATCGCCCGCCCGTCCCGGTCAAGATGCTGGCAGGCGGCGCCAGCTGATTGCCGTGATGCAGCACCAGATCGGCCCGATCCGCAACGTCCTTTTCTGCCTGTTTCCAGCCCGGTTCGAAGTGATGCAGGGCATGGATGCGCCGGGCGCCGCTTTCGGCGCACAACGCCGTCAGGACATCGGCACTGCGCCCTTTGCGCAGAACCAGCTGTACGCCCTTATCCTGAAGGCTGCGTTGCAACGATGCCAGCGAATGATGGAGCCACCAATGCGCGGCGCCCCCCATGGGGCGCAGGCCCGGCGTCTCTTCATCCAGACAATAGACCGCGACGACCGGGCCTTCTGCCGCCGCTGCGGCCAAAGCCGCCTGATCATAAAGGCGCAGGTCCTGACGGAACCAAATAAGAGAAGCAGTCATCGCGGCGGCATTGCAGGGCAGCCCCCTGCCCGCAATACCTCCCTAGGTCCAGACAGGGGTCGATCAGTCGACGACCCAGGTCTGCCCCTTGGAAATCAGCGCCTGCAAATCGGGGGTCTTGCCCGCTGATGCGGCGGCATTCTGCGCAATCACAGCGTCATCAAAGGTCGGCTGCGGATCATCATAAAGCACGCCAAGCGCCATCGGGAACGGACCAAAGGGCATTTCGACCAGCATGTGCGCAACGGCACGATTGGTCACATCATGCACGATGACGCCCGCTGCCCGCCAATCGCCATCGACCACATCGACCACCGTCAGCGCCAGGGCATCCGCATCGAGCGCAATGCCCTTGGTGCCGCCGGCAAACAGCATCGGCTTGCCATTTTCCACCCAGAGCTGGTGGTTCTGGTTCGCCTTTTCGGTGAAGCCGGCAAAGACATCCGCATTGTAAACGATGCAATTCTGGAAGATTTCGACAAAGGCCGTGCCCTTATGGCCATGAGCCGCCTTCAGCACGTCCACCAGTTGCTTCGACACGTCATAAGCGCGCGCGACAAAGCGGGCGCCGGCCCCCAGCGCAAACGCGCACGGGCGGGTCGGGTGATCAACCGAACCAAATGGCGTGGACGGGGATCGCGTCCCTTCGCGGCTGGTTGGTGAATATTGGCCCTTGGTCAGGCCATAAATCTCGTTGTTGAACAACAGGACCTGGCAATCAAGGTTGCGGCGCAACAGGTGCATGGTGTGGTTGCCGCCAATGGACAGGGCATCGCCATCACCCGTGATAATCCACACATCCAGCTCTGGATTGGCGAGCTTTACGCCAGTCGCCACCGCGGGCGCACGGCCATGGATCGTATGGAAGCCATAGGTTTCCATATAATAAGGAAAACGCGACGAACAGCCGATGCCAGACACGAACACCGTCTTTTCCGGGGTCGCGCCGATTTCTGGCATGGTCCGCTGGACCGCCTTCAAAATGGCATAGTCGCCACAGCCGGGGCACCAGCGAACTTCCTGATCGGTTTCCCAGTCCTTGGGCGTGCTCTTGATGGGGGTCATGTCAGTCATGCGAGGGCCTCCTCAATGGCGGCTTCAATTTCTGCGATGCGGAACGGCTGTCCCGACACCTTGTTGAGCGGACGGGCATCGACCAGATATTGGTCGCGCAACACGGTTTTAAGCTGCCCGGTGTTCATTTCCGGCACGATGATCCGGTCATAGCTGCGCAGCAAATCGCCCAAATTCTTGGGCATGGGCCAAATATGGCGCAGATGCACATGGCTGACATCCAGCCCCTTGGCGCGCGCACGGCGGACTGCCTGATGGACCGGGCCATAGGTTGAACCCCAGCCGACAAGCGCCAGCTTGCCGCCCGCGGTGCCCAGCGTCACTTCTTGATCCGGGATATGGTCGGCAATGCCGTCTACCTTGTTCTTGCGCAGGTCCGTCATCGCCTGATGGTTGGCCGGGGCATAGTTGATATGGCCGGTATCGACCTGCTTTTCGATGCCACCAATGCGGTGCAACAGGCCCGGTGTCCCCGGCTTGACCCAGGGCCGCGCCAATTTGTTATCCCGGCCATAAGGCTTGAACCCGCCTTCCGGCACCGTGTCCAGAAAGCTGACCGGGAAAGGCTTATATCCCGACATGTCGGGCACCTTCCACGGTTCTGCGGCATTGGCGATGTAACCATCGGTCAACAGCATGACGGGGGTCATGAACTGGGTCGCAATGCGCACAGCCTCAATCGCGCAATCGAACACATCCGACGGGGACCGTGCAGCGATGACCGGCATCGGCGCATCGCCATTGCGGCCATAGACGGCCTGATACAGATCGGACTGTTCGGTTTTGGTCGGCAGACCCGTTGACGGCCCACCGCGCTGCGAATTGACGATGACCAGCGGCAATTCTGTCATGATCGCCAAGCCAATCGCCTCGGTTTTCAGGGCGATGCCCGGCCCGGATGAGGATGTGACGCCAAGCTGGCCCGCGTAAGACGCCCCAATG
>JBJOJQ010000069.1:0-3265 GCA_046046525.1 Pseudomonadota bacterium
TGTCGATTGAGCGCCATAACCGCGTGCGCACCGGTCTCTAACAAAGCTGCGTTTTGGGCCTTGCAATGCCCGAACGCCACTGCTAATGGCCCGGCCTCGCAAGCAAGCTTGTTCGCCAAGACGACAATCTTTTTCGCGATGTGGACGCATAGCTCAGTTGGTAGAGCAGCTGACTCTTAATCAGCGGGTCCTAGGTTCGAGCCCTAGTGCGTCCACCACTTCCGCCTGTTGGCGTACACACATCTTGACCTTCAGATTTGCCACGCCGCGTGTTAGCGACCGGTTGATGATCGTCGAACACGCGCAGGTGGAGCCATGACAGATAGTCTTTTGATCCTTGATGGCGGCACTGGCCGTGAACTGGCCCGGCGCGGCGCCCCCTTCCGCCAGCCGGAATGGTCGGCATTGGCGCTGATTGAGGCGCCGTCTTTCGTCAGCGAGGTTCATCGCGCTTATGTTGAGGCCGGCGCGGACATTATCACAACCAATTCGTACGCGCTCGTGCCCTTTCACATTGGCGCAGAACGCTTTGCGGCCGACGGCGCGGCGCTGGCCGCGCTTGCCGGACAGTTGGCGCGTAAGGTGGCGGATGCGGCGGCGCATGGGGTGCAGGTCGCCGGTTCTCTCCCCCCGGTGTGCGGGTCCTACCGCCCGGATCTTATTGATCTGGATCGTGCCCGTCCTGTGCTGGACGTTTTGATCACCGCTTTGGCGCCCCATATTGACCTTTGGCTGTGCGAAACGCTGTCGTCGCTGGCCGAGGCGCAATTGGCGGCCACGCTGACCGCCCCTTTGGGTAAGCCATTATGGCTGTCTTTCACCTTGGAAGATGCGTCGGTGCAGGACCTGCCCCGTCTGCGCTCGGGCGAAAGCGTTGCCGACGCCGCCAGCCTGGCGAAGGATTTGGGCGCGGCAGCCCTGCTCTTCAATTGCAGCCAGCCCGAAGTCATGGCGGCGGCCCTGCACAGCGCACGCGCGCATTTGGGGGAGGCAAGTCCGATCCGCATCGGTGCCTATGCCAATGCCTTCCCGCCCATGGCCGCCGATGCCGAAGCTAATTCGGCGATTTGCCCGATCCGTGCGGATTTGACGCCCCAAGGCTATGCCCAGTTTGCCGCCAGCTGGCAAAGCGCAGGCGCATCGATTTTGGGCGGCTGCTGCGGGATCGGCCCGGAACATATTGCCGCGCTGCGTGCGATGGCGGGGCAGTTATCGGAGCGTGGCTCAGATAAAATTTAACATGTAGTTATAATTATCTGATTTATAACGAAGTTATGTCAAAATTATCAATTGCATAACGCCAGCCTGGGGCCAATCGCGCGGCAGATAAAAAGGCCGGGACGGCACGCACGATAGGCGCACCAGATCCCGGCCATTTATTAAAAATCTTTCAAAATCAGATATTAATAGCCCTTTTTGCGGAACAAAACTTCGCCACGCCGCGCAACATACAGTTTTTCCAGCGTTACTGGGTGAAAATAGGCTTCAACACGGTCGCCTTCCGGGGTCGTGCCATAGACTTCATAACAGCCGCCATCGACCTTTGACTTACGGACCGTCCATCCTTCCTTGACGAGCTTTGCCTGCAGGGCGTCCTGCGACTTCCAGCTGGATTGGGGCGTCGGCTTGCAGGTGATTGCGCCGGTGGCATGGGCCGGTGCGCTTGGCATGATCGCCACGACAGCAACAGTGAACAAAGCCGGTATCAAACGACGCATCATCAAACTCCTTGGGTTTTCAGGTGGGAAATCAATGGCTTCGCCAAACGCACCAGCGTCAGCAGCGCAAGGGGAAGGGCATGCCAAAAGGCCGCGGTGACGCTGTTGTGGACCCAGATCCAGTGCAACAGCACCAATATGGCCGCTGGATAGACCAGGCGCTGCACGCGTTTCCAGCCCGCCTTCAGCCAGCGCATCGCGGCATCATTACTGGTCAGCGCCAGCGGCAGCATCAGCAGCATCGCGGCCCAGCCTGTCCAAATGCCCGGGGCCAGCCATTCCGCCAGAATGTCGTCCAAATTGCCCATATCCATGACATAAAAGACAAGGTGGAGCACCGCATAACCAAAGGCCGCCACGCCCAGCCAGCGGCGGCGCAAAAGCAGCCAATTCAGCCATGGCCGCCGGCCAATTGTCGCCGCCAAAGGCGATAAAATCATGGCGAGGATCATCAATCGGGCAGACCATTCACCCGTGGGGTGGATCATGTCCATGCTGTCGATCTGGCCCTGCGCATAGCCATAGCCCAGCCCAAGGGCCGGGATCGCGAGCACAAGGCCGAATATATAGCGATTATTGATAATCGTTCTCATTAATGGCCGGCTAGCCTGTGGCGGGCCGATGTTCAAGTCTTTTTGAAATCATCACTTTTGGCGCAGCGGCGCGACTTTGGCCTCGACATAGAGTGTCAGCAGCAAATGGGGTGCAGCAACGATGGACAACAAGCGAAAAGCATCGGCCGACATCAGCAGAGATTGGCCGGAAAACAGCCCCGGCGCGATGAGCAGGGCCGCGACAAGACAGGCAAGGCACATCAACAGCCCATAGGTCGTCAAGGCAGGCATCGACCAGCCGGGAAGCATTTGCGCGAGACCACGCATATGCAACGGTGAGTGGAGAAACACGAAATAGAGCAAAAAGCCGATTTGCGGCGGAAACAGCGCCAGGCAGAGTAGCGCAGCGCCTTGTGCCAAGGCCCATCCCGCATCCCCGGTGCGCGCGGCCTGAACCATGCCGACCAGCGTCACAAGAGCAGCGACCGGCGCAAAGGCCATGGCAATGCGACAAACCCAAAAGGCCTGTTCCCCTGCCATCGCGACAAACAACGCCGTCACAGCCTCTGGATGGGCAAAGGCGGGAATACAGATAATCGAGGCGCCGGCCATGGTCCGCAGCAAGCCGGCCTCCAGCATGCGCCAATCCTCGCCAAAATGGACCGCAGCCAAACACAAAAAGAGCGCAAGGGCGGCAATGGGCGCGATCACCCAGAGCGCCGACATCGCCGCTGCGACAAGGATATAGAGGCTGAACAGTCCCCAGGCGGATGCGGGGTTGAGGCGCATGGCCTGACTGGCCAACGCAATATCAAAGGCCCCATGCGGCAGGCCACCGGCCAGCATCAGCCCTGTGGCCAGCGCCAACGCGATATTGGTATCAAGCGGCACGGAAAAAAGCTGGCACAGCACCAGCGCAGCGACTGCCGGCCAGAAAAAATAAGGCACCGGCACGCGTCCGCGACGTGTGCCAGTGCCTCTATTGGGCTGGAT
>JBJOJQ010000077.1:0-20899 GCA_046046525.1 Pseudomonadota bacterium
ACTTCTTTGGCAAGCATTCGGGCAATGAACCCAGCGCCCATCGCGCGACTGATCCGCAAAGTCTTGGGACACGCGCGGCGCGCATTGGCTGGCATTATCTGGCCGGTGGCTATGCCGCTGTCTGGGCACGCGCCAACACGCGGGGCGCCATTTTTGATGCCATGATGAAACGCGAAGTCTATGCCACAACCGGACCGCGAATGAAGGTCCGGGTCTTTGGCGGCTGGGACTTTACCGATGCCGACTGGAAGGCCAATTGGGTCAAGGCTGGCTATACCCGCGGCGTTCCCATGGGCAGCGACCTGAAAGCCGGCAAGGCCGCCGGGGCACCCCGCTTCCTGATTTCGGCGCTGAAAGACTCGATGGGTGCCAATCTTGACCGTGTTCAGATGGTGAAAGGCTGGGTCGATAAATCCGGCAAGGCGCAGGAAAAGGTCTTCGATGTGGTGTGGAGCGATCCTGCCAAGCGCAAGATCGTCAATGGCCGCCTGACGCCCGTTGGCGACACCGTCGACCTGAAGACCGCAAGCTATAAGAACAGCATCGGCGCACCCGAGCTGCGCGCCGTCTGGACCGATCCGGAATTCGACCCCAAGGTCCGCGCTTTTTATTATGTGCGCGTGCTTGAAATCCCGACGCCGCGTTGGCCGGTCTATGATGCTGTGCGCTATGGGGCAAAACTGCCCAAGGATGCCCGGTTAAAGGATCAGGAACGGGCCTATACCTCGCCGATCTGGTATAAGCCGTCGGCATAAGTGCGCGCGGGCGGGATGCCGATGTGATCCCGCCCGCGTCGCAACAAAAGCGCGGATCAGGCAGCACTTTGCCGTTGACGCGGGCAGCAGCGTGACTCACATAGAGAGCCTTGACGACTTCTTGCGACGGATCTGACGATGTCCGACACCAACGAAAAGCCCGAAGACAATGAAACCGTCCGCGCGGTAAAGCGTGCGCGGGCCCGCGCGGAAGCCGCCGCCGCGAGCGAGAAAAAGCCGATCAACTGGAAAGCTGCCGCCGGCATTGGCATTGGCTCTGCGGCAATTTTGGGCGCCCTGATCTACGCCTCGCGCAATCGCAACCGTACCAAGTAAATATCGCAGCGGTGGACGCGGCGCAGCGGGCGTGGCAAGGCGCCTGCCATGCTATTAAGTGATCGTGTTCTTTTTCTGGATGGCGAGGCCCTTGTTCTCGACAAACCCGCCGGCCTGCCCGTCGATGCGCCGCGCGACGGATCATTGAGTGTTGAAAATCATCTCGGCAGCCTGACCTTTGGTTTTCAGCGCTGGCCCTTGCCTGTGCATCGGCTGGATCGCGATACATCGGGGTGCCTGTTGCTGGCGCGCAATCCCAAGGCGCACAAACGCTTTGCCGCCGCTTTTGAGGCCGGGGCGGTTGAAAAAACATATCTGGCTGTCCTGTCCGGCGTGCCTGAGGCAGAAAGCGGCACCATTGATCTGCCCCTGGGCAAAACCAGCAGCGCAGCCCAGGGCTGGCGCATGGTGGTGGATCCAAAGGGCAAGCGCGCCGTGAGCCAGTGGCGCAAGCTGGCGGTTGTGGCCGGACGCGCGCTGATCGCCTTCACGCCGGAAACCGGACGGACACATCAATTGCGTGTCCATGCTGCAACCGGCCTTGGCCTGCCCATCGCCGGCGACCCCATCTATGGCGATGGCAAGGGGCCGATGCTGCTCCATGCCAGCCGGCTTTACCTGGCGCGCGGAGATAAAAAGCCGATTGAGGCCGAGGCGCCCCTGCCCGACCGGTTCCTGGCTGCCGGCTTCACCCATGGCTGACCGGCCGCCCTTGCCGGAAGATGCCATTGAGGAAAAATTCCTGGCTGCAACCGGGCCAGGCGGCCAGAATGTCAACAAGGTGGCAACGGCGGTTCAGCTGCGGCTGGATGTGTTCGCCTTGCGGCTGCACCCGGATGTCTATGCACGGCTGAAACAGCTGGCGGGCAGCCGCTGGACGCAGGATGGCGAAATCATCATCACGGCCCGCCGTTTTCGCACGCAAGAGGCCAACCGCCTTGACGCGCGCGACCGGCTGGCCGAATTGATCAGCCGGGCCCATCAGCGCCCAACCCGCCGTGTGAAAACCAAGCCCACGCGCGCCGCCAAGGAACGCCGCTTGACCGGCAAGTCCTTGCGCAGCGATGTCAAAAAGGGCCGGGGCAAGATAAGGATCGACTGAATGTACAGCTTTGAGGTGAATGCCAGCACCAAGGCCGCGCTTTACGCCGATCTTTTGGCCGCCGTGGATGCGATCACGGCGGATGAACCAGATCCCATTGCGAATATGGCCAATGTTGCCGCGCTGATTTGGGAATTTGTGCCCGATCTCAATTGGTCGGGCTTCTACCGCATGCTGGGCGACGGCCTTGTCCTTGGCCCCTTTCAGGGCAAGGCCGCCTGTATCCGCATTCCGTTGGGCAAAGGCGTTTGCGGCGTCGCTGCACAATCGCGGGAAACGCAGCTTGTGCCCGATGTCCACGCCTTTCCCGGGCATATCGCATGCGACGCCGCCTCGGCCTCTGAAATTGTCATCCCCATCCTGCATGACGGGCAGCTTTTGGCGGTGCTCGACCTCGACAGCCCTGTGCCGGGCCGATTTGATGGCGATGATCAGACTGGCCTAGAGGCCATTTGCCGCCGCATTGCGCCTCGATTGGCGGCCTGACCGTCCCGTTCCGGGACCGCCCAATGGTTCGCGCCGTCGCGCCGGGCCCGCAAAACTGCTAATCCCCCGCCAGATGTCCAGAAGGGCAGGCGCACCCATCGATGCGCCTTGGCCCGTGGTGATGGGGGTCCAGTCGATGCGCGTGTTGATCTTTCCGGCACTTATGATGTCTGCAACCGCCTGCACATATACGGCCACGCCGGGCGACTCACACCGCATCAGCGCCACCGCCACCCCATCCATGGCCGCGCCGGAGGCACCCAAAGGCCGGTGGGACTATCGCTGGGTGCCCGATCCTGCGGACCATCGGTTCAGCTATGCCGGGGCAGGCTATAATGATGGGCTGGACTGGATGGACCGCCCCGCCACAACGGGCGTCACCACGATCATCCTTCATACAGAACCCGTGGTGACGACAACGACGCACACCGAATATGTCACGGAATATGTCCGTGCGCCTGTCCGCCGCGCGGCGCCGAAACGCGTGAAACCCCACCCGGCCAAGCGACCGGCCTGCCCCTGTCGGCTTGTCTGCTGCTAAGGCCGCACCGCCGGATCAGCTCAACCGGTCAAGCGCCTCCCGGGACAAACTGCCGGGGATGATCATCAATGGGCAAGGCAAGGCCGACATGCCGGCCCCGGCGAAATAAGACACCAAAGGCCCCGGCGCGCCGGTTTTGGCCGCACCCAGCACCAAGGCGCCAATTTCAGGATTGTCAGACAGGGCCTGTTGAATGGCCGCAACCGGCTCTCCATGTTTCACAACGATTCTCGGCAGAACGCCCCGTTCTTCATCCAGCATATCCAGCGCACGCGCGGCGACATCTTGGGCGCGTTCTTCGGCTTCGGCTTCGATTGTCGCCTGAATCGAGCCAAAAGCCACGAATTCCTGCGGCTCTACAATGGCAAGAATGGCAAGCGCACCACCCGTTTTGGCGGCCCTGCGTGCGGCAAACCGCACAGCAATTTCGGCCTCTTCAGTCCCGTCAGCAACGGCCAGATAGGTGCGCATCACGGGGTCCTTCCCGATTTTGAAAACGAATGCGGTCAAGTTGCGCCAATCCAGAGACTGGCGCAAGCCGCTGCGCAACGCTAGGGAATCGCGAACCTTCAGAACAGACCTTTTCACAGAGGTAAGATTTCACATGCCCATCGAACTTAAGATGCCCGCACTGTCGCCGACCATGGAAGAAGGCACGCTCGCCAAATGGCTGGTCAAAGAAGGGGATATGGTCAGCTCTGGCGATATTCTTGCGGAAATCGAAACGGATAAAGCCACGATGGAATTCGAAGCCGTGGATGAAGGCGTTATCAGCCAGATCTTGGTTGCCGAAGGGACGGATGGCGTCAAGGTCGGCACCGTCATCGCGCTGATCGCGGCCGATGGTGAAGATAAAGCGGCACCGGCCGCTGCCCCCGCCAAAGCCCCGGCAGAGGTCACCCCGGCAGCAGCGCCGCTCGCCCCAGCGGCGGCACCACCCGCCACCCCGGCAGCCGCGCCTCAACCCAGCCTGACGCCCGCCAGCCGTTCCGATGATCGCATCATCGCATCGCCCTTGGCCAAGCGGATCGCCGCGCAAAAGGGGATTGATCTGCAAGGCCTGTCCGGATCTGGCCCCAATGGCCGGATTGTGAAGGCTGATGTGGAAGCTGCAACGCCTGGCCATCCCGCACCAGCCCCAGCGGTTGCACCTACCGCCGCCATCCCGGCCCCGGCGCCGGTGCAACTGGGCGATATCCAGACGCCGCATCAGATCACCAAATTGTCGAACATGCGCAAAACAATTGCGCGGCGCCTGACCGAGGCCAAGCAGACGGTGCCGCATATCTACCTGACGGTTGATGTCCGGCTGGATGCGCTGCTTAAGCTGCGGGCGGATTTGAATGCCAGCCTGGAAAGCCGTGGGATCAAGCTGTCGGTCAACGACATGCTGATCAAGGCGCTGGGCCTTGCCCTGGTTCAGGTGCCCAAATGCAATGTCAGCGTGTCGGGTGACCAGCTGATTGAATATCAGCGTGCAGATATCAGCGTCGCCGTTTCGGTGCCCAATGGCCTGATTACGCCCATCATTACCGGCGCTGATGGCAAAGCGATCAGCGCAATTTCCGCCGAAATGGCGGCCCTTGCCGCCCGCGCCAAAGACGGCAAGCTGCAGCCCCATGAATATCAGGGCGGAACCGCCAGCCTGTCGAACATGGGCATGTTCGGGATCAAGCAATTTGATGCCGTTATCAACCCGCCACAAGGCATGATCATGGCGATTGGTGCCGGTGAAAAGCGGCCCTTTGTCGTCAATGACAGCTTGCAGATCGCCACCGTCATGTCGGCTACGGGCAGCTTTGACCATCGCGCCATCGATGGTGCCGATGGTGCGCAGCTGATGCAGGCCTTCCGCGATCTGTGCGAAAAGCCGCTGGGTCTGGTGGCCTGACATGGCAGATACGGCTTATGATCTGATCGTTCTTGGCTCTGGCCCGGGCGGCTATGTGGCGGCGATCCGCGCCGCGCAGCTGGGCCTCAAAACCGCGATTGTTGAGCGTGAAAATCTGGGCGGCATCTGCCTCAACTGGGGCTGTATCCCAACCAAGGCGCTGCTGCGGTCTGCCGAGATTTTCCATTATATGCAGCATGCCGGTGCCTATGGGCTGGCGGCGGAAAAGATCAGTGCCGATCTGAACGCCGTGGTCCAGCGGTCCCGCGGGGTTGCAAAACAGCTGAATCAGGGCGTGACGCACCTGATGAAGAAGAACAAGATCACCGTCCATATGGGCGATGGCACGTTGCGTTCCGCCCAGAAAATTGCCGTTACCAAGGATGGCAAAACCGAAGAGCTGACCGCCAAGCACATTATTTTGGCAACGGGCGCCCGCGCCCGCGACCTGCCCTTTGCCCCGGCCGATGGGAAACGGATCTGGACCTATCGCCATGCCATGGTGCCCGCCGAAATGCCGACCAAGCTCTTGGTCATCGGCTCTGGCGCGATCGGCATTGAATTTGCGAGCTTTTACAACGACATGGGTGCAGACGTCACGGTCGTCGAGATGATGGACCGGATCGTGCCTGTCGAAGATGCCGACGTTTCGGAATTCCTTGAAAAAGCGCTTGTCAAACAAGGCATGACGATCCTGACAGGCGCGGGCGTCAACAGCCTGAAGGCGGATGCCAAGGGCGTCACTGCCGAGATCAAAACGCCGGACGGCAAGGTGACACCGGCGACCTTCAGCCACGCCATCGTTGCCATCGGCATTGTCCCCAATACCGAGACCTTGGGCCTTGAGGCGCTGGGCGTTGCGACCGAGCGGGGCCATGTGAAAACCGATGGCCTGTGCCGCACCAATGTGCCGGGCCTGTGGGCGATTGGCGATATCACCGCCCCGCCATGGCTGGCGCACAAGGCCAGCCATGAAGGCGTGATTGCGGCTGAAGCCATTGCACAGGCGCTGGGCAACAAGGATGTCCACCCCCATGCCATGGACCCCCGGAATATCCCGGGCTGCACCTATTGCCATCCGCAAATCGCCTCGGTCGGCCTCACCGAAGCCAAGGCGAAAGAGGCCGGCCATACGGTCAAGGTTGGCAAATTCCCGTTCATGGGCAATGGCAAAGCAATCGCGCTTGGGGAAGCCGAAGGCTTTGTGAAAACCGTGTTTGACGCCAAACCGGGTGAGCTTTTGGGCGCGCATATGGTTGGCGCGGAAGTGACCGAGCTTATTCAGGGCTATACCATCGGCAAGACCGCCGAACTGGTTGAGGCCGATTTCATGCAGACCGTTTTCCCGCACCCAACGCTGTCCGAAATGATGCATGAAAGCGTCCTTGGCGCCTATGGCAAGGCGTTGCACATCTGATTTTCAACGCCGCGCAGACGGCCCGGGAGAAGATTAATGGCGAAAGGTACGCAGGACTTTACGCCCGATCCCCGCAATGATCAGATCCTGATCAACGTCAACGGCACGCTCGTTCCGCGGGCGCAGGCGGTGGTCTCGGTGTTTGACAGCGGCTTCATGCTGGGGGACGGGGTGTGGGAAGGCATTCGCGTCCATAACGGGCATATGGCCTTTTTGAACGCGCATCTCGACCGGCTTTGGGAAGGGGCCAAGGCCATTGCCATGGATATCGGCATTTCCCGCGCCGATATGGTCCGCCGCCTTTACGACACGATCGACGCGAACCGGATGGACGCGTGCCATATTCGCCTGATGGTCACCCGCGGCGTTCGATCAACCCCCTATCAGGACCCGCGCGTGGTTGTCAGCCCGGCCACCATCGTCATCATTGCCGAGCATAAAGAACCGCATGCAGAGGTGATTGAAAAGGGCATCACCCTCTTCACCGTTCATGTCCGGCGGGGGGACCCGGCGGTGCAGGACCCCAAGCTCAATTCCCACTCCAAACTCAACTGCATCACCGCCTGCATTCAGGCGACGGAGGCTGGCGCCAATGAAGGCCTGATGCTGGACCCGCATGGCTTTGTCGCCACGTGCAATTCGACCCATTTCTTCATCGTGCGCAAGGGCGAAGTCTGGACCTCCACGGGCGATTATTGCCTGGGCGGAATTACCCGCGGCAATGTGATCCGCATCTGCCGTGAAGAGGGGATTCCGGTCTTTGAAAAGAATTTCTCACTCACCGATGTCTATGGGGCGGACGAAGCCTTTGTGACCGGTACATTTGCCGGCGTTGTCCCGGCGCACCGCATTGACGGGCGGCAGATCAGCGATGGCCGCGGCCCCATGGTTGAACGCTTGCAACGGCTTTATAAAGCACTGGTTGAGCGCGATATTCAGGAAAATCCCCGGCCGTGACACTGCGCATCGCCATGTGGTCCGGACCACGGAACATCTCAACGGCGATGATGCGCAGCTTTTCATCGCGCGCGGACACCGCGGTAACGGATGAGCCCTTTTACGGCGCCTATCTTCAGACCACGGGTGAACCCCATGCGATGGCGCAAGAGATTATCGCAGACATGATGTGCGACTGGCATGCCGTGGCTGCGGCCATGCGCGGCCCCATCCCCGATGGGAAAACGGTCTGGTATCAAAAACATATGTCGCATCACATGGACGGACCGATCAGCATTGATGACTTTCCCGATCATGTGCATGTCTTTCTGGTGCGCGACCCGGATCTGATGGTTGCAAGCTATGCGCAGAAAAACGCGCTGAGCGATGCCAGCCAGCTCGGCTTTGCGCGTCTGCAGGCCTATCATGATCGTGTGTCGCAACGGCTGGGGCGGGCTGCCCCGGTTGTGGACAGCAACCGCCTGCTCGCCGATCCAGAGGCGGGTCTGAAGGCGCTGTGCGCCGCCATTGGGATTGCGTGGGACCCGGCGATGCTGCGCTGGCCCAAAGGACCGCACCCGGCCGACGGCATCTGGGCGTCCCATTGGTATAATGCGGTCTGGTCCAGCGAGGGCTTTGGCCCGCCAACCCCGGCCTCGCCGCTGGATGCGGGGCAGCAACGGATCGCCGACCAATGCCGGGCCAGTTACCAGGCATTGATCGCGCATTGCGTTTAGGCAGACGCGCTGCCCCCTTGCCAAGCCGTGTCTGGCCTGCCAGCAATTGCGCCATGAAAATTCTTGTCTCTTCGCTTGTTGCGACTGCCGCTTTGGGTTTTGCTGCGCCTGGTTTTGCCCAGGATGCGCAAGGCCCGGTCACATATATCACCGCCGCGCGCATGGTGGATGTTGAAACCGGAAAGCGGGTGGTGCAGCCGTTGATCGGGGTGCGCGATGGCCGGATCATCTCAGTCGCAGACCGGCGGACGGCCACCCTGCCCGCCGGGGCCAAGCTGGTTGATCTGGGCGATAAAACCCTGCTGCCCGGCCTGATCGACATGCATGTGCATATTGACGGGCTGGCCGAAATCGGCGGCTATAACAGCCTGCAATATACCGACAGTTTCTGGGCGATGGTCGCGGTGAAGAATGCGCGGGACATGCTGCATGCGGGCTTTACGACGATCCGCAATGTCGGGTCTGGGGACCGCAATGATGTTGGCCTGAAACAGGCGATCGACAATGGCTATGCGACCGGCCCGCGGATCGTGCCCGCCAGCTATGCCCTGGGCGCCACAGGCGGGCATTGCGATTCCACCTTTCTGCCCCCCAGCCTTGAAAAGGCGCAGGAAGGCGTGGCCGATGGCGAACAGGCCCTGCGGGCTGAGGTGCGTCGGCAACGCAAATATGGCGCAGAGGTGATCAAGGTGTGTGCAACGGGCGGCGTATTTTCGCGCAACACCGAACCCGGCCAGCAGCAATTGTCAGAGGCAGAGCTGCGCGCCATTGCCGATGAAGCGCATCAATGGGGCCTGCGTGTCGCGGCCCATGCCCATGGCGCATCGGGGATCAAGGCCGCGATCCGCGCCGGGATTGATACGATTGAACATGCCAGCCTGGTCGACGATGAAGGCATCAAACTTGCAGCGGAGCGCAAGCAGCCCGTCTGGTTTTCGATGGACATTTTCAATACCGATTACACGCAGGCCGAAGGCGCCAAAAATGGCGTTCTGGAGGATAATCTGCGCAAGGACCGCGAAGTTGCGCAAATCCAGCGCGACAATTTCCGCAAAGCGCACAAGACGGGCGTCCGCATGGTTTTTGCATCGGATGCCGGTGTAATGCCGCACGCCCAGGTTGGCGGTCAGTTCAAGGTCATGGTGCAATATGGCATGAGCCCGCTTGAGGCCATTCAGGCGGCGACACGCAATGCAGCCCAGGCGCTGGGGCGTGAAAAGGATGTGGGCGCCATTGCCGTTGGGCGCTTTGCCGACATGATCGCAGTCGATGGCGATCCATTGACCGACATTCGGCAACTGGAAGATGTGGATGTCGTCATCAAGGGTGGCGATATGGTGAAGGCAGACCAGTGAGCCGTCTGAACCGCGGACAACGGCCCAATTTTGCACCGGCGCTGGCACTGGGCGCTTTTGCCCTGTTGCTGGGCGGCGTTGCGACCTGGACGAACCTTCTTCTCAGCTGGGACACAGCGGGTTTGCGCGCCATTGCGTTGCGGGCAGGCCAATCACCGGGCTGGCTGATTGAAAGTTTTCAATGGATCACCTGGGCTGGGGACGCGGCCCAACGCTCCATCGTGATGATCGGCTTTGCGCTGGTGCTGCTCAGCAAGAAACGCTGGCGGGCAGCGCTGATCATGCTCATCTTTCCGGCAGTCGCCGGGGCCAGTTCCAGCATCCTGAAACAGCTATTTGCGCGCAGCCGCCCGGATATTGTCCCGCATCTGGATAGCTTTAGCAATTTGTCCTTCCCAAGCGGTCACGCCACCAGCGCAACCGCGATCCTCATTCTGGCGGCGCTGATCGTGCCCACGCGCCAGCGCGGCTTGTGGCTGGCGCTTGCCGGCGGCGGGGCCGCTTTGGTTGCATCGTCCCGCCTGTTGCTGGGCGTCCACTGGCCCAGCGACATTGTGGGCGGCATGGCATGGGGACTTGGGTTTGCGTTGGCCGGTCAGGCGATGGCGCGCGCATGGGGCGATGCCCCGCGCTAAGCGGGCGTCAGGCGACGCGTCGGGAAAAACTCGCCATGCCAAGCGTCTTGCCCAGGCGGCTGGCGCTCACCGGATTGACGAAATCAGCGATCAGCCGACCCCGATTTGATTCCCGGACCCGCGCAATCATAGCGCCGGCCCCCGGAAGGCGCAGGCGGACAAGCGCGCCTGCCGTCAGAATTATGTCCAGATCGGCTTCAAACCCGGCTTCGCTGATATGGCGGACGACCACATCACAGCCATGAAAGCTCAGAATATCGGGGCTGGGGCCATGGGCGGCCACGGCTTTGGGCAACACCGCACCCGCAGGCGATTGCAATGCAAGCCGACCGGCAATGTACATATCCGTCAACCCCCATTCTGACCAAAGCCAGACCCCCATCCGAGCGATCTACGACTCGGAAATCCGTCAAGAAATCTGCGAAGCGGGCGGATGAGAGTCAATAGTTATCCACAGAAATGGCCGCGCCCTCTGGTCTGCGGCGGGCACTTTCCATCCGCCGAATTCCTGATAGTCTGCCACAACAAAAGAAAGACAAAAGGAGAGTCGCGCGATGCACGATCTGGTGATCCGGGGTGGAACAATTGTCGATGGAACGGGCGCCAAGCCCTTTCAGGGTGATGTGGCCATTGATGGCGGCCTGATTTCGGCAATTGGGAAGGTGGACGCACCGGGCCGGGAAGAAATCGACGCCACTGGCAAGATTGTGACGCCCGGCTTTGTTGATGTGCATACGCATTATGATGGTCAGGCGACCTGGGATGCCGAAATGGCGCCGTCGAGCTGGCACGGCGTGACCACCGTGATCATGGGCAATTGCGGCGTCGGCTTTGCCCCGGCCCGTCCGGATCGGCACGAATGGCTGATCAGCCTGATGGAAGGCGTCGAGGATATTCCCGGAACCGCACTGGCCGAAGGGATGAAATGGGATTGGGAAACCTTCCCCGAATATCTTGATGCGCTGGAACGTCTGCCCCGCACCGTTGATGTTGGCACGCATGTGCCGCACGGCGCCGTCCGCGCCTATGTTCTGGGCGATCGGGAACGGCCCGGCGCCATCCCGACCGACGACGATATTCAGGAAATGGCGCGCATTGTGGAAGACGGCGTGCGCGCAGGTGCCCTTGGCTTTTCAACCTCGCGCACTGTGCTCCACAAATCGATCGACGGAGAATTGGTCCCCGGCACAACCGCCACGGCCGAAGAACTGATCGCCATTGGGCGCGCAATGGGCAGGGTTGGCCATGGCGTCTTTGAAATGGCAAGCGACCTGCGGCGCGAATGGAATGAATTTGAATGGATGGGCCAATTGTCGCGGGAAACCGGCCTGCCCGTCACCTTTGCGGCCCTGCAAAGCATTGCCAAGGAATTGCCGCTGGAAGAACAGATCACCGAAATGCGGGCGCAGAATGATAATGGCGCCAATATCGTCGCGCAGATCGCATTGCGCGGCAATGGCATCATCATGGCCTGGCAAGGGACGGTCCACCCCTTCCTGTTCCGCCCTGCCTGGGCCGAAATTGCCGAATTGCCCTGGGATCAAAAGCTTGCACGCCTGAAGGATCCTGCTTTCCGCCACCGGATGATCACGGAACCCAGCGAAATCCCCGATGTTGATGTGGCGGATCTGTATCGGGTGATTGCCGGCGGCTGGGCCGTCCAGTTCGAAATGGATCCCGATTTCAACTATGAGCCCGGCATGAATGAAAGCATTGCTGCACGCGCCGCCGCTGCTGGCGTGTCCGGCGATGCCTATGCTTATGATCTGCTGATGAAGGATGAGGGCAAGGGCTTTATCTATTTCCCCGTTCTCAACTATCGCGACGGCAATCTGAACTTCCTTGAAGACCTGCAAATGTCGGACGACACCGTCAATTCGCTGTCTGATGGCGGCGCGCATTGCGGCACGATTTGCGACGCCGCATCGCCGACATTCATGTTGCAGCATTGGGTACGCGACCGGCAGGGCAAGCGCATCGCGCTTGAACATGCGATCAAGCGGCAATGCCGCGACACGGCGGTGCTCTATGGCCTGCATGATCGCGGCCTGTTGCAGCCGGGCATGCTGGCCGATGTCAACGTCATCGATATGGACAAGCTGAAGCTGGGCAAGCCCTGGCTGGCCTTTGACTTGCCCGCTGGTGGCAAACGCCTGCTGCAAAAGGCCGATGGCTATGTCGCCACGATCAAATCGGGTCAGGTCACCTTCCGCGATGGGGTGATGCAGGGGCCAACCCCCGGCATCGTGCTGCGTGGACCGCAAACCGAACCCATGGCGATGGCCGCCGAATAACCGGATCTTGGTCTGGCGCAGGAGACAGGCGCATGCGGCACATCGCGGTGGTGGGGTCAGGGCCAGCCGGCTATTACACGGCAGAGGCGGCCCAGAAAAAGTTCGGGGACGCGGTTCGGGTTGATATTATTGATCGATTGCCCGTCCCTTATGGGCTGATCCGCTTTGGCGTTGCCCCGGACCATCAATCGATCAAGGGCGTTCATAAACGCTATGAGGCCGTCAACCTAAGCGACAATGTGCGCTTTGTGGGCAATGTGACCGTTGGCCGTGATGTCAGCATTGCCGAACTGAACCAGTTTTACGACGCGGTGGTACTGGCAACGGGCGCGCCCGCCGATCGGCGCCTGGGCATTCCGGGGGATGACTTGCCGGGTGTGATCGGGTCTGCCGCTTTTGTCGGCTGGTATAATGGCCATCCCGATTTTGCTGGGCTGGATCCGGATTTGACCGGACCGGGGGCTGTTATCGTTGGCAATGGCAATGTTGCCCTGGATGTCGCCCGCATCCTTGCCAAGACGCGCGACGAATTTCTGGGCGCCGATATCGTGGCGCATGCGCTGGACGCGCTCGATCATTCCGGCATTCGCAGGATCACTTTGCTGGGGCGGCGCGGGCCACATCAGATTGCCATGACCCCCAAAGAACTGGGGGAATTGGGGCATTTGGGGCGCGCCACACCGGTCGTGGATCTGGGTGATTTCCCGCCCATCGGGGAAGATGCCCTGCTGGAACCGGGCATGCGCAAATCCGTCACGCATTTGCGCGACTTTGCGGCGGCCGCTGGCCCCGCCAAGGATATTGCGATCGATTTTGACTTTTTTGCGATGCCGGTTGCGGTTGAGGGCAAGGACCGGGTCGAACGGATTATCGTCGAAAAAACCCGGCTTGATGCCGATTTGCGGGCGATTGGCACGGGCGAACGCTATGTCATCCCCTGCCATCTTGTCATTGCCTGTATCGGGTATCAGACGCCGCCGATCACAGGCGTCCCCTATGAACATGGGCGTGGGCGTTTTGCGAGCGATGAAGGGCGGATTCTACCGGGCCTGTATTGCGTCGGCTGGGCGCGGCGCGGGCCAAGCGGCACAATCGGCACCAATCGGCCTGATGGCTATGCGATTATCGACATGATCGCCGAGGACCTGACGGGCGCCGCCGACAAGCCGGGCCGCCCGGCGCTGGATGCGCTGCTGGATGGGCGCGGCGTCGACATCGTGACCTTTCGGGACTGGCAAAAAATTGATGCCGCTGAAATTGCCCGCGCACGCGCCGGGGCCCCACGCGAAAAATTTGTCGCAATTGATGATATGATTGCCGCGCGCAGCGTCTGAACCGGACAGGCGCTCGCTTGATCGCACGCGATCACGCATGTCTGACTGTTCTACTTGAATAATACAGTCTTTCGCGCCATCTTAGAGTCAAGACGCGCCATCTTAGGGGCACGATCAGGGAGACGCTCGTGGCAACGACTGTACAGGATGCTGAAATCACATTGACCGCGCCCGAACCGGTGCCCGCGGTCACGCCGCAAAAGGCCGCCGGGCTGGTGCCGATTGATGAGGGCAAAAAATCTGCGCTTGAGGAAAAGGCACAGGTCTTTGTTGAAGAACTGGCAAGCCTAGACCCCAATTCTCCGGAATTCGGCAAGAAGGTTGATCAGCTCGTCAATATGGGGCGGCGGGAAATCGCCGATGCCGCGGGCCAGTCCAACCGGTTTCTCGATCGCCCTGTGCGCGCCATGGATCAGGATTCAACGGTCGGCGCCAATCTTGCCGAGCTGCGCCGCACGATCGAAGATCTGGATCCCGGCAAGAAGGATGATCTGTTCACGCGCAAAAAGCTGTTCGGGATCATCCCCTGGGGCAGCAAGATGCGCGATTATTTTGACAGCTATAAATCCAGCCAGGGGCATATTGCGTCGATCTTGTCGCATCTTGCCTCGGGCAAGGATGAGCTGCTGAAAGACAATGCGGCGATTGATGTCGAACGCCAGACGCTTTGGGCGGCGATGGGCCGGCTGGAACAGATGATCCATGTGTCCAAGGCGCTCGATGCCAAGCTGGAGGCCAAGGCCGCCGATATCGAATTGTCAGATCCGGCCAAGGCCAAGGCGATCCGGGAAACGGCGTTATTCTATACACGCCAGCGGACGCAGGATTTGCTGACGCAGATGGCGGTTACGGTGCAGGGCTATCTGGCGCTGGATCTTGTCAAAAAGAATAATGTGGAACTGATCAAAGGCGTCGATCGTGCCTCAACCACCACGGTGGCGGCGCTGCGCACTGCCGTGACCGTGGCGCAGGCGCTTGTCGGGCAAAAGCTGGTGCTGGATCAGATCACGGCGCTCAACACGACAACCGCGAATATCATCGATTCCACCGGCGAGATGCTGAAGAACCAGACGGCCCAGATCCATGAGCAGGCGGCCAGTGCGACCATCCCCGTGGAAACCCTGCAACGCGCCTTCCAGAATATTTATGTCACCATGGATCAGATCGATACATTCAAGGCCAAGGCCCTGATATCGATGAAGACCACGGTCGATACGCTGGAAAGCGAAGTCGAAAAGTCAAAGGGGTATATCGCGCGGGCCGAAGGCCAGGCGCAAGGCGCGCTTGAGGCCGGCTCCGCCACCCCCTTCACCCCGGTCGACTAAGAGGATCCGATGCGCAGCGACGATGTTCTTGCCCGGGCCGAAGCCGCGCTTCAGCGCCATGGTGGCCGATCGCGCCTGCAACAACGCGCTGTGTCGCGCCTTGTGACGGCGGGGAAAATCAAGGCAAAGCGCGTGGCGTGGTTGACCATTGGCTTCCTGATTGGCGTGCCCGCCTTTGCGTTGCTGATCAAACCCATTGGCATCATGGGCTTTTTACTGTCGATCATGGCCTATATCGGCGGCGTCTGCGCGGCCATCATGATGCCAGCCACGCGCCATTTGCCGCCGGAAAAACTGCCCAGCGCACCGTTAAAGGCGCTGCCCTTGTCAACCGAGGCCTGGCTCGCCAGCCAGCGCCGCGCGCTGCCGCCCCCGGCCCAGCGGCTGGTCGATGGCATTGGCCTGAAGCTGGAACAGCTTGCTCCCCAGCTTCAGACGCTGGATGAGCGTGAACCAGCCGCGCATGAAATCCGCCGTCTGATCGCCGATGAGTTGCCCGAACTTGTCAACGGCTATGTCCGCGTTCCCGAACATCTCCGCCGTGAGGGCCTCCATGGCATGAGCCCGGATAAACAATTGGTTGAAGGTCTGCACGTTGTCGATGCAGAGCTGCAACGCATGAGCGAACAACTCGCCAGCGGCGACCTCCACAAACTCGCAACCCAGGGCCGTTATCTGGAACTGAAATATCAGGGCGATCCACAGGCCAGGTGATCCTTTTTGAGGCGTATCAATGGCTTGCCCGTAATTGACGCGAGGGCAAGAAAAGCCTAGTTTTCTGGCATTCCGCTACGCCCGTAGGCGGGCACTATCCAGACCCCCCGGAGCCAGCGTTTCGGGGGGTTTTGTTTATGCGTAACATCCGGACAGCGATTTTGATCGATGGCGGTCATTTGCGGGTCAAGGCACAGCACGCCAAGAAGGTCTATGACCCAGACTATATTGAACGCGTGGCCCATGCCTGCCTAGCTTCTGACGAGGCGCTGCTCCGCATCCTTTATTATGATTGCGCGCCCTATTGCGGTGAAGTTCGATTGCCTGTGTCGGGCAACAAAACAATGTTCGCAAAGCCAGGGGACTGGCTTCATCAACTCGCCCAAAAAGACCTTTTCGCTGTGCGACGCGGCGTGTTGAAGTTTCGCGGCTGGGTCCCCAAAAAGATACCGACGACGCCGCGGGAATTACATGACGCTGATTTTCAGCCTGTCTTTGAACAAAAGGGCGTCGACATGCGCATCGGGCTCGATGTGGCGACATATTCGGCGGCGCGTTTGGTCGACCGGCTCATTCTGGTGAGCGGCGACACCGACTGCGTCCCCGCGATGAAGCAGGCGCGCAAACATGGCGTCCAAATGGTGCTGGTGACATTCCCATCCGTTGGCGTGAGCGGCGACTTGTTGTCGCATACCGACTTTCGTCGTGAAATCGCTTGGCCGTGAGCCCACCCTTGCTTTTCCGCCCGCTTTCCGCCAAAGGCCAGCCTCCCTTCATGGGACTCGAAGAAAGCCGGAGGGGCGTCCGCATGGGGCGGCGTCAGCGATCGGTAGGGAAAGGCAAGCTTTATGGCTCTTTACGAGCACGTATTTCTTGCGCGTCAGGATCTGGCCCAGGCTCAGGTCGACGCGCTGGCGGCAACCGCCACGACCATCATCGAATCAAATGGCGGCAAGGTTTCCAAGACGGAAACCTGGGGTCTGCGCACCCTGGCCTATAAAATCGCCAAGAACCGCAAGGCCCATTATGTCATGCTGGCGTTTGAAGCGCCGGGTGATGTGGTTGCCGAACTGGAACGCCAGACGCAGATCAACGAAGATGTGATCCGCTACATGACCGTCCGCGTGGACGAGCAGGAAGCCGGTCCCTCGGTGATGATGCGTAAGGGTGAGCGCGATCGCAAGCCGCGCCGCGACGACGAACAAGAATTCTAAGGAAGGCGAAAACACATGGCACGCCCATTTTTCCGCCGGCGCAAGAGCTGCCCCTTTGCAGGCAAGAACGCGCCGAAGATCGACTATAAGGACGTCCGTCTGCTGCAGGGCTTTGTCTCTGAGCGTGGCAAGATCGTTCCGTCGCGCATCACCGCCGTTTCGGCCAAGAAGCAGCGCGAATTGGCTCAGGCCATCAAGCGCGCACGCCACATCGGGCTTCTGCCCTTCATCGTTAAGTAAGGAGCACGACCGATGGATGTTATCCTGCTTGAACGCGTGGAAAAGCTTGGCCAGATCGGTGACGTTGTCACCGTGAAGAACGGCTTTGCCCGCAATTATCTTTTGCCGCGCAACAAGGCGCTCCGCGCCAATGAAGCCAACCGCAAGCTGTTCGAAGCCAATAAGGCCAAGATCGTTGCCGACAATGATGCCAAGCGCACCGATGCGCAGGCCGCTGCCAAGGGCATTGACGGCGCGTCTGTGACGCTGATCCGTCAGGCGTCGAACACGGGCCAGCTTTACGGTTCGGTCGCGGTGCGCGACGTTGTCGAAGCCCTGGTGGCCGATGGCAAGAAAGTGTCAAAGCAGCAGGTCGTGCTTGATAAGCCGATCAAGGCCATTGGCGTTTATGACGTCAAGGTCTCGCTGCACCCGGAAGTGGCCGTGACTGTTAAGATCAACGTCGCCCGCTCTCCGGAAGAGGCTGATCTGCAGAGCCAGGGCGTGGATATCCTTGCCCAGATGTTCGAAAAGGACGTCGCCGGCTTTACCGAAGAGTTTGATCCGAATGCCGAACCCGGCACCATCGCAGAAGAGGCTCCGGCCGAAGCTGCGGCGGCGGATGACGGCGACAACGCCTGATCGGACCTTCCGGACTGAACATGGAAAAGGCCGGCCTTTGGGTCGGCCTTTTTCTTATGGGGCATCGCCCTGCCCGGTGCTTTCTTTTTGCCGCGCAACGCCTACATACCCGCCATGACTGATCCAAAGCCTGCCGATGACCTGCCCGTCCTGATGCGCCAATTGGGGGTTGCTGATGCCCTTTGGACCGGGGGTGCGCGCAGCATTACCTCTCCCATAGATGGCGCCGTTGTGGCGCAGGTGACAGACGCCACCGCCGAAGACATCGCACTGGCCGCGGCCCGGGCGCATGAGGCATTTGATCGCTGGCGGCGTGTTCCCGCCCCGGTGCGGGGGGAATTGGTCCGTCAATTTGGCATGGCGCTGCGCACGCACAAGGCCAAGCTGGGTCAGCTTGTCACGATCGATTGCGGCAAGCCAATCTCCGAAGGCCTGGGCGAAGTGCAAGAGATGATCGACATTTGCGATTTTGCAGTCGGCCTGTCGCGCCAGCTCTACGGGCTGACCATCGCGAGCGAACGCCCGCTGCATCGCATGACCGAAAGCTGGCACCCGCTGGGCCCGGTGGCGATCATCACCGCCTTTAACTTTCCGGTCGCTGTTTGGTCGTGGAATGCCGCGCTCGCCCTTGTCTGTGGCGATTCCGTCGTCTGGAAGCCATCGGAAAAGACACCGCTGACCGCATTGGCCGTGCAGGCGATTTTTGATCAGGTCGCGGCTGATTTCCCGCAAGCACCGCCGCATCTGTCGCAATTGGTGCTGGGCGGCGCCGATATTGGCACCGCGTTGATTGACGATCCGCGCATGCGCCTTGTGTCTGCCACGGGCAGCACGCGCATGGGCCGCAGCGTGGGGGAACGCGTTGCCCGCCGCTTTGGCCGCGTCCTGCTGGAACTGGGGGGCAATAATGCCACCATCGTCACGCCCAGCGCCGATCTTGATCTCGCCCTGCGCGCCTGTGCCTTTGGGTTCATGGGGACCAGTGGGCAACGCTGCACCTCGCTGCGGCGGCTTTTCCTGCATCGATCCATCCATGATCGGTTCATGGCCCGGCTCAAGGCCGCGACCGCCTCTATCCGGATCGGCGATCCGCGTGATCCCGATACGCTGATGGGGCCGCTCATCGATGAACAGGCCTTTGGCGCCATGCAGGCGGCGCTTGCGGCGGCCAAGGCCGTTGGCGGCCGCGTGACCGGGGGCGATCGGCTGGACCGGCCCGGCGTTTATGTGACGCCAGCGCTTGTTGCCATGCCCCAGCAATGCGGCCTCATGCTTTATGAAACCTTTGCGCCGATCCTTTATGTGTGCGGCTATGATGATCTGGACGAGGCCATCGCGCTTCAAAATGGCGTCTCGCAGGGTCTGTCCTCGTCAATCTTCACCAATGATCTGCGTGAGGCAGAGCTATTTACCTCGGCCACGGGCAGCGATTGTGGCATTGCCAATGTCAATATTGGGACATCGGGTGCCGAAATTGGCGGGGCCTTTGGCGGAGAAAAGGAAACGGGCGGCGGCCGCGAATCCGGGTCAGACAGTTGGAAGGCCTATATGCGCCGCCAAACCAGCACGGTGAACTATGGCCGCGACCTGCCTTTGGCGCAGGGGGTGCAGTTCGATCTTTAGGGCCTGATGGGCGGCGCTGGCGTGGGTAGGGGCCGGGCGCTTCCCCCTCGACCTTTGGCGCAGTCAGGACTAGGCGGAATCACTTTCCAGCGCTAAGGCCCGGCCATGTCCCAGATCACACCCGAAATCGTCGCCGAACACGGCTTGTCTCCGGAAGAATATGCCCGCGTCCTCAACGCGATGGGGCGCGAACCCAATTTGACAGAGCTGGGCATTTTTTCGGTCATGTGGTCGGAGCATTGCTCCTATAAATCCTCGCGCTTTCACCTGAAAAAGCTGCCGACACAAGCGCCTTGGGTGATCCAGGGGCCGGGCGAAAATGCGGGCGTGATTGATATTGGCGATGGCGATGCGGCCATCTTCAAAATGGAAAGCCATAATCACCCGTCCTATATCGAGCCTTATCAGGGCGCAGCAACAGGCGTCGGCGGCATTTTGCGCGATGTGTTCACCATGGGCGCGCGGCCGGTGGCCAATATGAATGCCCTGCGCTTTGGCCGTCCTGATCACCCCAAGATGCGCCACCTGATTTCGGGCGTGGTGCGCGGCATTGGCGGCTATGGCAATTGCGTGGGCGTGCCGACCGTGGGCGGAGAGGTGAATTTCCACCCGGCCTATGATGGCAATATTCTGGTCAATGCGATGACCGTCGGCGTCGCCCAGACCGACAAGATTTTTTACTGTGCCGCCGCCGGTATCGGCAATCCGGTGGTCTATGTCGGGTCGAAAACCGGGCGCGACGGCATCCATGGCGCCACCATGGCCTCGGCTGATTTTACCGAGGATTCCGAAGAAAAGCGGCCAACCGTTCAGGTGGGCGATCCCTTTACCGAAAAGCTGCTGATCGAGGCGTGCCTGGAACTGATGGCATCAGACGCGATTGTCGCCATTCAGGATATGGGCGCGGCGGGCCTGACCTCCTCCTCGGTCGAAATGGCGTCCAAGGGCGGCGTCGGTATTGAGCTGGATATGAACAAAGTCCCCTGTCGCGAAACCGGGATGACGCCCTATGAAATGATGCTCTCTGAAAGTCAGGAGCGCATGTTGATGGTGCTGAAGCCCGGCCGCGAGGCTGAGGCAGAGGCCATCTTCCGCAAATGGGAACTGGACTTTGCCGTGATCGGGACGATCACCGATACCGGCCATATGGTGCTGAAATTCAATGGCGAAACCGTGGCCGATATTCCGCTTGCGCCCTTGGCAGATGAAGCGCCCGAATATGAACGCCCCTATGTCAGCCCGGCCGAATATAAGGCATGGGCCAAGGTGCCAGCCCTTGGGGCCGTGCCGGACAGTGCCGATCTGGGCGCAGATCTTGTTGCGCTGATGGGATCGGCCGACAT
>JBJOJQ010000193.1:0-3021 GCA_046046525.1 Pseudomonadota bacterium
GCGCTCAATCGACATCAGGATGCCCAGGCACAGCATCACGGTCAGCATCGCCGTTCCGCCATGCGACACCATGGGCAGGGGAATGCCGACAACGGGTGCAAGGCCCATCACCATCAGCAGGTTGATCGTGACATAATAAAAGATCGTCATCGACAGGCCGGCAGCTGTCAGGCGGCCAAACCGGCTATTCGCGCGCTGCGCCACGTTGAGGCCCCAGCGGCCAACCAGCACAAAGGCGATGATGATCGCAAGGCCGCCGATCAGCCCCCATTCCTCGGCCATGGTCGCAAAGACGAAATCGGTATGGCCTTCGGGCAGATAGTCGAGATGGCTTTGCGTGCCGTTGAGAAAGCCTTTCCCAAAAATCCCGCCAGAGCCAATCGCGATTTTCGATTGCGTGATGTGATAACCCGCGCCCAGGGCATCTTCTTCGGGGTTGAGGAAGATGAGAACCCGTTTCTTCTGATATTCGTGCAGCAGGCTGTAGATCACAGGCAGCGCAGCGGCCCCGGCGACGCCGCTAACCACGAACAGGCGCAGCGGAATGCCCGCCAGAAACATGACGGTCAGTCCCCCCGTGGCAATCATCGTTGCGGTCCCCAGATCGGGTTGCACCAGCACCAAGAGGAAGGGGAGGCCCAACAGCACCAGCGGTGGCCAGATGGCCGTCCATTTGCGGATTTCGCCCGCCGGCAGCATCGCGTAAAAACGGGCGGTGGCAAGAACGATGGCCAATTTCATCAATTCAGACGGTTGCAGGCGGATAAAGCCCAGATCCAGCCAGCGCTGGCTGCCGCCGCCAATCGCGCCGATCAATTCCACGCCGATCAACAGGATCAGAATGCCGATATAGCCCGGCAGGGCAAAGCGCGCATACACCCCTTCGGGAATGCGCGACATCAGGATCGCCATCGTCAGGAAAACCGCAAAGCGAATGGCATGGCTGGACGCCCAGGGCGATAAGGATCCCCCGGCGGCGGAATAGAGGATCACAGCGCCAAATCCGCCTAATCCGATGAGGAGAAAGAGCAGGCGCCATGGCAGGCGTAACAATGGGGCAGGGACAAAGCCGTCGGTCATCAGCGGCGGGCCTCTGCATCCGGGCGCCGTTCGGCGCGGCGCGGGCCGGCATCTGGCGACGGCGCGCCATTGGTCGAAACCGGGCCGTTCGCCGTTTCAGGCTCAGGCGTGGCGGCGGCATCCCGATTGACGGGTGTTGCGGGTTGCGGTGTGCCTTCGCTGGATTGACGGATTTCGGCGTCCTCGACGCTGCCTTGGGCGCCAGCCTTGGCCGCGGCGTTGCTTTGGCTGGCGGCCCGCCAAGCCGCGGCTTTGCGTGCCATGCGCGTGTTCACATCGCCCCCCCAATTGGCTTCCAGCGCCGTTAATTCCTCCATCGCCTTGGCCGGGTCGTACAGATAGGTCATCATGCTTTTGGCTACCGGGGCCGCGGCCCGGGCGCCGCCCATGCCATGTTCAATGACGACAGCGCCAGCATAGCGGGGGGCCTCGACCGGGGTGAAAAAGACGAACAGCCCATGGTCGCGATATTTCCAGTCGCCCGATTGGCCGCGCTGGCCACCGGCGATTTTGCGGACCTGCGCGGTTCCGGTTTTGCCCGCCATCCGCACATTTTCAAGCGGCAGGCGGCTGGCAACGGCGGTTCCGGCGCCATTGACCACAAGGTCCATGCCGTCACGCACCACGGCCAGATGCGCCTCTGGAATGGGCAGGGGCTTCATTGGCTTTTGCTGCCCCTGGATCAGATAGGGCTGGATCTGCTTGCCAGAGGCGATGCGGGCGGCCAGCACCGCGAGCTGCAACGGGCTCACCTGCACATAGCCCTGGCCAATGGTTGCGTTGAGTGTATCCGACTGCGACCATTCCTTGTCGAACTTACGCTTCTTCCACGCGCTGTCGGGGACGGTGCCATAACGCTGCGACGGCATCGGCAGATCAAATTCTTCGCCCATGCCCAGCAGCCGGGCGATCGGCGCAATGCGATCATAGCCGATCCGCCGTCCCATCGCATAGAAATAGGTGTTGCAGCTTTTCATCAAGGCATCGCGCATGTTCATCGGGCCATGGCGACCAAGGCAGCGGAAGGTCCGCCGGCCCAGCGTATAGCCGCCATTGCAGATGACAACCTCTTCCGGGTCAACGCCATGCTGCAACAAAGCCAAAGATGCGGCGGGCTTGACCGTGGATCCGGGCGGATACAGGCCCTGCATCGCCTTGTTGAGCATCGGGATGTGATCATCCTCTTGCAGCATTTTCCATTCCAGACGGCCAATCCCGTCCGAAAAGCTGTTGGGATCAAAGGCGGGCATAGAGGCCAGCGTCAAAATGCCCCCGGTCTGCGTGTCGATGACAACGGCCGCACCCGATTCCAGCCCCAGGCGTCGTCCGGTAAAGTCCTGCAACCCGGCATCAATGGTCAGGCGCACGGTTTTGCCGGGAGTATCGGGCCGTGTCGCCAGATCCCGCACCAGCTTGCCCCGCGCCGTGACTTCGGTCCGTTTCGCGCCGGGCGTGCCACGCAGCAGGTTTTCCTGCGTTTTTTCAAGGCCCGCTTTGCCAATTTTAAAGCCCGGCGTGATCAGCAACGGATCCCGATTATCCTCATAATCCTTGGCAGAGGCGGCCCCGACATAGCCGATCAGATGCGCAACGCTGGCGCCTTCGGGATAGAAACGGGTGAAATATTCGCTTGGGGCGACGCCCGGCATATCCGGCGTACGCAGGCTGACCGAGGCGAATGTTTCCCAGTCGATATTTTCTGCGACAGGAACAGGTTGAAAACCGGCGGCTTTTTTCAGATCCGCCTTCACGCGTTCAACATCCTCTGGGGACAGCCGCATGATGGATTGCAACTGGGTCAAAACCCCGTCGCGATCAACCAGCCGATCGGGGATCAGGTCGACGCGAAACGCGGTTTTATTGAGCGCAATGGGGCGCCCTTTGCGATCCACGATCCAGCCCCGGCGGGGCGGCAGGATCTGAAGGTTAACGCGGTTGCTT
>JBJOJQ010000201.1:0-2897 GCA_046046525.1 Pseudomonadota bacterium
TGCAACCCGCGCCGCGCGCCGCTAAGGCCGCGACCAGGCATGCGGGGCTGTAGCTCAGTTGGTAGAGCGCATCGTTCGCAATGATGAGGTCAGGGGTTCGATTCCCCTCAGCTCCACCATGTCTATATTCTTGTTTTTAAACATCCTTTGTTTTTAGGGTAACCTAAGAGAGGCGATTTTCCGCCCTTGGTTCCTGGCGCCCTCCCCTGAAATGGCCTCTTTATGGTGAAAGCCCGACGCCAAGGGGTCGGACGCCAGGGCACAGGGCAGCTCCACTACAAGTCCGATGCCCAAAACAATATGTCCATAGCGCAGAGTGAGTCCCCACTCCTTGATGGTCATCAATTTTGGCAGGCGCGAACGATCATTTCTTTCATGCGCGCTTCAACGCCAGCCGAAACGTAAATGTCATGCTCAAGCTTTGCGAGCTGCTGCGTTGACTGACTTAATGCGGGGATGTTTTTGCCCTCAGACTTGCTGAACAAATAGCTCATGCCGAACTCTGATCCGTGAAACGCCAATAGTGTGTCTGAAGCGATTCTACGATGCGGCACCCCTATGAATATAACGCTTGCGCACGCTGATGCGTGAGGCAGCCCCTGCCCGCGCTGCGCCCGGCGCCGATTTTCAAGGAGGATTGATCATGCCGACCCATTATCTGACGCGCGCTTTGCCATGGATTGCTGGTGCGCTGGCGCTGGCAAGTCCGGCGGCACAGGCCGCTGCCCCAGCAGCATCCGCACCCGCACCGGCCGCAGCACCCGCGGGCATTTTGCGCCTGCAAAGCACAAACAGCTTTGACGAGACCGTTGCCCGGTTAAAGGCAGATGTCGCCGCCAAGGGCATCCGCCTGTTCGATCAGATTGATCAGGCTGCGCTGGGGGCACAGGCCAATTTGCCGGTGCAGCGGTCCACGCTGATCATTTTCGGTAACCCGCCACTGGGCATCCAGTTTCTGCAATCCAGCCCCTATGCCGGGCTCGACTGGCCGGTGCGGATGCTGGTGTTTGAAGATGCCGAACATCGTGTCTGGGTAAGCTGGACGAGCTTTGACACGATTGCCGCGCGCTATGGCATCACGGATCGTGCAGCCCAGATCCAGATGGCGGGCAGCGTGGCCGCGTCCATCGCCGCTGCTGCGGCTGGCAAGTAAACGGCCCCTTTTTCCCGGACTGAACAGGATATGGGTATGCGCTTGCACCAGAAAACGGCCGTCATCACAGGCTCTACATCCGGGATTGGCCTGGCCATTGCCCGCGCGCTGGCCGCTGAAGGCGCCAACATCATTCTCAATGGCTTGGGCGATGCCGACACTGTTGAGGCAACGCGCGCGGCAATTGCCCAGGATTATGGCGTGGCCTGCTGTTTTGATCCGGCCAATATGCTGAACCCCGATGCGATTGGCGCGATGCTGACCATGGCCGAAGAGCGTTTTGGCAGCGTCGATGTGTTGATCAACAATGCCGGTATCCAGTTTGTTTCGCCGATTGAAAGCTTTCCCACCGAAAAATGGGATCAGATCCTGGCGATCAACCTGTCGGCCGCCTTTCATGCGATCCGCGCCGCCGTGCCCGGCATGCGCCAGCGTGGCTGGGGCCGGATTATCAACATCGCCTCGGCCCATTCCAAAATCGCGTCCCCGTTCAAATCCGCCTATGTCGCCGCCAAACATGGCGTTGATGGCCTGACCAAAACGGTCGCGTTGGAACTGGCCCCGCATGGCGTGACGGCGAATTGCATCTCCCCCGGCTATGTCTGGACGCCGCTGGTCGAAGGGCAGATCCCCGAAACCATGGCCTCTCGCGGGCTGACGCGGGAACAGGTGATCAACGATGTGCTGCTGCACGCGCAGCCCACTAAGCAATTTGTAACGGTTGAGGATGTAGCGGCGGCCTGCCTGTTCCTGTGTTCAGCCGCGGCGTCCAACATCACGGGCGCCAATCTGTCCATGGATGGGGGCTGGACGGCCGCCTGAGCGCGCCTTGGGCGGGCCCGCGATTTTATCTGGCAAAGGAGATGGAGAGATGACCGACAAAGAGACAGGGGATATCGGCAGCGCATTCATGGACGCGGCCATCGGCCAGCTGGATACAGCCATGGGCCATGCCAATGATGCGGGCGCACGCCTGATGG
The DNA here is from genome assembly GCA_046046525.1 of Pseudomonadota bacterium. Classification (GTDB taxonomy): domain Bacteria; phylum Pseudomonadota; class Alphaproteobacteria; order Sphingomonadales; family Sphingomonadaceae; genus Aquisediminimonas. The sequence goes on from JBJOJQ010000201.1 coordinate 2,134, forward strand.
ACCTGCACCATGGCCAGATGGCTCTGGCAACGGATTTGACCAAATTGACGCTGGGCTTTGTTGATCAGACCGCACGACGCCTGCAAGCCCTGGGCCGCAACCATATTGAACAGGCACATCAGGCCTTCAAAGCTGCGGCAGCGGCGCCAACGCCCGCCGAAGTCATGGCCATTCAGATGGATTTTGCCCGCACGCTCAGCTCTGGCCTTGCCGCCGAAATGGCGTGCGCAAGCGAAGCCGCCATGGCGCATTCTGGCGCGATTTTTGAAGCGATGACACAGCATCTCGGCCCGCTTGCGACACGCGACACGGCAACCGACAGCCCGGCCGTCAACCCGGATTGACGCCGCCCATTTTCCCACTGGCCATAAGCGGCAATTGCCGACACATTGCCCCATCACAACAGGCCGATCCACGGCCGGGGGGAGGGGATATGTCGACAGCCATGGTGATCTGGGGTGCAGCCTTCATTCTTTATGGCCTGTTTATCTGGTTTTACGATGGCTTTCGCAAAGCCTTGAGCCAGGCCGAAGTCGATGCCTTTCTTGACGAATATACGCCAAAGCTGATCGCCACCGGCAATGACCCGCAGGTGATGCGCGCCTTTTTGGAGGCGGATGACGGTCGGGAATTCATCATGCTCAACATGGTCCGGACGCCGGCGGGGCCTGTGACCCATCCCGAAACGGGTGAAGCCTTGCCCGGCCGCCAATGGCTTGACCGCTATTCCCAGCCCTTTGTCCGCACCTTGATGCGGCGGGGCG
>JBJOJQ010000208.1:0-34436 GCA_046046525.1 Pseudomonadota bacterium
ATGGCGTTGCGTTCAAACTCCATCATCGGGAGCGCCGCCGCGGCCGGGTCAGCCAAAATCGCGGCCTTTACAAAGCCGGGAGAGATCGCGTTCCAGCCGAACAGGCCAAGCAGGGCCGGGATCATGATCCACAGCGCCATGTGCCAGCCATGATGGCCGGGGCGCGAATGGAGCGCACCCCGGCCTGTATTGAGTTTTTGCGCCTTTGCCCGGGCGACGAGCCAGCCGATCAGGCCAAGCCCGGCGACCAGAAAAAGGAGGATCGAAAACGTCATGGCAGATTACTTAAGACCAGCCGGATCCATAAGCTTCATCGACGTGGCAATGTCAGCATTGGCTGTGCGCACATCGTCCGGCGCGATGACCATGCCCTTCTGCTTCAGATAACCGTCCGGGCCCCAGGCTTTGGAGAATTCAACGGCGAATTCCTTAATGCCTTTGACTGCCTTCAGATGCGCCGCCTTGATGTAGATATAAAGCGGGCGGGCACCAGGATAGCTAAAGTCAGACACGGTCGCATAGGTCGGCGCAATGCCGTCCATCGGGATGCCCTTCAGCTTGTCCATATTCTCTTCGAGGAAGGAAAAGCCGAAAATGCCGATGGCCTTTGGATTGGCGGCGATTTTCTGGACGATCAGATTGTCATTTTCACCCGCGTCCACATAGACGCCGTCCTCGCGGACCTTGGTGCAAATGTCCTTATGCTTGTCCTTGTCGCTGGCCTTCAGGGCCTTCATCGCCGGGTCTGTGTCGCAGCCCTTGGTCAGGATCAGTTCGGCCAAGGCGTCGCGCGTGCCGGATGTGGACGGCGGACCATAGACGCTGATCGGAATTGCCGGCAGGCTGGGGTTCACATCAGCCCAGGTCTTGGCTGTGTTCGGCTTGCCAAAAGGCGTTGCGGCCAGTGCCTTGTACACATCGGCCGGGGTCAGCTTCATGTTCGGGCCGCCGGTGGCTTCAGCAAAGGCGATGCCATCCAGGCCAACCTGAACTTCGACAATGTCCTTCACGCCATTCTTGGCGCAATCTTCATATTCCGAAGCCTTCATGCGCCGCGATGCGTTGACGATATCGGGCGTGGCAACGCCGACGCCGGAACAAAACAGCTTCATGCCCGCGCCTGTCCCGGTCGATTCGATCACAGGGGGCTTGATGCCGGCGGTTTTGGCCGCAGATTCAGCGACCGCCGATGCAAAGGGGTAAACCGTTGACGAGCCAACGATCCGCACAAAGTCACGGCTGTCGCCAGAGCTTTGGCCACCACAGGCGCTCAGCGCAATGGCGGAAACGGTAACCACCGCAAAAGTCGAAACAAAACGCATGAGTTATTGCCCTCCTGATCGAGTCGATGCGGGACTATGTCACTTGCGTGACACTTCTGTGACAGGCCCTTAAAAGGGCGGAAACAGGCAGGTTGCGCTTGTCCCTTGGCCCAACCTGCTGACGATATCGAACCGCCCGCGATGGCGCTCCACGATATGCTTGACGATCGACAGTCCAAGGCCGGTGCCGCCAATTTGGCGGCTGCGGGCCGGATCTGCGCGATAAAAACGTTCGGTCAGGCGCGGCATATGCTGGGGCGCAATGCCTTCGCCCTGATCCATGACAGAAACGATGATCCAGCCGGATGCGCCTTTTTCCACCTTCACCGTCACGGGGGTGTCGGCGCCCCCATATTTCAGGGCGTTGTCGATCAAATTGCGCACCACCTGCGCCAATTGACCACGGTCGCCCGCCACATAGGCGTCGCCGGCTTCGGATTGAAAACGGACCCGGTCGGTCTGGCCGCATTCGCTGACGCATTGGCGCGCAATGGCGGCAAGATCGATCTTGTCGGTCGGGGCCTGATGTTTGCTGGCCTCAATGCGGGACAGCGACATCAGGTCTTCAACCAAGGACTGCATCCGCTGCGCTTCCTTGGCGATGATATCCAGAAAGCGCAGCCGCGTTGCCTCTTGCCCCCCGGCCTTTGGATCCTTGAGCGTTTCGACATAGCCCAGCACGGCGGCCAGCGGTGTGCGCAGTTCATGGCTGGCATTGGCGACGAAATCGGCATGGGCGCGGGCCACGCTTTCCTGCACCGATATATCGGTCAGTGTGATGAGCCGGGTGCCGTCTTGCAGGCCGTGGCTGGCAATGTCCCAAAGGCTGCCCGGACTGGTTAGCCCAGACACGCGCGCGCTGTCGTTTCGTCCAGATGTCAGCAGCGCGACCGCATCGGGATGGCGCAGGGCGATGCGGACATCTTCGCCTTCGATATGGCGGCCAAACATCGCCATGGCAGGCGGATTGGCACAGATAATCCGGTCGTTGCGCAGCAGCAGCGCCGGAGTTTGCAGCAAATCCAGAATCTCGGTTGGCGAAACATCGGTCATGAAAATGACCTTAACGTCATATTATGACAGTTTGATGCCAATGGAGATGGCCGCCCGGCCATTAGGCAGCGCTGCTCATCCGGCTGAGCATTTCGCCCATTTTCTGGTGCAGCATGTTCACCGCCTTGAGCGGGCGGACCATGACCTTGAAATTGGTGATCAGCCCAGCATCATCCCATGTGATCATGTCGATGCCGTCAATCGTGATCCCATCAATTTCCGCATTGAATTCAAGGATCAGGCTGTTGGGCGCTGTCCATTCACCGACATAATGAAAGGTGCCATTGCCAAATACCTTGCCGGCACTCGCCAGATATTTGAGGGTGATGGGCTTGCCGCGTTGCGGCGTGTGCACAACCGGACTTTCAAAAACGGCGTCATCGTGCAGCAGGCCCGCAATCGCCGCTTCGTCGCCCGACAGTGCAACGGCGTGCCATTTCTGTGACATTTCGGCTGGTGTCATGATCAATATCCCAGGTCCAGGTTGACGAGCGGCTGAAGCGGTTCGCCTGCGCGAAACCGATTGAGATTATCCAAGAATCGTTGGGCCGACCGGATGAACATCTTGTCTTGTGCCCGGCCTGACAAATGCATGGTCACATGGGCATTGGGCAAGCCCCAAAGCGGGTCGCCGGGGGGCAGCGGCTCTGGCGTGGTCACGTCCAGAAAGGCCTCGGCAATCTCGCCAGCTTGCAGCGCGGCGACCAGGGCCGCCTGATCGACAACCGATCCCCGCGCGATGTTGATCAGCCGGGCGCTGGATTTCATCGCGGCCAGTTCAGCCGCGCCAATCATGCCATCGGTTTCGGCGGTGGCGGGCACAGCAAGGATCACCCAGTCAAAATCGCCAAGCCGCGCGCGCCAGGCATCGGGGGTCAGCACCCCCGGCGCAGGGGTGCGGCGCACCACCGTAACATCGACCTGAAAGGCCTTCAGTCGTTCATCAATCAGCTTGCCGATGGCGCCATAGCCCAGCAGCAAGGCTTTTGAGCCAAATAACTCGACCTTGCCCGGGGAATCGATCAGCCATTCGTGCCGATCCTGCGCATGGACCACCTGCCGATAGCCCTTGGCCATGGTCAGCATGCCCATGACGACATATTCGGCGATGGTGATCGCGTTGATGCCGGCCCCATTCGTCACCTGCACGCCACGCGCACGCAGCAGATCAAGCGGCATGCCATCGACCCCTGCATAAATGGAATTCAGCCATTTCAACTGCGTGGCCGCGGCAATGGTTTCGGCCATATCCGCTTTGTCGTACATGTCGAACCAGCCAATATCGGCCAATGGCGCCAGCGCCATCGCCTCATCCTTGGTTGTGAACCAGCGGGCGTCGATATCGGCGGGCATATGCGCTTCGATCAAGGGGCGGACGAGTGCGGACATTACAGCGATGGTCATGAGGATCAGAAAGCTCCCAACAGGGCGATGAGAAGAAAGGGTAAACCGATCAGATCCACCAGGGCAATGGTCCGAAGGGCCAGGGGCCTGCCCGCACGCCAGTAGAGCCAGAGAAAACTCAGCATGGATATACCGGTCAGCAGGCTCGCCAATGGCCGGGCTTCGGGGTGGATCGACGCCCAGAGGCAGGCCACGAAGATGCCGAGGAACAGGCTGGCGCGATGGCGGGTCAGGAGAAAGAGCGGACTGGCCGCATCAATATCGTAAAGCCGGGTCAGCGTTGCGGGCCGGAAAAAGGCAAGCGCCGGCATCAGATGAATAAGCGCAAGACCAATCCACGCACCCGTTTGTGTCAAAACACTATACTTTCCAGTCCCAGCCCAGGGGATCACCGTCCATCACCTCGACGCCTCTGGCAAGCAGGGAATCGCGGATCGCGTCAGACGCCGCAAAATCCTTGGCAGCGCGGGCCTCTTTGCGGCGGTTGAGCGCATCTTCAATATCGTCGGCTTCGATCTGCGCCGCGGCGGGCCGCACCCGCAGGTCGCTGCGGTTGAGGCAGGTCAGGTTGAGACCCAGAACCGCGTCCATCTGCGCGATCACGGCCAGCTTTTGCCCGGCATCGACTTTCTTGAGCGCCACGGCCTCATCCAGCACCGTCAGGGCAACAGCGGTGTTGAGATCATCCGAAATCGCCGCGTCGAACCGGGCCAGCAGGTCGCACAGCCGGCCATCGGTAACATTTGGCGCCGCATCGCCCTGTGCGCGGACCTGCGTAACAGCCATCACCAGCCGCTTCAGGCGCGTGGCCGCGGCCGCCAGATGATCAAAATTAAACTCCAGCTCGCTGCGATAATGCGCCTGCAGGCACAGCAAGCGATAGGCCAGCGGATGAAAGCCGCGATCCACCAGCACCTGCAAACGCAGAAAATCGCCCGTCGATTTGCTCATCTTCCCGCCGCGATCGATCAGGAAATTATTGTGCATCCAGATGCGCGCGCCAGAATTCTCGCTGCAACTCAGGCTGCCGCAATTGGTAAAGGCTTGGTTTTGGGCAATTTCATTGGGGTGATGAATTTCCCGATGGTCGATGCCGCCGGTGTGAATATCAAATGGCAGGCCCAGCAGCGCTTCTGACATGACAGAGCATTCAAGATGCCATCCCGGCGCCCCGCGGCCCCAGGGGCTGTCCCATTCCATTTGCCGTGTCTCGCCTGCGGGCGTTTTGCGCCAGATCGCAAAATCGGCGGCGTGGCGCTTACCCTCGACAGGGTCGATCCGGCTTTCGCCGTCATCTGTCGCGGCGCGCGCCAAGCGGCCATAATCGGCCACGGTTGAGGTGTCGAAATACAGGCCAGAGGGCAGTTCATAGCAATGCGTATCGGCAATCGACTGCGCAAATTCGATCATCCGGGGGACATAATCGGTCGCAATCGACCATTGATAAGGCTGGCGAATGTTCAGCCGGTCGATATCGGTCCAATAGGCGTCGGTATAGAATTTGGCGATGTCCCAGGCCGATTTGCCCTGTTGCGCGGCGGCCTTTTCCATCTTGTCATCGCCGGCATCAGCGTCAGAGGTCAGATGGCCGACATCGGTGATGTTGATCACATGGCGCAGCTGATAGCCCTTAAAGCTCAACGTGCGGCCCAGCGTGTCGGCAAAAACATAGGCGCGCATATTGCCGATATGCTGGAAGTTATAGACCGTTGGGCCGCAGGTATAGACGCGCGCCTCGCCCGGATGGACGGGCGTAAAGGGTTCGACTTGGCGGGTCAGGCTGTTGAACAGCTTTAGCGGCGCGGTTTCGGTCATGTTGCCGCCTCTAGGCGGACGGCTTCGGGTCGGCAAGGGTGGGCGCATGCGGCAGGATGGCGGTCTGGCCGTCGATCTTGTGCACGGCCATGGGCATATCAAAGGCCTGTGACAGATTTTCGGCCGTCAGCATGGCGTCTTTCGGGCCCGCGCACAGAACCCGGCCCTGCTTCAGCAGGATGATCTGATCGGCAAGGGCCGCCGCCGCCATCAACTGGTGCAGCACAACGACCACGGCCTTGCCGCTATCGGCGGCGCGCCGCAAGAGGCGCAACACGTCGTGCTGATGCGGCGGATCAAGGCTGGCGAGCGGTTCATCCGCACAGATCCAGTCATTTTCGCCCGCCAGAACACGGGCAAAGGTCGCACGGGCGCGTTCGCCGCCGGACAGGCTGTCGACGGTGCGATCGGCAAGCGCCAGCAGATCCGTGGCCATAAGGGCGGCCTCAACCGCATGGGCATCCGCGGGCGATGCGGCCGCCCATGGCGCGCGGTGCGGCAATCGGCCCAGGGCCACAAGGTCGCGGACGGTCACCGCCCAGGCCGGCGCCCCATTTTGCGGCAAATAGCCAATCCGTTTGGCCCGATCCCGCAGGGGCAGCGCCGCCAGCGGTGCGCCATCAAGGGTGATGGTGCCGCTGTTCGGGGGCAGCAGACCGGCCATCGCGCGCAGCAATGTTGATTTGCCGGCGCCATTTGGTCCCAGAATAACCGTGACTTGCCCCTTGGGCAGATCCAGCGACACGCCATCCAGCACGCGACGGCCAGCCAGATCAATGGTCAATTGGTCGATGCGGATCATGCATCCCCCCGGCGCAACCGCGCCAACAGGATCAGGAAAAAGGGCGCGCCTAGCGCCGCCATGGCGATGCCCAGCCGGATTTCGCCCGGGCCGGGCGTCAGCCGGACCGCGCTGTCCGCAATCAGCGTCAGGATGGCGCCACCCAGCGCCGACGGGATCAGCAGCGCCGATGGCCGTTCCCCAACCAGACGGCGCAAGACATGCGGGACGATCAGGCCGACAAAGCCCACGACACCGGTCACCGCAACCGATGCGCCAACGGCAAGACCCGTGCCCAGCGCCACGCGCCATTGCAGCCGGGCCGGGTCAAACCCCAGGCTGCGGGCCGCCTCTTCGCCAAGGGTCAGCGCATCCAGCGCGCGTCCCGTCGATAAAAGGATGAGGCTGCCCAGCGCCATGAAGGGCAGGGCAAGGCGCACATCATCCATCGTCCGATCGGTCAGCGCGCCCATCAACCACGCCACAATCTCGCTGGTGGCAAAGGGGTTGGGGGCCAGGCTGATGACCAGGGCGGTCAGCGACCCGGCAAGTGTGGCCAGGACCATGCCCGCCAGAATGAAGGCCAAAGGCCCGCCGCCGCGACCGGCCAGCATCACCAAAAGCGCGACACTGATGGCGGCGCCCACCATCGCAAACCCGAACAGGGCGAGACCCGATAAGCCCAGGACAATCGCCAGCACGCCGCCCAAAGCGGCGCTGGCCGATACGCCAACCACCGTCGGGTCGGCCAGCGGATTGCGCAAATAACCCTGCAACACCGCGCCGGACAGGCCAAGCACGGCGCCAATCGTCGCGCCCAAGATCGCGCGGGGCAGGCGCAGTTCGGCCATGATCCAGCCTTCGGGCGATGCCGTGAGCCACAGGCTGGGCGCAATCCAGCTTTTCCCCGCCATCAGCGCGATCACAAAGGCGGTGGCGGCCACCGTGATGAGCAGGGGGACGGGCCGGGTCATGCGGCGGCCTTCAGGCGCTGCATTGCCTCAATCATGGTCGGGCCGCCGCAAAACAGCAGCCGGTCCGGAAAGGGCATGACCCGCGTGTGGCCCGCACTATGGCGCAGCAGCTTTTGCCGCGCGACAAGCGCTCGCCCGTCATCGCCCATCGCGGTCATGGGCATGAAGATGATATCGGGCGGATTTTTCATCAGCGTCTCGATGGGCAAGACATCCCATTGTTTCAACCCATAAGTCGCACTGGCATTGGCAAAGCCCGCCCGGTCCAGCATCGCGTCCTGCAACGTGCCTTTGCCGGGCACAAAGCCGCCCGATTGCCAGATGATGGCGCTGGGCCGCTTGGCCCGGTGGACCGGCTGTGTCGCTGCGCGAATGCGCGCGACAAGCGCCGCGCCCGCCGCCTTGCGGTCAATTGCCTGGGCGACATCGGCAATTTGCGTCAGGCTATCGTCAATCGTTGCAGGCACGCCATAAGCGCGCATCGGGATGCCAGCGGCGGCAAGGGCGGCCTGTGTTCCCCCTTGCGCCAAATTACCGGTCAGCAGCAGCTTTGGCCGCGCGGCGATGACCTCTTCCGCGGTCAGCCCTAAAGCGGGCATTTGGCGCGACCAGCTGAGCGGCGCTGAGGCGGAGGCGGGGTCGTGTGACCAGATGCTGACGGCACCAATTTGTCCCGGTGCGGCAATCTCTGCCAAGATCGCGTCGATACAGGGATTGTTTGAGACGATCTGGCCCGGCGCAATGGCCACCTTTGGCCCGCAGCCGCCCAGCATGGCCACCAGCGGCAGCAGCAGCAAGGGCAGCCGCCGGCGCATCAAAAGCGGACCCGCGCCCCGGCATGGACGGTGCGGCCATAGCTGCCATAGCCGCTGACCGTTTCGGCGCGGGCATCGGTCAGGTTCTCGATCCGGCCGAACAGCTCCATGCGGTCGCTCACCGGCCATGCGGCCCGCAGCCCCAGCAGCGTAAAGGCCGGCAGCGTCACGCCTTCATAAGTTGCGAAGTCGGTATCGCGGCTTTGGCCAATATGGCGCACACTGGCCCCCAGCTTGACGCCAAGCGGGCTTTGCCAGTCGACCTGCGCCGACAGGCTGTGGCGGGGACGGCGGGGCAAAGGCGCGTCCGCCACCAGATCGCGGGCGCGCAGCAGGGTATAAGAAATTGCGAAATCAAGCCTGTCGTCGGGCCGAAATTGCACTGTTGTTTCAATCCCCTTGGCGCGGGTTCTACCGCGATTTTCATAGGTGCCATAGGGGCGGTCGGTGCACAGCCCCGTTTGCTGTCCATAACAAGAGATAAAGTTGATCTGGTTGCGGGTGTTGCGCAAAAATGCAGTTGCGACCAGCGTCAGGCGGCCGTTGAGCGCCACCTGCTCCATCCCCAGATCATAGCTGCGGGCAGTTTCGGGGTTCAGCCGGTCATTGCCGTAAAAGCTGAACAGCTGAAACAAGGTCGGTGCCTTGAAGCCCTCGCCATAGGCTGCGCGCAGCGTAAGCCCGCTATTGGCCCGCCAGCTGAGATGCGCAGCCTGGGTGGCATGCGTGCCATAGCTGGCATGATCATCCAGACGCAGGCCAAGGGTGGCCGTCAGGCCGCGGACCGGGCTTGTCATCACCTGCATAAAGCCGCTGGTGACATGCGTTTTTTGCGTCGCATAGCCATCAAATGTCCGCGTTGCCTCATGCTCGGCGCCAAACAATGTCCTCACAGATCGGGACAAGGCCCAATCCCCGCGATATTCGATCCGTTCGGTGCGGCCATGGTTCAGATATTGGGCCGCGCTGTCGTCGGGCGAGGCAAAGGCATCACGATTGATGTCAGACAGGGTGACCGCCAATCGGCTGTCGACCCGATCCCCCTTATGGCGCAGCCCGACATAACCGATGCTTTGTTCGGCACGCGTCACATCGCTGGTATCGGCAAAGCCGTAAAAGGGCGGGGGGAAGCCGTCCTGATCAATGCGGCTATGCGCGTGCCAGCCCCGCAGATCGAGCATCAGGCGGCGTGTTATATCGACCTCCAGCCGGCCATGGCCCGCATATTGGCGCAGCCCATCCGCTTCGGTCCCGTTTTTGAAGGCCGAAATGCCATTATCGCGGAACCAGCCCCCGCTCAGCGTCGCCCGGACGCGATCTGTGCCGGCAAAGAGCGTGCCGTTCAGCCGCGACCGATCCGCCGTCCCATATTCCCCCGACAGTCGACCAGAAAGGCCGCTTTGGGGCCGGGCGGTCAGGATGTTGACGACGCCGCCAATCGCTTCGCTGCCCCAAGGCACGGAATTTGGCCCGCGCAGCACCTCTATCCGGTCAATCGTGCCGGTCAGCAATGTCCCGAAATCAAAGCCACCCCCGGGCGATGCCGGGTCATTGACCTTGACGCCATCGATCAGCGCCAGCGTCTGTTCCCCGTCAGCCCCGCGGATACGCACCGCTGCAAAGCCGCCAATTGGGCCATTGGCCGACACGACAACACCCGGAACATCCGCCAAAAGATCAGCGACAGCCTGGGTTTGGCGCGTGGCTAGGGTCGCCGCGTCAAGCACGGTGACCGCCTGGCCAATGTCGTGCCGGGCGGCGGCCGCCCCGGTTGCGGTCACGATGATATCGGGCGCTGTTTCTGCGGCATGGGCGCTCAACGGCAATAGCGCGGCCAGCGCCGCGCCTGTCCATCGTCTGATCTGCAAGTCAATCCTCCTCACGTGACGTTTCAATTGCCGTCGCGCGAGGAAATCCCCCGATCGTCTGCGTCTTCCCGCACAGGCGAAGGACTGGCCGTGACAGGCAGGTCTCCTGGCTTCCGGGTCTTTGCGCCTCTCCACCTTCCCGGTTGCCCAGTGGTGTGAACGGAGAGGAACTCGCCGGTTACAGTTGCGGGAACAGCGCCGGTCTTTCACCGGCTTCCCTTTTGAACCCCTTGCGGGGTACCTGACACGCCCCGCGTCCTAAGCCCCTCATGTGATTGAGGCAAGAGCAATGGCAAGTTACGCTTGACGCAAATGTCAACGCACCCTTACCGGTGAAAGTAACTTTACAGGCGAAAGATGAAGGAGAGGCTCATGGCTGGCGTTTTGGACGGCATCACGATCATCGAAATGGCGGGCATCGGTCCGGGTCCCTTTGCGGGCATGATGCTGGCCGACCATGGCGCGCGCGTGATCCGCGTGGAACGCGTCGGCGCGCACGATCTGCAAGGCCGCGATGTGCTGACCCGCAATCGCGAGGTCGTCCAGATCGATACCAAATCGCCCGAAGGCGTGGCGCAGGTCCGTGAACTTGCCAAGGCGGCCGACGGCATTTTCGAAGGCTTTCGCCCCGGCGTGATGGAGCGCATGGGCCTTGGCCCTGATGTGCTTTTGGCCGATAATCCAAAGCTGATTTACGGCCGCATGACCGGCTGGGGCCAAACCGGTCCGCTCGCCATGGCCGCAGGGCATGACATTAACTACATCTCGATCACCGGCAATCTGCACGGCTATGGCCGGCCCGATGGCAAGCCAACGCCGCCAACGAATGCGATTGGCGATTTTGCGGGCGGCGGCATGATGCTGGCCTATGGCATGGTGGCCGCCTTGTTGAACGTGGCGCGTGGCGGCAAAGGGCAGGTGATTGATGTGGCGATGACCGATGGCGCCTCCATCATCCATGCGATGCAATGGGGCTTTCGCGGCATGGGCATGTGGGAAGACAGCCGCGGCGCCAATATGCTCGACACCGCCGCGCATTTTTACGACACCTATGAATGCGCCGATGGCAAGTGGATCTCTATCGGGTCGATTGAGCCGCAATTTTATGCCTTGCTGCGCCAGACATTGGGGCTGGACACCGATCCCGCCTTTGATGCGCAGATGGACAAGCGGCAATGGCCGGTGCTCAAGGATAGGCTCACCGCGATTTTCAAGACCAAGACGCGCGATGAATGGGCTGCCATCATGGAAGGCACGGACATCTGCTTTGGCTCTATCCAGTCGATGGGCGAAGCCCTGTCACACCCGCATAATGTGGCGCGCGGCACGTTTACCAAGGTCGATGGCATGGATCAGCCCGCCCCGGCCCCGCGTTTTCTGGGCACCCCGGCCCCGCAGCCGGTGGGACGAAAGGGCTAATCCATGAACACCGATCCCGCCCGCATTCCTGTGATCATTGGCGTTGGCCAGATCAACGATCGGACCAATGCGTGCGATGCGCTGGACCTGATGCGGGCGGCCTTGGATCGGGCGGATGCCGATGCGGGCGGCGGCTGGATCGCCCAGATCGACAGCATTGCCGTCGTCAACCAGATCAGCTTTCCCAAATTGGGGGACTGTGCGGCGCAGTTGGCGCAGCATTATGGCTTGCAGCCCAAAATCGTCATGCAAACCCCGTATCCGACCGGCGAAAGCCCGGTGCAGCTGCTGAATGAGGCCGCCAACCGGATCGGGGCGGGCGAGATCGCCGTGGCGGCCATTGTTGGGGCAGAGGCGCTGCGGACGGCGGCTGAGCGGGCGCGCGCGGCCACGGGTGAGAAAAAGGATGCCCTGCGCGATGTCGCCTCGGGGGGCGCCAAATCAGTCATGCATCAACATGGGCTGGTCGCACCGACCGATCTTTACCCGCTGTATGAAAATGCCACGCGCGCAGCCTGGGGGCAGAGCCTGGCCGAGGCGCAGGCTGAATCCGGGGCGATTTGGGCCGGCATGTCGGATGTGGCGGCGGGCCATGAACATGCCTGGATCCGCACCCCATTCACCGCAGAGCAGATCACCAGCCCGGATGCCGATAATCGGCCGATCGCCTTTCCCTATCAAAAGCGGATGGTCGCCAATTCCAGTGTCAATCAGGGTGCAGGGTTTCTTGTCACCTCGCTGGCGCGGGCGCGGGCAGCGGGCGTGCCCGAGGCGTCGATCATCCATGTCGGCATGGGCGCGGCAGCGCATGAAACGCATAACATGCTGAAACGCGATCAATATGTGCAACCAGCGGGCATGGTTGTGACCATTGCCGAAACGCTGAAGCGCAATGGCCTGACGACCGACCAGATCGATCATGTTGAGCTTTATTCCTGCTTTCCGTGCGTGCCCAAAATGGCGCGGCGCATTCTGGGCTGGCCGGTCGACAGGCCGATCACGGCCTTTGGCGGGTTGACCTTTGGCGGCGGCCCGATTGGCAATTATATGAGCCACGCCATCGCGGCGATGGTCGATAAGTTGCGGGCGGTACGTGGCACGGCCCTTTTGTTTGCCAATGGCGGCTATGCCACACATTTCCATGGCATTATTCTGTCGGCTGATCCGCTGCCGGACGCCCGTTTTCCGCATGATTTTGATGTGAACCCGCTGGCCGATGCGCTGCGCGCACCGGCGCCCGCCACGGATGAGGCGTATGAAGGCCCGGCGCGCATTGAAAGCTATACGGTTTTTTACAACCGCGATGGTTCCGTGCGCTTTGGGACGATCATTGCGCGCACGGCGGCCGATGCGCGCGTGCTTGCCCGGGTGGATGCCAGCGACACCGCCATGATCGACCTGCTGACCAATGGCGCGGTAGAGCCTGTCGGCATGACCGGCCGGACAGAGCGGGGGGCAGACGGCCTTATTCACTGGCGTGCCGCGGCGTGAGCCGCCCGCTCGGCGCGCCTCTTCGACAGACCACCCGCCCCATTCGATAAAAGGACCGCGGCCGCTTCACCCGGCCGGCCCATGCGGCTAGGACGGCGCAAAGTTACGTTTACAGGGAGTCGTCTTATGTCATTGCGTCTGTTTGGCAGTGCTGCTGTGCTTGCCCTTGCCATGGGGGCGTCTGCGCTGACCCCGATGGCGTCTGTCCGTGCCGAAAGCGTTGCCATTGCGACGCCGGCCGCCAAGCCAAAGCTGGGCGATTGGGGCGTCGACCTGACGGCCATGGACGCCAGCGTGAAGCCGGGCGATGATTTCTATAAATTTGTGAATGGCGGCTGGGAAAAGCGGACGGAAATCCCCGCCGATCGTTCAAGCTGGGGTGGCTTTGGCATTTTGCGTGATCTGTCTGACACGCGGACCCGCGCCATCATTGACGATGTGTCGAAACAGACCAACGCACCGGGCAGCGTCGCCCAGAAGGTTGGGGATTTTTATGCCAGCTTCATGGATGAAGCCACCGTTGAAGCACGCGGTGCTGCGCCCCTGAAGCCTGAACTGGCCAAGATTGATGCCATCAAGTCCCGCGATGATCTGGCCCGCGCTTTTGGTGAAGCCAATCGTCTGGGCATCACTGCGCCGGTTGCCATTGGTGTCGAACAGGACCTGAAGGACAATACCAAATATTCTGCCTATGTTGGCCAGGGCGGTTTGGGCATGCCCGACCGCGATTATTATCTGGTGGATAATGATCGCTTCAAGGACATCCGGGCCAAGTACAAGGCGCATATCGCCGCCATGTTCCGCCTGACCGGCGTGTCGGAAGCCAAGGCGCTGGCCAAGGCCGAGGCGATTTACGCGCTTGAGGAAAAAATCGCCAAGACGCACTGGACGTCGGCAGAATCGCGCCAGATCGACAAGCTGTACAACCCGGCCGCTGTCACGGATTTGACGACGCTTTATCCCGGCTTTGGCTGGTCGCGTTTCATTGAAGCTGCACATCTGGGTGGGCAGCAGGTGCTGGTGGTCACGCAGCAAAGCGCCATCAAGGGCGCGGCTGACCTGATCGCCAAGGAGCCGCTTAATGTCTGGAAAGATTATCTGAAGTTCCACATGATTGCGGATGCCGCGCCCTATTTGTCCAAGGCCTTTGTCGACGAGCGGTTCCAATGGACCAAGACGTTGACCGGCACGCCGCAGTTGAAGGACCGGTGGAAGCGCGGTGTTGATCTGGTCAACGGGGCGCTGGGCGAAGCGGTGGGGGAAATCTATGTGGCCCGCCACTTCCCGCCCGAAGCCAAGGCCAAGGCTGATGAGCTGGTTCAGAATTTGATCAAGGCGATGGACGCCCGCTTGGCAAAGCTGGACTGGATGGCGCCTGAAACCAAGGACAAGGCCCGCGCCAAGCTGGCGGCGTTCCGCCCGAAGATCGGCTATCCCGATAAGTGGCGCGATTATTCCGCCCTGTCGGTTGATCGGGGGGATCTGTGGGGCAATGTCGTGCGGGCCACCGAATTTGAATATGATCGACAGATCGGCAAGATCGGCAAGCCGGTTGATCGCGACGAATGGTTCATGACGCCGCAGACGGTGAATGCCTATGCCAACCCGTTGATGAACGAAATCGTGTTTCCAGCGGCCATTCTGCAGCCGCCCTTCTTTGATCCCAACGCCGATGATGCCGTGAATTATGGCGGCATTGGCGCGGTGATTGGCCATGAAATCAGCCATCATTTTGATGATCAGGGCAGCAAGTTCGACATGAAGGGCAATCTGGCCGAATGGTGGACCAAGGAAGACGTCGCCAAATTTGAGGCGCTGACCAAGCGTGTCGTTGATCAATATGGCGCCTATGAACCGCTGGCGGGCAAGAAGGTGAATGGCCAGTTGACGCTGGGTGAGAACATGGCGGACCTTGCCGGCGTGACCATTGCCTATGATGCCTATAAGCTGTCGCTGGCGGGCAAGGCGCCCAAGATTGTCGATGGCTTTAACGACGATCAACGCTTCTTCCTCGGCTTTGGCCAGATTTGGCAGAATAAGCAGCGTGAAGCGGTGTTGTTGCAGCAGTTGACGACCGATCCGCACACGCCGGGCCAGTTCCGCCCTTATGTCGTGCGCAATCTTGATGCCTGGTATGCCGCCTTTGACGTCAAGCCCGGCGACAAATTCTACCTGAAACCGGAAGAGCGCGCCCGCGTCTGGTAAGTCTTGGCGCGGCGCAATGCCGCAACGCTTGCCCCGAGGATGAAAATGCCCCTAATGAAGGGGCATAACGACATCCTCGGGGGAGCTTCATGGCCGCACAGGACGACATCATCATCGACGCCAAGCGGGACCGGCTGGTCATTACCGCCTCTTCGCTGGGCACGGTGTTCGAATGGTACGACTTTTTCGTCTATGGCATTTTGGGCGCGCTGATCGGGAAGCTGTTTTTCCCGTCTGATAATCCCACCGCAGCCACGCTGGCCTCGCTTGCCGTTTTTGGTGCCGGCTTTGGCGTGCGGCCGCTGGGCGCCATCGTTTTTGGCTATCTGGGCGATAAGATTGGCCGGAAATATACGTTTTTGATCACAATTTCGCTGATGGGCGGCGCAACCGCCGCGATCGGCTTTCTGCCGACCTTTGCCCATATCGGCATTTGGGCCGCGGTTGCGCTGTTGGTGCTGCGCTGTCTGCAAGGGCTGGCGCTGGGCGGCGAATATGGCGGTGCCGCGATTTATGTGGCGGAGCATGCGCCACCCGGAAAGCGCGGCCAATATACCAGCTGGATTCAGGCATCGGTTGCGGGTGGATTTTTGCTGGCGGTTGTCGTCGTGCTGATCACGCGGACCTCGATGACGCCCGAGGCGTTTGAGGCCTGGGGATGGCGCGTGCCCTTCATCATCTCGCTGCTGTTGCTCGGCATTTCGCTGTATATCCGGATGATGTTGTCGGAAAGCCCGGTGTTCAAGGCGATGAAGGAAGCCGGCACGACCTCCCACAATCCCTTTGTCGAAAGCTTTCAATATCCGGGCAATATCAAACGCATCTTCGTGGCGTTGTTCGGCGTGGCGGCCGGCCTGACGGTGATTTATTATACGTCCCAATTCGGGACGCTCTACTTCCTGACAGGCACGGCCCGCGTGCCGGAAACCGATGCCCTGTCCTATATGGCGGTGGGCGCATTGCTGGCGGCGCCGCTTTATGTGGCGGCGGGTTGGCTGTCGGACCATTTCGGGCGCAAGCGCATCTTGCTGATCGGTTATGCGCTGACGATCGTGCTGACCTTCCCCCTGTTTCGGATGATGGCAGATGCCGCCAATCCGGCCTTGGCGCGGGCCACCCAATCCTCGCCCGTCCGGCTGACGACGCCCGCTTGCGATTTTGACGTTTTTGCAAGCAAGCAGACAACGGAATGCGCCAAGGCTTTGGCCTTCCTTTCAAAACGGGGCATCAGCTATGCCAAGGACAGCGGCGATGCCGTGATCCTGCACGTCGGCGAAACAAGCGTCGCGGGCTTTGATGAAAAGGCCTATGTCGCCACGCTGGAAGCGGCGGGCTATCCCGATAAGTCGGACCCCGAATTGCGGGAACCCTGGCTCATCATTCTGGCGGTGGCGGCGTTGGTGGCTCTGTCGGCGATGACCTATGGTCAGGTCGCGGCGATCCTTGTGGAAATGTTCCCGGCGCGGATCCGGTACACCTCCATGTCGATCCCTTATCATATCGGGACGGGCTATTTTGGCGGCTTCCTGCCCTTTATCTCGCAATATATCGTGGTGAAGACGGGCGGGGCGTTCATGGGCCTGTGGTACACGGTGGGCGTTGTCGCCATGGCGTTTTTTGTCTCGTTGATCTGGCTGCCCGAAACATCGGGTAAGCAAGACCTCGACTAGGCAGGGCCAGTCCAGTATCGGCCCCGGCATGACTGCCCCGCTTCGTCTGCGCCTTGATGGCGATGCCCTGATGGCCAATTGGCGCTGGCTGCAGGCGCGCAGCGGCGCTGCCGCCTGTGGCGCTGCGGTCAAGGCCAACGGCTATGGACTGGGTGTTGATCAGGTCGTGCCCCGGCTGGTGAAGGCGGGCTGTCGCGACTTTTTTGTGGCCACATGGGCCGAGGCGGCGGAGGTTGCGCCCCTCATCCCGGCGGATGCGCGGCTCAGCGTGCTTCATGGTGTGCGCGATGAAGATATGGCTGCCGCTGTCACCGCGCGGGCGGTGCCCGTGCTCAACACTCCGCAGCAGGTGGCGCGCTGGCGGCCCACGGGGCGGCCCTGCGACGTGATGATCGATAGCGGCATGAACCGGCTTGGCCTGTCGGCACAGGACGATCTGTCGGGCTTGCAGATCATGACGCTGATGAGCCATTTGGCCTCGGCGGATGAAGACAGCGCCCAGAATGTAGATCAGTTGCGGGCATTTCAGGCCGTTGTTGCCCGCACCCCGGCGCAACGGACCAGCCTTGCCAATTCGGCGGGCATTTGTTTGGGCGCGGACTATCATTTTGATCTCACCCGGCCGGGCCTTGCCCTTTATGGCGGCATGCCGCGGGCCGAGGCCAAGGGCCATATTCAGCCGGTCGTGGCGATTGAGGCGCAGATTGTGCAGCGCCGCCGCATCGGCGCCGGGGACAGGGTGGGCTATAATGCAACCTTTACAGCCGCCGGCCCCATGGAATTGGCCATCGTTAATCTGGGCTATGCCGATGGCTATGTGCGGGGCTTTTCGGGGCGCGGCACGGCGGCGGCCGGTCAGTATCCGGTTGTCGGCCGCGTATCGATGGACCTGACGGCGCTGAATGTCTCTGCCGCACCAGATTTGGCCGAGGGGGACTGGATCAGCATCGATTTTGATCTGCCTGCCGCATCTGCACAATCCGGCCTCTCTCAATATGAATTGCTGACGCTTTTGGGCCACCGGTACGACCGTATCTGGTCTTGATATCAAACGCTTTTGCTGCGCACATGGATGCGTTGTTGCGGTGCAGCAGGAACGACTGCTATGCAGCATATCTCTTGGGAGAAGAGTCGCATGGCAAAGGCAAATGCGGGCGAAGGCCCGGTGACGATCAAGAAATACGCCAATCGCCGTCTCTATAATACAGAGACGTCCAGCTATATCACGCTCGACAATTTGTCGCAGATGGTGCGCGATGGCCGCGATTTTCGCGTCGTGGATGCCAAGACCAATGAAGACATCACCCACACCGTGCTGACGCAGATCATCATGGAAGAAGAAGGGCGCGGCAAAAACATGCTGCCCGCTGGCTTTTTGCGTCAGTTGATCTCACTTTACGGGGATTCGATGCAGGCCATGGTCCCGCAATATCTGGAAGCCTCGATGGAGGCCTTTCGCCGGAACCAGACGCAATTTCGGTCCATGATCGAAGGCGCCTTTTCAGGCGGGCCGTTTGAAGAACTGCATAAACGCAACATGGCGATGTTCGAAGCGGCCGCTGGCATGTTCAATCCAGCTGCACAGGCCAAGGCCGGCGAGGACAAGGCGGCGGCCAGCGCCAGCGCCAAGGACGATGAAATCGCCGCGCTGAAGGCGCAGCTCGCCAACCTTCAGGCAAAGGTGGACAAGCTCGGCTAAGCGCGCAAAAAGGCTGGGATGACCAAGACAGCCTTTCTCGCGCCGCTGGCGCTTCTGTTCGCCGCCCCTGTTTTTGCCCAATCCGCATCCGTCACGGTCATTCAGGCCGGACGCCTGCTGGATCGGCCGGGCCAGCCGCCGCGCGGCCCATCCACATTGATCATCGAAAATGGCCGGGTGACACAGATTGTGCCGGGCCATGTCGCCGGGCCGGCGGGGGCCCGGGTCATTGATCTATCCGACAAATTTGTGTTGCCCGGCCTGATCGACAGCCATGTCCATTTGGACAGCGATGCCGGGGGCAATGCCGCCCTGGTCGAGGCTGTGACGAGCAGCGATGCCGTTGCTGCCTATCGCACGTTGGGCAATGCCAAAAAGACGTTGCTCGCTGGGTTCACCACCGTGCGCAATCTGGGCGATGCGACGGGCGCGACGCTGGCCTTGCGTGATTTTACGGCATCGGGGGAGATACTGGGCCCGCGTATCATTGATGCTGGCCGGTCAATCTCCACAACCAGCGGCCATATGGATGCAACGCTGAGCCTGGGTGAAGATCTGCACGCCGCGATCAATCAGGAAAATCTGTGCGATGGCGTTGAAAGCTGCCGCCATGCCATCCGGATGCAGATCCGGCGGGGCGTGGATGTGATCAAGATCGCCACCACTGGCGGGGTCAACAGCCGCATTGGTGCGGGCCTTGGTCGCCAGATCTTTGACGATGAGGTGAAGGCGCTTGTCGATACGGCCCATCTTTATAAAAAGAAGGTTGCCGTTCACGCCCATGGCCAAGATGGCATCAACGCCGCGCTGGCCGCAGGTGCTGATTCGATTGAGCATGGCACGATGCTGGACGATGAAAGCATCAAGCTGTTCAAGAAAGCGGGCGCCTATTACGTCCCGACGCTGTCGACGGTGAATGGATATCTGGAACGGTTAAAGGCCAATCCCAATGCCTATCCGCCCGATGTGCTGGCCAAGGTGCAATGGCGGATTCAGGTGACGGGCAAAAGCCTTGAAAAGGCCTATCCGGCGGGCGTCAAAATCGCCTTTGGGACCGATGCTGGCGTGTCCAAACATGGCCGCAACGCGGATGAGTTTGAACTGCTGGTCAAACACGGCATGACGCCCATGGCCGCGATTGAAGCCGCGACCGTGAACGCTGCAACGTTGCTGGGCGTGGCGGCAGAGGTGGGCACGCTGGAACCCGGCAAGGCGGCGGACATGATTGCCGTCAATGGCGACCCGCTGAGCGATATCACCGTTCTGAAATCGGTGCGGTTCGTGATGAAGGGCGGCGTTGTCGCCAAGGACGAACGCTAACCCATCTCAGCCAGTGCGCGGGCCAGAACACGATCATGGCCCGCCGCAATATCTCCGGCTGTCTGCTGAACGGCGATATCGGGCATTATCCCGGCATCCGGCGCATTGTCTGGCGCGAAATAGCCGATCAAGGGCAGGTCAATCTCTAGCCCGGATGCCGGCAACCGCAGGAAATAATAGGCCCCGCCATTAATCCCGCGCTGATTGCCGCCGGTGGGGCTACCGATCAGCAGCCCAAGCTGATGATCCTTGATCAGCCCCGCAAACTGGAAGGTGGCCGAACTGTTCATCGGTTCGATCAGCACCGCCACCTTGCCCCGAAACCTTGGCCCCTTTGGGGCAATGGTGATCTGGGCGTTGCTGGCCTGCCGATAAAAGCCATTGCCAAGATCCGTCGCATCCTCACCCAAGGTATCAAAGCTGCGATCCCATGTGTCGAGATAGGGGCGTAGCCGCTCTGGCGCGCGGCGATAACGCAGCCGTCGGTCAAATCCGGTGACGACAAGCGGTTGATCAATCAGGTGTGCGATCACGTCATTGCCGCAATCCAGCCCGCCTTCATTGCCGCGCAGATCCACGATCAGCCCGGTTGCACCCGCGCGATCCAGCTCTGCCATGCGTGCCGCCAGCCAGCTCTGCCAGTCCCAGCGGGAATTATAGAGCGCCCAGCCCGGCATGGTGAGGACCGCTGTCTTGCCCCTCCAGTCAAAGGTCCAGCGGCTGTCATCGGCGGTCGCTTTGGCGGGGGCGGCAGCGCGGCGTTGCGCCAAAGACAGGGCGGGCAGGCGGGTCGTGAACGGGCGCCCATCCGGGGTCCGCGCCTCAACGGTGAAGTGATCCACCTTGGGGTGCAGCAGGCCATAGAAAATGTCGAATGTTTCCCACGCCTCTTCGCCGCGCACATCAAGAAGCGCGATCCGCTTTGCATCATTGCTGCCATCGGCACGGACATAAGGCATCAGCCGTGCCAGAATATCGCGCCCGCGCACGCCGTTGATGCGATGAATGATCGTGCCGGGGCTGATCCGCGCATCAGGCCCCTGATTGCGCGTGACCACGATCTGCCCGTCAATCCAGCGGAATAAAAAGGGCAGGCGCGGGATATGGGTGAACAGGGCGTCGGTCACGGCGCGCGACTGATTGAAGAAATTGGCATAGCTGTGGCCGCATTTGACGCTGGCGGCAAAGCGCGACAGCGACAGATATGCCTCGGCCAATGAGGGGCTATTTGCCCAATCGGCCTCCAGCCGGGTCAGCCGCTTTGCGACCTGTGCCGGGGTCGCATAGCGGTAAAGCCCGGGGTGCAGGCTGGTATAGGCATCGCGCAACACCGCAATGTCCTGCGCCAAGGCTGCGCCGGACAGGCGCGCCTCAGGCGCTGCGGCCCAAAGGGCCGGGCCCGCCGGCAGTGCAGCCAGCGTGGCCAGCACGGCCCGGCGCGACAGCGGGTGTGAGTTGGGCTCCCCCGCTGCCTGCGGCATGGCCGTGGCTTAGCGGACCGGCTTCATGAACTTCAGGGTCATGCGATCCGATTCCCCGATTGCCAGATATTTTTCCCGGTCCTTATCGCCTTCAACCAAACGCGGCGGCAGTGTCCAGACGCCGCGGGGATAGTCGGTCGTGTCTTTGGGATTGGCGTTGATTTCGCTGGCGCCCACAAAGCGGAAACCGGCTTGTTCGGCCAAGCGCCGGATGGTCGAGACCTTGATATATCCGCTTTTGCGTTCCCGCTCATCGCTGGCGTCTTCGGGCAGGCGGTGATCTTCAATGCCCAGAATGCCGCCGGGCTTTAGCATGGCATAGAGCTCTTTAAAGGCGGCTTCGCTATAATCGGCGCTGTCAGCGGCATAGCTGCCCATGCGCCAATTATGGACGTTGCGGAACGTCAGCACCGCATCTGCGCTGCCCGGTGCAACGGGCGTGCCGCCCATTTGCGTCGGGAAGTTGGCGCGGGCCACCTTGCCATAGGTTGCCGGATCGGTGTCGAGCATGCGGGCGATGTTCTGCGACCCTGTCCCTGCAGGCGCCGCCACGATCAATTGGCCCTTATCCTTCAGATAAGGCGCCAGAATTTCGGTATACCAGCCCCCACCCGGCCAGATTTCAACCACGGTATCACCGGGCTTGATGCCGAAAAATGCCAGTGTTTCAGCCGGATGGCGATAGACATCGCGGGCTTTATTCGCGGCACTGCGTGTTGGTGCGGCAACAGCGGCCTCCAGTGCCTTGGATGGATGGGCGTCTCCCGCCAGCACCGGGGCGGAAAAGGCAGACAGGATCAGCGCGGCAGCAAGGGGCAGGCGGGTGATGTTCATGATGGTTCCCGTTTTAGAAAATGCTATGGGTTAAGAATGGGTATAAAGGGTCAGCAATGCAAGTGACGCTTTGGACAGGTTGTGGCGTAACCTTGGCGCTGGCCTTGGTCTCGACATGGGCGGAACGCCGGCGCGCACGCCGCACCAATCTGGACGATGTTGGCTTCATGCCCTGGCCGTTGATCCTGATTTTGGCGCTGTTGATGTCGGCCATCTTTGCCGCCCTTGCCTTGCACGCCGGCTAAATCGATCAGACGTCGTTGCGCACAAGCCAGCGATTAAATTCAATCTCTTGGCCCGCCGCTGGGGTGCAGCGACCGGGGCGACGGAACAGGCAAGCATCCTCCATCCTATCGCGGGGCGTGCGAAAACAGCGATCCGGCCGATAGGCGGATGGCAGGTCCTGCGCGGCGCGGCGCGGGGCCATGATCAGGTTATAGGCGGGCTGCGCCTGATGCAGCCGTTGGCGGGCGCCCGACCCATCAAGCAGATAGAGCGGGAGGCGACGGTGCACATAGCTATAGCCGCCGGTTTCGCTCCAATGCCGGGCATAGATGCCCACACCACAGGCCGCGGGATCGGTGCGGAGGGACTGAAAGGCCCGCAATTCGGCGCTGTGCGTGACCCAGGACCAGCGATTTGTGCCGTTGAGCGCGGACACGATCGATGCCCCAACCCATGCCCATGCATAGCGCCGCAGCGCGCGGGTGCGGCGCTGTGGATCGGGGTCGGGCGGGCTGCGTAGGGCAAAATCAACCGTGCCCAGCGCCGCCAGCAGGATGAGGATTGCGGAGCTGAGCAGAATATAGCGATATTCCTTATGCGCGATCAGGCTGTGCACGATCAGGTTTGTGATTGCTGCCGCTGCCAGTGCTGGAAATCGGCGCGATGCCGACCAGGCCAGCAGGATCTGCAAGCCCGCCCATGGCGCCAGAAACAGGCCCAGCGCCACGACATAAAAGCTGGGGCCATCGGTCCACGCATAGGACCGGCCAAGGACGATGTTGTGGTGATAATTGGCGAACAGCCAACCAAAGGGCGGGCTGCCCTGTGCCAGATCAATCGCGATGCTGATCAGGCCG
Source organism: Pseudomonadota bacterium (assembly GCA_046046525.1). Lineage (GTDB taxonomy): Bacteria > Pseudomonadota > Alphaproteobacteria > Sphingomonadales > Sphingomonadaceae > Aquisediminimonas. The sequence continues at coordinate 23,234 of JBJOJQ010000208.1, forward strand.
GCCAAAGCCGCGCCAAGGGCGGTTGCTCGCCAGCGCTTTGGATCCCGCCCGCAACACATTGCCCCGAACAGGATCAGCGCTGGCCCATATTGAAAGCGCAATACGGCCGCAGCGGCCAGCAAGGCCCCGGCCAGCACCAGCCGCGCCGGGCGGTGGGATTGCGGATCGAGCAGCAGCGCTGCGGCTGGAAAGAAAAGCGACAGGGCAAAGGCTTCGGTCAGCGCCTGGGTGCTGAAATAGATGAATTCGAACCAGATCGCGGCGACAAAGCCGGCAAACAGGCCATGGGTGCGGGATTGATAGCTGCCAATCCGGTAACTGCCCCAGATGATGGCAAGCGACGCGAGCGCCAAAGCTGCCTTGGCCGCGTGCAGAAAGCCAAAGCCATCGGGGGCCAGCCATGCCCCCAGCTGCATCGGACCGGCCAGCAGCAGCGGGAAGGCTGCGCTGCGGATGCCATAACGCTGTTCCCAGGTGACGATGCCATAGCCAAAGATATGGCGATGGGCGACGTCGAGATATTGAAACACCTCATCCGGGAAGAAGGAATAGGGCCAGGCCAAGGTCGCCAGCCGAAGGCCAAGGCCAAGGCTGAACAGGCCGATCAGCGCGGCGTGCGCAGGGCGCGCCCCCGGCGGGGTGGCGCCTGTAATCACAGACACGCGTCGAGCAACGCCTTGTCAAAACCGAATTGCTTGGCCTTATCCAGCGAATAGGGCCGCAGACCATGCGCCTTATAGTCGCCGATGATTTTCCCTTCGGGCGTTTCATCCAGATATTCAAAGGTGAACAGGTCTTGCGTCACGATGACGCTGCCTTCCATCCCAACGACTTCGGTGATGCTTGTTGTTCGGCGCGTGCCATCGCGCAGACGCTTGACCTGTACGATCAGGTCCACCGAGTCCGCAATTTGCCGCGAAATCGCCTCTTTTGGGACTTTGATGTCCGACATCATCACCATATTTTCCATCCGCGCCAGGCATTCACGCGGCGAATTGGCGTGCAAGGTCGCCATGGAGCCATCATGGCCGGTGTTCATGGCCGCCAGCAGATCAAAGCATTCAGGGCCACGAATTTCGCCCAGAATGATCCGGTCGGGGCGCATGCGCAGCGCATTGATGACAAGATCGCGGATGGACACCGCGCCTTGGCCTTCAAGATTGGCGGGGCGTGTTTCCAGCGGCAGCCAATGGGGCTGTTGCAGCCGCAGTTCGGCAGCATCCTCAATGGTCAGCACACGTTCCCCCGGATCGATCATCTTGGACAAGGCGTTCAGCATCGTGGTTTTGCCTGAACCGGTGCCGCCCGAAATCACGATGTTGAAACGACAGGCCCCCGCAATCTTCAGCGCGGTCGCCATCGCGTCCGACATCGACCCGTGCTTGGCCATCATGTCGATCGTGATCGGCTTGGCAGAGAATTTGCGGATCGAAATTGCGGGCCCCCGCAGCGACAAGGGCGGGATGATGACATTCACGCGGCTGCCATCTTTCAGGCGCGCATCCGCCAGCGGCGTCGTCTGATCCACGCGCCGGCCAACGCTGGAACAGATGCGCTGCGCGATCTGGAGCAGGTGCTGGTCATCGCGGAATTGAATGGGCGCCAGTTCAAGCTTGCCCTTGCGCTCAACATAGGTCTGGTCCGGGCCATTGACCATGATGTCGCTCACCTCAGGATCGCTTAGCAATTCCTCCAGCGGACCCAGCCCCAAAAGCTCATCGGCCAGCACTTTTTCCAAAGCAAATTGTTCGCGGCGGTTCAGGTTGAGCTTCAGATCACCCAGAACCTCATTGGTGATCGGGCGGAATTCCTCGGCCAGTTCTTCCTTGGTCAAGGTGGCGGCGGCTTCAGCATCGATCCGTTCCAAAAGGCGCGGCAAGACCTGTTCCTTGATCCGGTGGATCGAGGCTTCAAAGCCTTCGCGCCGCGACTCCGTATCATGAACCGCGGCCTCGCGCTCTGCCAGTCGGGCCATGGCATCCAGTGCACCCGGCGCCGCGCTGCCAAGCGGGATGGGCGCGGGCAGCTCTGTCTCCGCCATAGGATGGGCCGGGCCAGACATTGGCTTTGCAATGCCAAAGGTTGGCCGCCCGGCCATGGCCTGGCCCGGTGTGGTGTTGCGTTTTCCAAAAGCCGTCATGGTTTCGACATTTCCCAAAAGGCGCGCCGCGGGGCCGGCCGCAGGGCCGGGGCGTGGCCTGGGTGCTAACGGCCAAAGTTTGACATTCTGCTAATCGACTTTTCGATTGCGAGGCCTTTGATTTTGCCCGAATGATCGGCGCGTCATGGCCATCCAGAAACCGCACTCAAACGCCCAGGGCCTGTTGTTTGCGCTTATGGGCTATATGCTGCTGTCGATCGGTGACGCGATTGTGAAGTCGATGACGCCGCTTTGGCCGGGCACGGCGATTGCGGCCTTGCGCTATTTCTTTGGGGCAGGTGGCCTTGGCCTGGTTCTTTTGCTGCGCGAAGGCCGCGGGGCTTTTGCCTTTGGCGATCATCGCCTGCATTGGGCGCGCGCTGGTGCCGTTGCATTTTCGGCCGCATCGTTCTTCGTCGGCGTGCACCTGATCCCGCTGGGGGATGCCACCGCCATCACCTTCATCATGCCCATGCTGACGGCGCTGTTATCGGCAATCTTCCTGGGGGAACGGGTCACCCGCGTGACCTGGATTGCGTCTGCCATTGCATTTGCGGGCGTGCTTACGGTGTTGCGCCCGAATTTGCTCGATACCGGCTTGGCCGCGCTGTTCCCGATTGGCGCGGCTTTGGGCATGGCCGGCCTTATCCTTCTCAACCGCAAGGTGGCGGGAACGGCCTCGGTTCTGGCAATGCAGTTCATCATTGCGCTCTATGCGACGCCCATCCTGATCGCCATGGCGGTGATCGGCCATGTCTCAGGCGTGCCGATGTTGCAGCTGTCCTGGCCCGATATGTCGGTCATTCTGGGCTGTGCGATTGTCGCTGTATCGGCCTCTATTGCCCATGCATTCATCTTCATGGCGACGGTCCGGGCATCGGCCGCAACAATTGCGCCCATGACCTATGCCCAGCTTCTTGTCGCCATGACGATCAGCACCTTCGTCTTTGATCATCCCCCGGATGCGACGTCGATTGGCGGGTCGCTGCTTATCGTTGGGGCCGGGCTTTATCTGTGGCGCGGCGCACGGCCCAAGGCGGGCTGAGCCGAGCCCAAAGAAAAACGCCCCAGCGATATGGCCGGGGCGTCTTTTGTTTCGTCAGGTCTGAGTAAGGATCAGGCGGCGCTTTCCGCCAGGATCGTCAGACCCTTGTCATTCACCTCGGCAAAGCCGCCGGTGATGACGATCTTTTCAGGCGCAGCCCCGGCCGATGCGTAGATTTCAACCGTCGCATCGCTGCGGATGGTCGACATCATTGGGCTATGGCCTTCCAGAACGCCAAAATCCCCTTCGCTGCCCGGCACGACGACCATGTGGACGTCCTCCGAACGGACCAGACGCTCTGGCGTCACGAGTTCGAAATGCAGTGCCATCGAAATCTCCTAAAGCCCCTCCCTTATCGGGGAGGGGGCGTCAATCAGGCGGCGTCAGCAGCGAGCTTGGCGGCCTTTTCAATGACTTCGTCGATGCCGCCGACCATGTAGAAGGCGGCTTCGGGCAGATGGTCATATTCACCATCAACCACCGCCTTGAACGAACGGACCGTGTCTTCGATCTGCACGAACTTGCCGGGGATGCCGGTGAAGACTTCTGCGACGTGGAACGGCTGCGACAGGAAGCGCTGGATCTTACGGGCGCGGGCGACTGTCAGCTTATCTTCTTCCGACAGTTCGTCCATGCCGAGAATGGCGATGATGTCCTGCAGCGACTTATATTTCTGCAGCGTTTCCTGAACGCGGCGGGCCGTGTCGTAATGTTCCTGGCCGACAACAGCCGCGGTCAGCACGCGCGATGTGGAATCGAGCGGGTCAACGGCCGGATAGATGCCGAGTTCGGAAATCGCACGGTTCAACACCGTCGTTGCGTCCAAGTGGGCGAACGAGGTGGCCGGGGCCGGGTCGGTCAAGTCGTCGGCTGGCACGTAAATGGCCTGCACCGAGGTGATCGAGCCCTTATTGGTGGAGGTGATGCGTTCTTGCAGGGCGCCCATGTCCGTGGCGAGCGTCGGCTGATAGCCCACGGCCGACGGAATACGACCCAGCAGAGCGGACACTTCCGAACCGGCCTGCGTAAAGCGGAAGATGTTGTCGACGAAGAACAACACGTCCTGGCCTTCCTGATCGCGGAAATATTCAGCGATGGCGAGACCCGAAAGCGCAACGCGGGCACGGGCCCCCGGCGGTTCGTTCATCTGACCGAACACCAGCGCCACCTTCGACCCGTCCGGCGTCGGGTTGCCGTCCTTGTCCTTGGCGATAACGCCTGCGTCGAGGAATTCGTGGTAAAGGTCGTTGCCTTCACGGGTGCGCTCACCCACGCCGGCGAAGACGGACGTGCCGCCATGGCCCTTGGCGATGTTGTTGATCAGTTCCTGAATGAGAACCGTCTTGCCCACGCCGGCGCCGCCGAACAGGCCGATCTTGCCGCCCTTGGCATAAGGTGCGAGCAGGTCGATAACCTTGATGCCCGTGACCAGAATTTCGGTTTCGGTCGACTGATCGACGAACAACGGGGCTTCTGCGTGGATCGGCGCGCGCAGATCGGTATCCACCGGGCCGCGATCGTCAATCGGTTCACCGACAACGTTCAGAATGCGGCCCAGCGTGCGCGGGCCGACCGGAACGGAAATCTGGGCGCCTGTGTCCTTGACCGGCTGACCACGGGTCAGACCATCGGTTGAGTCCATGGCGATCGTGCGGACCGTGTTCTCACCCAGATGCTGGGCCACTTCCAGAACAAGGCGGTTGCCATTGTTGTCGGTTTCCAGCGCCGACAAAATCGCGGGCAGGTGCCCATCGAAGCTGACGTCGACGACAGCGCCGATCACCTGGCTGATGCGGCCCGTGGCAACACCAGCAGCCTTTGTGGCGGGGGCTGCGGCCTTCTTTGCCGGCGCGGCCTTGGTCGCAGCAGCCTTGGGCGCAGCGGCCTTCTTGGCGGGCGCCTTGGCAGCGGCGGGCTTCGCAGCGGTCTTCTTCGGAGCGGTAGCCATGAGTGTCTTCCTTGCCTTCGTGTCTGGTTAGAGCGCTTCAGCGCCCGAGATGATTTCGACGAGTTCAGTGGTAATCGCGGCCTGACGGGTCCGGTTATACTGGATCGTCAGTTTGTTAATCATGTCGCCGGCGTTGCGCGTGGCATTGTCCATCGCGGTCATTTTCGACCCTTGTTCCGATGCCGCATTTTCACGCTGGGCGCGCAGCAGCTGAACAGAGACGTTGCGGGGCAGCAGGTCGGCCAGAATTTCTTCTTCGTCCGGCTCATACTCAACCGACGCCCCCGCTGTTGCGGTTGCCGCGCCCGTATCCGCCACTGCGACCGGCATCAGCTGGATCTCAGTCGGCTCTTGCGTCAGCACGCTGACGAACTTGGAGAAGAAAAGATGGGCGACATCAAATTCGCCAGCCTCAAAACGCGCGGTCAGATCAGCAGCCCAGGTCTGAACATCGGCAAAGCCCAGCTTGCCAAGATCACCCGGTTCAACCGAATGGGCGATATCGCCCTTGAAGGTCCGGCCCAGCTGGTCGCGGCCCTTTTTGCCGATCGTGTAGAATTTCACCGTCTTGCCAGCGGCCCGCAGCTCTTCTGCGCGGCGACGGGCGAGGCGGACGATATTGGTGTTGAACGCGCCGGCCAGACCCTTGTCCGATGTGCAGACGACGAACAGATGCACGTCATCCTTGCCAGTGCCAGCCAAAAGCTTGGGCGCCTGCGGGCCTTTTTCGACCTTGGATGCGATCGACGAGACGACGGCTTCCAAGCGTTCGGCATAGGGGCGGGCTGCCTCTGCCGCATCCTGCGCCCGGCGCAGTTTCGCAGCAGCGACCATCTTCATCGCCTTGGTGATCTTCTGGGTCGATTTGACCGAGTTGATCCGGATCTTGAGGGCCTTCAAACTAGCCATCTTGTTTCCACCTCATCCGTTCGGCTGAGCTTGCCAAAGCCCTGATTTCTGAAGCCCCTCCCAAGAGAAGGACGGTCTTTCGACAGGCTCAGGACGAACGGTGTTTGAGCTATAATTTACGCGAACGTCTTCACGAACTTGTCGAGCGCCGCGCGCAGCTTGTCGCGCGTTGCGTCGGTGAAGTCGCGGCTGTCGCGGATATCCTTCAGGATGTCCGCATGGTTGGCGCGCAGATCGGTCAGCATCGCGTCTTCAAAGCGCGTGACGTCCGATACGGCGATGCCGTCCAGATAGCCGTTGGTGCCAGCCCAGATGGAGCAGGTCTGCTCTTCAAAAGGCATTGGCGAGAATTGCTTCTGCTTCAGCAGCTCGGTGAGGCGCGCACCGCGGTTCAGCAGCTTTTGCGTCGAGGCGTCGAGATCCGACCCGAACTGCGCAAAGGCGGCCATTTCGCGATACTGGGCGAGTTCCAGCTTAATCGAGCCCGACACCTTCTTCATCGCCTTGGTCTGGGCGGCCGAGCCGACGCGCGACACCGACAGACCGACGTTAATGGCGGGGCGGATGCCCTGATAGAAAAGGTCGGTTTCAAGGAAGATCTGGCCATCGGTGATCGAAATCACGTTGGTCGGGATATAGGCCGACACGTCACCAGCCTGCGTTTCGATGACCGGAAGCGCGGTCAGCGAGCCGCCGCCATTGTCCTTGTTCATCTTGGCCGCACGCTCAAGCAGACGTGAGTGGAGATAGAAAACGTCGCCCGGATAGGCTTCACGGCCCGGTGGACGGCGCAGCAGCAGCGACATCTGACGATAGGCAACAGCCTGCTTCGACAGATCGTCATACACGATCACGGCGTGCATGCCGTTGTCGCGGAAATATTCGCCCATCGCAACGCCGGTATAGGGTGCCAGATACTGCAGCGGGGCGGGTTCCGAAGCGGTTGCGGCAACGACGATCGAATATTCCATCGCGCCATTTTCTTCGAGCGCGCGGACGATCTGCGCCACGGTTGAGCGCTTCTGGCCGACAGCAACGTAGATGCAATACAGCTTCTTCGATTCGTCATCGCCCTGGTTGACGCCCTTCTGGTTGATGAAGGTGTCGATGGCGACGGCGGTCTTGCCGGTCTGACGGTCACCGATGATCAGTTCGCGCTGGCCGCGGCCAACCGGGACGAGCGCGTCAAGCGCCTTCAGGCCGGTCTGCACGGGTTCATTCACCGACTGGCGCGGGATGATGCCCGGCGCCTTGACTTCCACGCGGCTGCGCTTCGTCGTCTTGATCGGGCCCTTGCCGTCAATCGGGTTGCCAAGGCCATCGACCACGCGGCCGAGCAGTTCCTTGCCAACGGGCACGTCCACGATGGTGCCGGTGCGCTTCACCGTATCGCCTTCGCGGATTTCGGCGTCAGAGCCGAAAATCACGACGCCGACGTTATCGGCTTCGAGGTTCAGGGCCATGCCCTTGATGCCGTTGGCGAATTCAACCATTTCGCCGGCCTGCACATTGTCGAGGCCGTGGATGCGGGCGATACCGTCGCCCACCGACAGCACCTGACCAACTTCCGAGACTTGCGCCTCGGTGCCAAAGCTGGCGATCTGGTCCTTGATGACCTTCGAAATTTCAGCGGCACGGATATCCATGTTCAGCCTTTCATCGCGTTCGCGAGGGTATTGAGACGGGTGCGGATCGACGAATCGATCATCTGGGAGCCGACCTTAACGACCAGCCCGCCGAGAATTGCGGGATCGACCTTCAGTTCAACCGCGACATCGCGGCCAACCTTGGTCTTGAGCTTTGCCTTAAGGGCCGTGACCTGCGCCTTGTCCAGCGGATGGGCAGACACGACCTGCGCTGTCACTTCACCGCGATGCGCGGCGGACAGGGCAGCATAAGAGGTGATGATCGCACCCAGCTGGCTGAGGCGACGGTTGCGGGCAAGAACGCCCAGAAACTTGGTGGTGAGCGAATCGAGTTTCATCGATTTCGCCACCGCTGCGACAGCCTTGGCCGCGGCATCGCGCGACAAGAGCGGGTTGTTGGTCAGCGCGGCAAAGTCACGCGACTGCGCAAGCGCCGCCTTGAGTGATTCGAGGCTTTTGCCCACCGAATCAATCGACTTCCCCTCGCGCGCGAGTTCGAACAGCGCGGTCGCATAACGTCCGCTGAGACTAGCCTGAATGCCGCCGGAATTCTCCACGCGCGATGTTTCCTCAAAGTCAGGAATTGAGCCTGCCGACCTTCGAACAGCGGATAGAACCGCCCTCTAAAGTCGCGGCGCGGCTAGCAATGATTGCTGTTGAATGCAAGCGATGACCATCCCTTTTCTGACAGTTTTCTTGTCCTTGCGTCCGGCATGCTTCCTGCGCAAGACATGCAGTCGACGGGCATTGGCCAAGGCCAGCCGCAAATCACAGCTGCAAGGAGGATGTGCGAGATGGGCGAAATGACACGCATGACAATGTCGGACGGTGCAGAGATTTCGGTCTATCATGCCGCAGCGACAGGTGCGCGCCGCGGCGGCCTTGTCCTCATTCAGGAAATTTTTGGCGTCACCGATCACATCCGCGATTTGTGCGATGAATATGCCGATGATGGCTATGAAGTTCTGGCGCCTGCGCTGTTTGATCGGGAGCATCCCGGCTTTGAAGCCAGCTATTCCGGGCCCGATTTTGAACGCGCGGTGGAATTGGCGCGCAAGCTCCATCCCTTTGAGCAAAGTCTGGCCGATGCCCAGACCTGCATCGATGCCCTGAAAGACAAGGGGCCCGTGTTCATCACCGGCTATTGCTATGGCGGGTCGGTGGCGTGGCGCATGGCGCAGATCAGCCCGGATCTGGCGGCGGCCAGCAGCTATTATGGCTCCATGGTGCCCACGCTCTTTGCAGAGGACGCCCCCATATGCGCCACCATCGCGCATTTTGGCCGGTTCGATCAGGGCATTCCGATGGAGGGCGTGGATAGCCTGATCGCGCGGGCGCACCCGACGGCGCAGATTTTTGTCTATGACGCCAATCACGGGTTCAATTCGGACCGGCGCAAAGATTATCACGAGGAAAGCGCAGATCTGGCGCGGGAGCGGACATTGGCGCTGTTCAAAGCCTGTGGCGGGTGATCCTGCCCCGGTCCATTGGGCAGAGGCGGAAAGCGACCTTGGCCCTTTTCTCCTCGGTGTGACCGAAAAGGGCATTTGTGCACTGAAATTCATCGAAGCGCTGCAAGGCCGGGCCGATCCGGTGGCGGCGTGCTGGCTGCCGCAGGTGAAGGCTGCGCTCAATCGGCCGGGGCAGCGCCATGATCTGCCCTTGGCGCCGCCGGGCACGCCCTTTCAACAGGCGGTATGGCAGGCCGTGGCGGCGATCCCGCCGGGGCAGACCCGCAGCTATCAAGACATTGCCCGGCTCTTGGGCCGCCCGCAGGCCGCCCGTGCCGTGGGCGCGGCCAATGCCGCGAACCCGATTGCGGTTCTTATTCCCTGCCATCGGCTGATCCGGGCCGATGGGGCGCTGGCCGGCTATGCCTATGGCCTTGACCGCAAACAGGCCTTGCTCGACAAAGAACGCCAAGACACAGAAAATTGAGGAGCCTGACCATGACCGTGCAATTGCCCGCAGACGCCCCTGCAACGCTTGGTGAGGCCTTTGCCCGCATCAACAGCGTGACCGCGCCGACCATCACCGATCTGAAGGTCATGGTGTTGGTCGAGGCGGCGGGACAGACGCTGTATGAAAAAAGCGCCGAAGGGGCGGCTGATCCGCGCGTGAAAGCGCTGCTCATTGAAAATGGCCATGAAGAAATGAAGCACGCCGGCCGCGCGGCAGAGGTGATCCAGCTCCTCACCGGAGAGGCCTTTCCGGCGCCGGACGCGGCAGACAATCCCTATCTCACCGGGCCGATCCCCGTCGCCGCCATCACGCCCGAAGCTTTGCGCAAAACCGCCGAAAGCGAATTTAATGGCGATGCTCTTTATGCCCGCTGGGCCGACAGCATCGACCATCCCGAAGCAGCAGAGCTGCTGCGCGCCAATGGCCGCGAAGAAACCGATCACGGCAACCGTTTGTTGGAAGCCGCAGCGATTTTGGAGGGGTAAAGGCCAGGGCAGTCTCCTCCGCCATGACGGGGAGAGCCGAAAGCGTAAAGCCGCCTCCCGCTCCGTTGGTGCTGAGCCTGTCGAAGGACCGTCCTTCGATGGGGGATGCAGGAAGAGCGGTCCGTCGACAGGCTCAGGACAAATGGGACCCGGGTTCGCGCGGAGATCCGAACACCCGGACGCCCGATGCTTAGAGCCCGGCGAGGTCTGACAGGATTGCCCAGTGCGTATCGCTGACGGGCACGACGGACAGGCGGGACTGGCGGATCAGGGCAAGGTCGACAAGGCGCGGGTCGGCCTTCATTTCAGCCAGCGTCACCGGACGCGCGACAGGGCCAATGGGTGCGACATCAACCATGACGAACTTGCCCTTTTCATCACCCGGATCGGGATAGGCCGTGCGCACGATTTCCACCACGCCCACAATCTCTTTGCCTTCGTTGCTGTGGTAGAAAAAGGCACGATCGCCGACCTGCATGGCTTTGAGATTGGCCGCAGCCTGATGATTGCGCACGCCATCCCAATGGGTGCGTCCGTCTGCGACCATCTGGTCCCAGCTATATTTGAACGGTTCTGATTTCAGCAGCCAATATGCCATGTCTATCCCCCGGTTCGTTGCTGTGCGTGACGCGCGACGAAGAATCGTCCCCCCTCTGTCACGTAAACGGTCAGCAGCGCAACCAGCCCCGACACGGTAAATCCGGTGTAGAGCGGCGTTGTCGTCCCATCAAAGGATTGGCCGATCCATGTGCCGCACACGGTGCCCAGCAAATTGGCCAGCGAGCCTTGCAGCGAACTCGCCATGCCAGCCACATTGCCCATATTCTCCATCGCCATGGCGCCGAAATTGCCAGCCACAAAGGCAAAGCCCATCATCATCAGCATTTGCAACAGGATGAAGAGCGTCAGCGATTCAAGGCCAGCAACAGAGACCGCGAGATGCGTCGCCGCAACCAGCGTGAACATCATCAACGCGCCATGGCCGATGCGGCGCATGCCAAAGCGCTTTACAATCGCGGCATTGGTGAGCGAGGCCACCGCCATGCCGCTGGCCATGATGGCAAAGCC
>JBJOJQ010000008.1:0-4312 GCA_046046525.1 Pseudomonadota bacterium
AGCCCCGATCCAAAAGCGACAGGCGCAGCGCCGAAAATCCGGGCGTCACCGCATAGCCATAGGCGCCATAGGCATAGAGATAGAGCGGCCCCTGGCCGTCTTTCTGGAAGCCCTTTTTATAGACCACCGACACCGGCACCTTCACGCCATCGCGCGCGGTGATCTCCAGACGCTCGGTGGTATATTGGCTGGCGTCATAGCCACTGGGAATTTCCTGCACTTTCAGCGTCGTCATCGCGCCGCTCGACACGTCATAATCCAGCACAGTGTCCGGCGTGACCATTGATTCATAGTTCAGCCGCAGCGTCTTGATGCGATATTCGGGATTATCGTCGAGCCCGGCGGAATAGCTGGCTTCGGGAAAGGCGATGCGCTTGGCCGGGCCGCCCGCATAGGGGTGGATTTCAATCTGATCGAGGCCATGTTCGCGCCCTTCGACGATGAAGAAATCGGCAAAGGTGGTGACAGCCGTCATGTAGAAATGCGGGTTGGGCGCAATCCGTTCCACCCAATCGCCCGGCCGGTCCAGCGTGGCGGTGACGAGGCGGAATTGCGGGCTGACATCATTGGTATGGATGAAGAGCGTGCCGTCATGTTCTTCGACATCATATTCCACGCCTTTTTTGCGGGCGCGGACAAGAATGGGCTCGGCAAAAATATTGTCGGCGGGCAGCAGCCGGATCTCGCTGGTTTCATTGTCGCCCGATGACAAGAGGATCCATTTGCGGCTCTGCGTCATGCCGACGCCGGCCTGAAACCCCTGATCCGCTTCGCTATAGAGCACCTTATCCGTTGCCGGATTGGTGCCCATTTCATGGATCATGATGCGGTCAATCCGCCAATTTTCATTGGCGAGGCCATAGAGCAGATATTTGCCATCACGCGTGAAGACAAAACTGCCCAGCGTTCCGTGAATATCCTCGGCCAGATCCTGCCCGGTCGTCAGATCGCGAAAACGGATCGTAAAGCGTTCGGACCCGTTGGTGTCCATGGCATAGGCCAGAATGCGATCATCCTCGGTCAGGGCGACATCGCCCAGGCGAAAATAATCCTTGCCCGCGGCCAGCACCGTTTCATCGAGCATGATCTGCTCTGCCCCGCCGGCAACGGGTTTGCGCATCCACTGCTTATACTGGGCGCCCTTTTCATAGCGCCGCCAATAAAGATAGGCCCCGTCCTTTTGGGGAACCGAGGCATCATCCTCCTTCAAACGGCCCTTCATTTCGTTGAAAATCGTCTCAACAAGCGGACGATGCGGCGCCATCTGATGTTCAAAATACGCGTTTTCCGCGGTCAGATAGGCCAACACCTCTTTGTCGGTCACCTCCGGATATCCCGGATCGCGCAGCCAGGCATAAGGATCATCAATGCGATAGCCGTGACGTTCAAACTGATGCGGCTTGCGGGCAGCGACCGGGGGGGTGGCGGGATCGTTCGACATATACGCTTTCTTTACTGGCGATGGGGGGACGGCCCAGACGGGCAAGGACATGCCCACAAGAAGAAGGACAAGCAGGCGCGAAAGGGCAGGGACTCGCATAAGCCAGACTTTGCCATGGCTGCGCAGGATGCCAAGCCCAATTTCAATCGCGCGGGTCACGGCGCCGTGCGCTTGGCCCGTGCCTCGGCAATCGCCGCCTTCAGCGCATCATAGCCGATCGCGCCGACAAGCACCTTATCACCCACAACCCAGGCCGGCGTGCCCGACAGATCCAATTCGCGCTGCAATTGCAGATTGCGGGCAAGTTCCTTTTCAACCTCGGGGCTGTTGAGCATCCGGGCATCAATGCCCAGCCTGCGCCGTGTGGCGTCCAGCGTGGCCGCGGTCGGGCGGCCTGACGCATATAAGGGCCGGTGCATGGCGTTGAATTTCCCCGCCATGGCCGCCGCGACCGACAGGCGCGCCGCCTCCAGACTTTCGGGCCCCAAAACGGGCATGTCGCGATAAACAACTTTCAGCTTCTTATCCTCAGCCAAAAGCCGGTCGACATCGGCAATTGCCGCTTTGCAATAGCCGCATGCATAATCGAAAAACTCAACCAGAACGACATCGCCGTCTGCCGCGCCTTCCCAGGCATCCCCAATTGGGGTTTCGATGATGGCGCGGTTGGCTTCAACCGATTTGCCCAATTCCCGCGCGCGCAGATTATCCATGGCCTCGGGCAGAATTTCCGGGTGGGACAGGATATATTCCCGCACGATCTTTCCGATTTCAGCCCGGTTGGCGGCATCAATCGGGGTTGCAAATGCCAGCACCAGCGACGCCGCACCCGCCCCCAACAGGGCCGAAGCCCCTGCAATTATCATGGTCTTGTTTCCCTTGATCACTTGCGGCGTCCCCGCGATGTTTCCAGCACCCCGCGCGAGGCCATGGCAATATCTTGCGCCCGAATCCAGTCCGGCGTCCCCCTGGGAATGCCCGACATCGCGGCTTCGGCGCTGCGCAGCGCCAGCCGCGGCTCACCAATCAGGCTATAGCGTTCGGCCGTTGCCAATTGAGCGCGCGCCAAATCCCCCTCACGTTCATACACGACGCCCAACTGATACCAGGCAAAGGGATTTTCATTATCCCGCGCCACGGCGGACTTGAGGACGCGGGTCGCCTCTGCAAAATTGGCCTTATCCTCGGTCGCGATCAGGGCATGGCCGAACAGGGCGGCAATCAGCGGCTGTGACCGCGTTTTGTCTGTGGCTTCGCGCAAGACCGGCAAGGCATCGCGCGGACGCCCGGATTCCAGCAGGATCTGCCCCTTCAGCTCCAGAAAATAGGGGTCATGGGGCACCCGCTGCAACAGGGCATCAACCTCTTCCAGTGCCTTGTCCGGATAGGCGCTGCGGTGCCAGGCATAGGCCCGTGCATAATGCCCCGGGATCGACTCGTCCGACACCGGATAGGTGGTCAGTGTCTGGGCCGGATCGGCCACAAAGCCCATCAGCTTGGCCTTGACGCGTTGGAACCGCGCCTCCAGCGCCGGATCGGTTGGCTTGGCCCAGGCGGGGTCTCTTTCCACCACATCCTGCAGCGCGGAAATGCGCTCGCCCGTCAGCGGATGGGTGCGGCCATAGCTGTCTTCCTGGGCGATGGCGTATCGAAATTCGACATTCTGAAGCGTTTTGAAAAAGCTGATCAGCCCTTTGCCGCTGATCCCGGCTTTCGACAAATAACTGGCCGCCGCCGCATCGGCCGAGGATTCCTGCGTGCGTGAAAAGGCCAGAAACTTGCCCAGGGCCGCCTGCTGGCCCGCGGCCAAAATGCCGGCCCCGGCATCGCCGGCGCCCGCTGCGATGGCGGCAGCCCCCAGCAACAGCGACAGGATGGAGATCCCTGTGGCCGCTTTCGCGCCTTCGTTGATGCGGATGACATGGCCGCCGACAACATGGCCCAATTCATGGGCGACGACGCCCTGCACTTCATTGACGTTCTTGGCCGCGGTGATCAGGCCAGAATGCACATAAACAATCTGCCCGCCTGCGACGAAGGCGTTGATTTCCTTGTCATTGATCAGGACGATCTGCACATGCCGCGGCTGCAATCCCGCCGCCTGAATAATGTCAGCCGACATTTCAGCAAAAAAGGCTTCGGTTTCGGCATCGCGCAAAATGGATTGCGCGGCGGCCGGCTGCAGGCTGACCAGCAGCGCCAGCAACATGGCGGTAAATCGTGTGAAAAGGGAGGGGCGAAGCATGTTCGGGCTTATCCCCCTCCCTCTCTTAACCTGTGCTGAAAACCAGGGCGTCAGTTGGCATCCCCAAAGGTGCGCTGCCACCAGCCCCGGCGTGGCGGCTCTGCGGCCGCATCGCTGGGCGCGGCGGCTGCATCCGGTGCAGCATCGGCTGCAGGTGCGGCCTCCTTGGCCTTGGGCTTGCGACCGCGCGGCTTGGGCGCGGGTGTTTCAGCTGCTGTTTCGGCGGGTGCTGGCGCCGACGGCGTCTCGACCACAGCGGCGGATGCGTCTGGCGCGGCCTTTTTGGGGCGACCCCGCATGGGCTTGGCCGGGACCTCTTCAGCCGCGGTGTCAGCCGGTGCGTCCGGCACGGCCTCTGCCACGGCGTCCGCCACAGCCTCCGCCTTTTTCCGGCGGGTCCGCTTGGGCGCATCGGCCACAGGCGCATCATCGGCCACAGCTTCGGTCACAGCGTCCGCCGCAACAGCGTCCGCCGCAACAGCGTCTGCCGCAACAGCGTCTGCCGCCTTTGCCTTGGCGGTCCGGCGCCGGGGCTTTTTGGCATCCGGCACAGCGTCCGCCTCTGGGGCAGGCGCATCGGCCATGGGCGCAGCGTCTGCCGCATCGGCCATGTCCTGTGCATCCGT
>JBJOJQ010000035.1:0-4549 GCA_046046525.1 Pseudomonadota bacterium
GCCCCCAGGCGCAGGTGATTGGCGTTCAGGCAGAGCTGTTCCCCAGCATGTACAATGCCATGAAGGGCACGCATCTGGTGTGCGGCGGCGATACGTTGGCCGAAGGCATTGCCGTTAAATATCCCGGCACCCTGACGCAGCGTTTTGTGGCAGCGCAGGTGGATGACATTCAGCTGGTGGCCGAACGCCATTTGGAACAGGCGGTCAGCCTGCTTCTCCAGATCGAAAAAACGGTGGTGGAAGGGGCTGGGGCCGCGGGGTTGGCCGCCCTGTTGGCCAATCCGGATCGGTTCCGTGGCCGCAATGTCGGGATCATCCTGTGCGGCGGCAATATCGATACCCGCCTGCTGGCCAATGTGCTGTTGCGGGATCTGGCCCGCTCTGGCCGTTTGGCGCGCGTCCGCCTGCGCTTGCAGGATCGGCCGGGGGCGCTGTTCGGGGTTTTTGGCATTTTTGCCCGGCTGGACGCCAATGTGCTGGAAATCTATCACCAGCGCGTCTTCACAAAATTGCCGGCCAAGGGCCTGATCACCGATATCGAATGCGAATTGCGGGATAGCGCGCATCTGGAAGCGTTGCTGACGGCTTTGGCCGAAGGCGGCTATGACGCGAGCCTTGTTGAACCGGATTGAGACAAAAACCTAACCGTTCTTGGTGGTAAAGCCCCTTTTCACGCCCCGGGCAACGCGACATAAAGTCGAACGACGACAGGCCGTAACACGCCTTGTTCAAAAACGGGAAAGGAGGGTTAGGCGGTGACGGCGCAATTTCGGTTCCCCCGATTTTTCGTGACCAGCCCAGCGCCCTGCCCCTATTTGCCGGGCAAGGCCGAACGCAAGGTCTTTACCGATTTGTCCGGGCTGCACGCCGCTGAACTCAACGATGCGCTCAGCAAAATCGGCTTTCGCCGCAGCCAGGGCGTGGCGTATCGGCCCAGTTGCCTTGACTGTTCCGCCTGTGTGTCGGTGCGCGTTGTGACGGCCGAATTCCGGCCCAATGCCAGCCAGCGCCGCTTGCTTAAGAAACATGCCGATCTTGAGGTATCGGCCTGCCAGCCCTGGGCGACCGAAGAACAATATGGCTTGTTGCGCCGTTATTTGCTGGCGCGTCATCCCGGCGGCGGCATGTCGCGCATGGATGATATGGACTATGCGGATATGGTGGAAACCACGCCGGTTGAAACCAATGTCGTGGAATATCGTGAACCCAGCGATGATGGCCGCGCTGGCCGTCTGGTCGGGGCCTGCCTGACCGACCGGCAGGCCGATGGCCTGTCGATGATCTACAGCTTTTTTGAACCCGATGATGCCGCCCGCCCCGGCCTGGGGACATTCATCATTCTGGATCACGTCCTGCGCGCAGCAGAGGCTGGGCTGCCTTATGTCTATCTGGGCTATTGGATCGCCGGGTCACCGCGCATGGAATATAAGATGCGCTTTCAGCCGCTGGAACGGCTGGGTCCAGAGGGCTGGGCCCGCTTTGTGCCAGACGCCGCGCATGAACCCGTCCACCCGCCAGAACTGGCGCGCGTCATGATTGGCGCCTGATCAGGCCGGGGTCGGCCCGGGTGTCAGATCAATCCGGCCAGGGGTGAGGACGGGTCTGCATAAAGGCGCCGCCCCATGCGCCCGGCGCGATAGGCCAGCCGCCCGCTTTCGACCGCCAGCTTCATCGCCCTGGCCATCATGATCGGGTCTTTCGCCTCGGCAATGGCGGTGTTCATCAACACGCCTTCGCACCCCAGTTCCATCGCAACCGCCGCGTCAGATGCGGTGCCGACGCCTGCATCAACAAGCACGGGCACCTTGGCCCCTTCGATGATCAGACGAATGGTGACGCGGTTCTGAATGCCAAGGCCAGATCCAATCGGCGCGCCCAGCGGCATGATCGCAACCGCCCCGGCCTCTTCCAGCTGTTTGGCGGCAATGGGATCATCCACGCAATATACCATTGGCTTAAAGCCCTCTTTCACAAGGACTTCGGTCGCCTTCAGGGTTTCACGCATATCGGGATAAAGCGTCCGCGCTTCCCCCAGCACTTCCAGTTTCACCAGATCCCAGCCCCCGGCTTCGCGCGCCAGACGCAGCGTGCGAATGGCGTCATCGGCGGTGAAACAGCCTGCTGTATTGGGCAGATAGGTATATTTTTTGGGATCGATAAAGTCGGTCAGCATCGGCGCCTTGGGGTCCGACACATTCACCCGGCGCACCGCCACGGTGATGATTTCGGCGCCAGATGCCTCCAGCGCAGACGCATTTTGGGCGAAATCCTTATATTTGCCGGTCCCGACAATCAGGCGCGATTGAAAGTGCCGGCCAGCGACGGTCCAGCCATCCTCTGCCTGCCCGCCGCCCACGAAATGCACGATTTCAAGCGTATCGCCGGGCAGGATCACCACATCGGCCAAGGTCGATCGGGCGACAATTTCCCGGTTCCGTTCCACCGCGACCTTTGCCGGGTCCAGCCCAATCTCTGCCACAAGATCGGCAATGCTGCGGCCAGCGGCAATCTGGCGCGGTTCCCCGTTGAGCTGGATCGAAATCATCGAAAAGCCGTCCATTCCTTTGCGTTTTGCTGCGGGTCCATATAGGGGAGGGAGCGCATGTCGCAACCGGAACCCGATGGGGAGCTGTCAGCATGGCGGGAAAGCCTGTCATTTACGTCCTGAATGGCCCGAACCTCAACCTGCTTGGCACGCGGGAGCCCGAGATTTACGGGTCAGCCACGCTGGATGATATTGCCGGCCAGCTTGAAGATCAGGCGCAGCAGCTTGGCCTGATGGTCGATGTGCGCCAATCAAATCACGAAGGCCATCTGGTCGATTGGTTGCATGAAGCGCAGGCGCATGGCGCCAAAGCGGTGCTGCTCAATGCCGGGGCCTATACGCACACCTCCGTTGCGATCCATGATGCGATCAAGGCAATCCAGACGCCGGTGATCGAGGTGCATCTGTCGAACCCGCACCGGCGGGAGAGCTTTCGACACAAATCTTTTGTCGGTGAGGCGGCCCATGGGACGATCGCCGGCTTTGGCGCGTTGAGCTATGCGCTGGCGCTGGACGCAGCGGCAAAGCTCTGACAAAGGGCCGTTCATCTTAATCGTCTTGGGGGTCAAATGGCTGAGAAAACGGGTAGCATGCAGGTTGATGTCAAACTGGTTCGCCAGCTGGCGGAGCTGCTGAACGACACGGGCCTTACCGAAATTGAGGTTGAGGAGGATGATCGCAAGATCCGCGTCGCCCGGACCGTGCAGGCTGCTGCTTATGCACCGGTGGCCGCCCCGGCTCCTGCGCCCGCGCCGGTCGCGGCAGCCGCCCCGGCCGCTGCCCCTGTTGCAGCGCCCGCGCCTGCGGATCATCCCGGTGCTGTAAAGTCACCCATGGTCGGCACCGCTTATCTGGCGCCGTCGCCTGAAGCCGCGGCCTTTGTGAATATTGGGGATGTCGTGAAGGAAGGCGACACCATCCTGATTATCGAGGCGATGAAGGTGATGAACCCGATTACGGCGCCGCGCGGTGGCAAGGTGACACAGGTGCTTGTCGCCAACGGCCAACCGGTCGAATTTGATCAGCCTTTGGCTGTGATCGAATAAGCGTCATCGGCGCGCAAGGGACCTGGCATGACCATCGAAAAACTTCTGATCGCCAATCGCGGCGAAATTGCGCTGCGCATTCATCGCGCTGCGCATGAAATGGGCATCAAGACGGTGGCGGTGCATTCCACCGCCGATGCTGATGCAATGCATGTGCGGCTGGCGGATGAGGCCATTTGCATCGGCCCGCCGGCGGCCAAGGACAGCTACCTCAATGTCCCAGCGATCATTTCAGCGGCCGAAATTTCGGGCGCGGATGCCATCCATCCCGGCTATGGCTTTCTGTCTGAAAATGCCCGTTTTGCGGAGATTATCGAAGAACATAAGCTGATCTTTGTCGGGCCCAAGCCGGAACATATCCGCACCATGGGCGACAAGGTGATGGCCAAGAAAACCGCCGGTGCGCTGGGCCTGCCCCTGGTCCCCGGATCGGACGGCGCGATCGACGATGTGGATGAGGCCAAGCGCCTGGCCCGTGATGTCGGCTATCCCGTCATCATCAAGGCCGCCTCCGGTGGCGGTGGCCGCGGGATGAAGGTCGTCTGGACCGAAGAAGAGCTGGAAAGCCAGATGCAGCAGGCCGGCACCGAGGCCAAGGCCGCTTTTGGCGATGCCACGGTTTATCTGGAAAAATATCTGGGCAATCCCCGGCATATTGAATTTCAGGTTTTTGGCGATGGCAATGGCAATGCCATTCATTTGGGGGAGCGGGATTGTTCCTTGCAGCGCCGCCACCAAAAGGTGCTGGAAGAAGCGCCGTCGCCGGTGATTTCGGCCGATGAACGCGCCCGCATGGGCGGCATCGTGGCCAAGGCCATGGCCGATATGGGCTATCGCGGCGCCGGCACGATTGAGTTCCTGTGGGAAAATGGTGAATTTTACTTCATCGAAATGAACACCCGCATTCAGGTGGAGCATCCGGTGACCGAAATGATCACCGGCTTTGATCTGGTGCGCG
>JBJOJQ010000038.1:0-17119 GCA_046046525.1 Pseudomonadota bacterium
AGGCTCCGGGTCAAGCCCGGAGCACGGTTGGGGAGTGGCATCGCTGTGCTCCGGCCCTGTGCCGGAGCCCAACTCTGGCCGCGTGCGAATGCCGGTCGCCGTCTGGGCTCCGGGTCAAGCCCGGAGCACGAGCAATTACCCTTTTTTGGGCGGGAGCGGGAAGAAGGAGGAGGTGCGGCGGAGATAATCGGCATAGCCGGGCCGGTTCTTCTTCAGGCGATGTTCGAGCATGGGGACGCCCGACACGCGCGTCAGCAGGCCGGTGATGAGGATCGGGCCGATGATCGTTGCCAGGCCCAGCCCCGTATCCGCCGCAATCAGCCACAGGCCCCACCAGGTGCAGGTGTCGCCGAAATAATTGGGGTGGCGCGTATACCGCCACAGGCCGGTGTCGAGCACCTTGCCGGCATTGGCCGGGTTGTTCCGAAAACTTGTGAGCTGCGCGTCGCCAATGGTTTCAAATGCGATGCCGATGATGGCAATCGCCACGCCCAGCCAGGCCAGAGGCGTCATCGCGCTATCGCCCGTGATCTGGCCGATTTGCGCGGGCAGGCAGACGATGAACAACAGCACATATTGCATCAGAAAAACCTGGATGAACGAGGCTTTGGCAAAGCTCCATCCCCGCTTGTCCATCAGGCGGCCCAATATGGCGGCATAACGCGGATCAACCCCATGCGCCTGCCAGCGGGTGAACAGGTGAATAGACAGGCGCAGGCCCCAAATCGCGGTCAGGGCAAAAAGCACCGTGTTGCGCGTCCCTTCGGCCCCGGCCATGGCAAAGCTTGTCGCCGCCAGCAGCACCATGCCGAAAGACCAAAAGCTGTCGATGACCGAAACGTCCTTGATCCGCACGCAATAGAGCCAGAGCGCCGTCATCGTGACAGCCAAAAGACTCGCATTCGTTATCAGCAACGTCGTGATCATGTGTCTTTACCCCCATCCCACCGCTTTGGGCCTGATTTCATCCACGATATCCCCGTTATCCACAGGTGCAAGACCTTCTTTTGGGCTTGGTCCGACTCGGATTCTCATGAGACGCTTCGCTCATAGTCAAAGCAAAAACAAATGAGAAATCAAATGTTTAGCAGAGACTTTTGACGAATGCTGACAGGTGGCTGAGCGAAAGCGATGTAAACCGGAAGGCACCGTCAGGGATGAACGGATCGACGGAACAGGCGCAAGCCAGGGGCGGATGATCGGAACATCCCGGTGCGGGGAGAGAGCCGCAAGGCGCATGAACCGCACGACACGCGATGGTGGACAGGACAAAGCCCCCATGGCCCCGCGGCCAAAAAGCAAAGTCCAGGACATCTGCGTAGTGAGGGCCGGCGGCAACGCTGGCCCTCATTTGCGTTCGGCCTATGCGTTCGGCCTGCGGGTTGGGGCCGGGGGTGTGCGCCCCCAGCCCACAACTCAAGGCAGCTGAGGATCAGCCTTTCACTTCGCGGGCAATGGCAGCCTGGGTTGTCTTGCCATAAGGCGGCAGCAGGCCTGCCAGCTTGGCCACATTGATCTTGGGCTGATGATAGACGCTTTTTGCATGGCTGAAGGTTTTGAAGCCTTCCATCCCATGATAGGCGCCCATGCCCGATGGGCCGATGCCGCCAAAGGGCAGTTCTTCCATGGAAATATGGAAAATCACGTCGTTCACGGTGACCCCGCCTGAAATTGTGCGATCAAGCACCTGGCGTTGTTCCTGATCATCCTGCCCGAAATAATAAAGGCCCAGTGGACGATCATGCGCGTTCACATAATCAATGGTTTCTTCAATCCTGTCATAGGTTTTGATCGGCAGGACGGGGCCAAAAATCTCTTCCTGCATCACCTTCATGTCGTCGGTGGGATTGCGGACCAGATAAAGCGGCATCTTGTTGCGGTTTGACGCGCCAAAATCTTCATTGGCGGGATTGACCTCAATCACATCGGCGCCCTTGGCCCGCGCATCATCAAGATAGCTGGTGAGGCGATCGCGGTGGCGGGCATTGATCACCGAGGTATAGTCCGGGTTTTCCAGCAGGGTCGGGTACATGACCGACACGGCGTTGGTCATGCCGGCCACGACCTCTTGTTCCTTGTCGCGCGGGACCATCAGATAATCGGGTGCCAGGCAGATCTGGCCGGCGTTGAGCATCTTGCCCAGCGCAATGCGCTGCGTTGCGGTTTCAATATTGGCCGATCGACCAATGATGGTGGGGGATTTGCCACCCAGTTCCAGCGTCACTGGCGTCAGATTATCGGCGGCGGCGTGCAAGATGTGCTTGCCGATGCCCGTCGCGCCCGTGAAGATCAGATGGTCAAAAGGAAGCCCGGCAAAGGCCTGGCCAATATCGGGGCCGCCCGAATAGAAAACGGCCTCTTCCGGTGCGAAATATTTGGGGCCAAGTTCTTCAAACAGGGCCGCAACCGTCGGCGTATATTCCGAAGACTTGATCATGACGCGGTTGCCCGCGGCAAAGGCGCCGGCCATGGGCGCCATGGTCAGTTGCACCGGGAAGTTCCATGGCGAAATAATCCCGACGACCCCCTTGGGCTGATATTCCACAAAAGCCTTGGCGCCGAGCAGACCAAGCGGAAACTGCGTCTTGCGCCGATCCGGCTTCATCCATTTATCGACCTGCTTGATCGAATATTTCAGCGATGTGATGGAGGCGACAATATCGGTCATCATCGATTGTTCGGTGCTGCGATGGCCGAAATCTTCGGACAATGCCTTACAAAAGGCGGCGCTGTGATCAACCATCAGCGCAATGGCGCGCTGCAGTCGATCTTTGCGTGCTGCGGCAGAAACGGGAAGCTCGGCGGTAAAGGCGGTGCGCTGCCGATGCAGGTCAGCCAACATCTGATCACGCGTGACGGCCATGGCAATTTCCTCTCAGGGCTGTTTTCAACATTATCGCGTCTGATGATGGCGAGGCTCTGGCAAACGCGCAAGGGGCACCGTGCCCGTCACGAGGCAAAGCGGTGGCCATCCTGACCTTTTGGGCAATGGGCTTAGTTCGCGCCCCAAAGATGCGCTGTCGCAATATAGCCGATCCGGCCCATGACATCGAATTTGCACCAGCCATCGGCGCATTCGCTGATTTTGCCGATAACGCCCGGTGCAGCGCGCCAGACGATGCGGCCGCCCTCGTTCGGCTCATCGCGCATCGGGCGGACATCGCCGCGCACAATCGCCGTGCGCTTTTCCGAGATGAGATTGGCCTGCATCCAGCCCTGAGTCCCGTCGGGATCCTCAATCTTGCGCCAGCTGGGATAGGTTGCAACGACCTTCACGGGCAGGCCGGCGCGCTGATAAAACCAAGTGACCGGGAATTGCTGGCCCGGTCCGGTCCGCATGCGCGCTTTGCTGGCCCCGATCGAGGCCCAATAAGGCGGCTTCAGCTGCGCAGTTGCCGGCCCCGTCGCGGTGACGAGAACACATGCAGCAAGAAAGAGGCGCAAGAGCTTCATTGAGGGGTCCCGAATATCATATGTGTTCTTAGCCAAAAGCAGGGGCCGTCTTCAACCTGTGCTTGCAGCTTAGTCCATCCCGTCTTAGCGGTGAAGCCATGACCGTTCCAGATCGACCCGCCCGACCAAAAATTACCGTCACGCGCGAACTGACCGATGGCGTCATGCAGCGCATGCAAGAGCTTTTTGATGCAACGCTGAACCGGGCCGATCGCGCCCTGACGCGCGCAGAGCTGGAACAGGCCGTGGCGACCGCCGATGTGCTGGTGCCGACAATCACCGACCGGATTGATGCCGATCTGATCGCCAAGGCAGGCCCGCAACTGCGGCTGATCGCCAATTTCGGTGTCGGGGTGGACCATATTGATCTGCATGCCGCGCGGGAACGCAAGATTCTGGTCACCAATACGCCCGGCGTGCTGACCGAAGACACAGCGGACATGACGATGGCGCTGATCCTGTCTGTCCCGCGGCGGCTGGGCGAGGGCGAAAAGCTTATCCGCGCGGGTCAATGGGATGGCTGGAAACCCAGCGGCATGCTGGGCCATCGGGTCAATGGCAAGACGCTGGGCATTGTCGGCATGGGGCGGATTGGCCGTGCGGTGGCCCGGCGGGCGCATGGCTTTGGCATCCGGACGATCTATCACAACCGCCACCGCCTGCCCGAAGGTGTCGAGGCTGAACTGGGCGCACGCTTTGCGGATCTGGATACAGTGTTCAGCCAGTCGGACATTATTTCCATTCATTGCCCGCACACGCCCGAAACGCACCATCTGGTTAACGCCCACCGCCTGTCGCAGATGCGCGCGGATGCCTATCTGGTGAACACATCGCGCGGCGAGGTGGTCGATGAAAATGCCCTGATTCTGGCGCTGGAATCCGGCCGGATCGCGGGGGCGGGGCTCGACGTTTATGTCAATGAACCGCATGTTGACCCACGGCTGCTGCAACTCGCCAATACGGTGCTGCTGCCGCATATGGGATCAGCAACCTATGAAGGCCGCGCCGCCATGGGTGAAAAGGTTATCGCCAATATCCGGGCCTGGGTTGATGGCCATCGGCCGCCGGATCAGGTTCTGGAAGGCTGGGACTAAGCGGGGTTTAGCCGTTTTTGGCGAGCGCATCGAACAGGCGCTTGCCATCCAGATTGCCATGGGCCGCCTCGCTGCACCGTTCAGGGTGCGGCATCATGCCCAGAACATTCCCACCTTCGTTCAGCACGCCGGCAATATCGCGGGCAGATCCATTGACCTGTTCGGCATAGCGAAAGGCAACACGGCCTTCGCCTTCCAGACGGTCCAGCGTTTCGGCATCTGCAAAATAATTGCCGTCATGATGCGCCACGGGGATCACAATCTCTTCGTCAGCCGCATAGAGGCTGGTAAAGGCCGATTGGCTGTTCGCCACGCGCAGTTTTACATCGCGGCAGACAAAGGAAATGCCGGCATTGCGCATCAGGGCGCCGGGCAAAAGCCCGCTTTCGGTCAGGACCTGAAAGCCGTTGCAAATGCCCAGAACATAACGGCCCTGCGCCGCCGCGTCTGAAACGGCCCGCATCACCGGTGATTGCGCCGCCATCGCGCCTGACCGCAGATAATCGCCATAAGAAAAGCCGCCAGGCACGCCAATCAGATCAATGCCATCGGGCAATTGCGTGTCCTGATGCCACACCATGTGCGGTTTATGGCCGGTTGCCTGTTCAAAGGCGACGGCCAGATCGCGATCACAATTTGATCCCGGAAAGACGATAACCGCGGTTTTCATCAGGCGCGCTCAATCCGATAATTTTCGATGACCGTATTGGCGAGAAGTTTGCGGCACATATCCTCAATCTCGGCATCGGTGGTGCCATCCGCCAGATCGAGTTCGATCATCTTGCCAGCGCGCACATCATTGACGCCGCCAAAGCCCAAGCCTTCAAGCGCGTGGTGGATCGCCTTGCCCTGCGGATCGAGAACACCGTTTTTGAGCGTGATCGTGACGCGGGCTTTCATCGCGGGCGAGTCCTTTAAAATCAGTGGATGGCCGCGCCTATGCCTGTGTGACGGGCAGAGAGCAAGGTCATGTTTTGTCACCGCATGTCGAACAGCCGGGGTCTTTGGGCAGGCGCATGGCCCGCATTGTCAGATCCAGACCATCAACGACCTGCAATTTCCCGGCCTGATCCTGGCCAAAGCCAACAACCACCCGGATCGCCTCCATCGCCGCAAGGCTGCCCATCATCCCGACCATGGCGCCCAAAACGCCGGTATCGGCGCATGTATCGCAATCATCGGCGTCATGCGCATCGCCGACAAAGCAGCGATAACAGGGCTTGTCCGCTTCCCAGCCGCGAAATGTCCCCAGCTGGCCGTGAAATTGGCCGATCGCGGCCGAAATCAAGGGCACATGCGCGGCATAAGCGGCATCGGCAACCGCCAGGCGCGTGGCGAAATTATCAGATCCGTCAATCACAACATCGGCTTCGGCCAGCAGGGCCGGCATCATCTGGGCATCGGCGCGCGCGCGGACAGGCCGAACGGCAACATGCGGGTTGATGGCCCGGACGCGGGCGGCGGCCAGGTCAACCTTGGGCTGGCCAATATCCGCCGTGCCATAAAGCGTCTGGCGTTGCAGGTTGGACAGGCTGACAACATCATCGTCAACCAGCGTCAGCATGCCAACGCCTGCGGCCGCAAGATATTGGATTACGGGTGATCCAATGCCGCCTGCACCAATGACAAGCATGCGTGACGCGCGGATGGCCAATTGCCCCGCGCCGCCAATATCGCGCAGCACGATATGCCGGGCATAGCGATCCAGTTCGTCGTCGGTCAGGCTCATTGACCCGTGGAACCAAAGCCTCCGACGCCGCGGGCGGTATCGTCCAAGCTATCAACCAGATTGAACCGCGCGCGCTGGACCGGCGCGGGCACCAGCTGGGCGATGCGGTCGCCACGGCGGATCGGGAAGGGGGCATCGCCCAAATTAGCCAGAATCACCTTCACCTCGCCGCGATAATCGCTGTCGATCGTCCCCGGCGTGTTGAGGCAGGTAATGCCATGTTTCAACGCAAGGCCCGACCGTGGGCGGACCTGCACCTCGTAATTTTCAGGAATGGCCATGGCAAAGCCGGTGGCCACGGCATGGCGCGCGCCCGGTGCCAGGTCGAGATCTTCTGCTGCCACAACATCCATGCCAGCAGCGCCTTCTGTTGCATAGGCAGGCAGGGGCAGGCCCTCACCATGCGGCAGGCGGTGCAGGGCAATGGTGATTTCAGGCAAGGGCATCGGCAATCCTTTGTGCAAGCGTGCGGGCAACCGCTGACTTATCCATCCGGTCCCAGCTGTCGACACCGTCCGCTGTGATCAGGTGAACGCGATTTTGTTCGCCGCCCATCGGATCCATCGACACATCATTGGCGACGATCCAGTCGCACCCTTTGCGGCGGCGCTTGGCCGTTGCGTGATCCACGGCATTTTCGGTTTCCGCAGCAAAGCCGACGACAAGCCGGGGGCGCTGGTCCGATGCGCACAGATTGGCCAGAATATCCGGGTTTTTATGCCAGTTGAGCGTGGGTGCCCCGGCCTCTTTCTTCAATTTGGACGGGGCGGCATCCACCCGCCAATCGGCGACGGCTGCGACCATGATGGCTGCATCGGCGGGCAAGGCATGGCTGACGGCATCGGCCATGTCGCGGGCGGTTTCCACATCCACCCGGTCCACACCAGCCGGCGTCGGCAGGTTCACCGGCCCGGCAATCAGCGTCACGCGCGCGCCGAGGTCTGCCAAGGCAGCGGCCACGGCAAATCCCTGTTTGCCGGAGGATCGGTTGGCGATGACGCGCACGGGATCAATCGGTTCCTGCGTTGGCCCTGCGGTGACCAGCACATGGCGGCCGGCGAGGCGCAGCGGCGCGGGATGCAACAGACGGGCGATGGCGGCGGCAATCGCCTCTGGCTCTGGCAGGCGGCCGGGGCCAAATTCACCACAGGCCATGGGGCCGCTATCGGGATCCAGCACCGTGATGCCATCGTGCCGCAGCGTGGCCACATTGCGCTGTGTTGCCGGGTGTTGCCACATCCGTACATTCATCGCGGGGACGGCCAGAACCGGCTTATCCGTGGCGAGCAGCAATGTTGTTGCCAGATCATCGGCAATGCCGGCGGCCATTTTGGCCATCAAATCAGCGGTGGCCGGGGCCACAACGACAAGATCTGCCTGACGGGACAATTGGATATGCCCCATCTCTGCCTCATCCTTGAGGTCAAAGAGATCGGTGTAGACCTTATCCTCGCTCAGCGCGGCCAAGGTCATGGGGGTAACGAATTTTTGCCCGGACGCGGTGACGACGCAGCGCACCGCGGCGCCCTGCTTGCGCAGCAGGCGCACCAGTTCGCAGGATTTATAAGCGGCAATGCCGCCCCCGACGATCAGAAGGATCCGCTTCCCGTTCATGAGAGCGGCTCTTTGCCCCTAGTCGGGCCGCGAGTCCAGTTGTCTGCGCTGCAAGGCTGTCATCAAATCAGCACAGGCCGGGCGCAGCCAGGGCAAGCCCATCGGCACAAGCGGCGCAATCAAAAGCCCCCAGTAAAAATTATTCGCCCGTCCGGTGAGGGCAAAGCCCAGCCCATAGCCGAGTAAAAGCAGCGTGCCGACACCGCCGAGATCAGACCGCCAGCTGATCCAGCCGAACAGGCAGACCATGATCAGCGGATAGCCGATCACTGCCGGAAAGGCCCGAAAACCGCCTGATTGATGGAGGAAAGCAAGGGCTGCGGGCAGCCCGCCAAATTCAGTCCAGGGGGGGGGAGGCAAGGTCATCGGGCCGGACAACCGCGATCACCTGCACCATATGCCCATAGCACAGGACCCCAAAGCCGAGCACCAGCAGGGCCCAGCCGCCGCCTTCGGCCCAGCGGCGATGGACCAGCGCGGCCGCGCCCATCAACAGGACAAAGGGCAGGGCCAATTCCCGCATGGCGAGCGCACAGCCCGCAATGACCAGGCTGCGCCCCCATTGATCAGGCCGATGCACGGCGAGGGCCAGCGCGATGAGGATGCCCGCCCAGACTTCATGGAGCACGACATAGGTCGGGCTGGCCAATAGGGTCATACCCGGCAGCAACAGCGCAGCCATGGCCGCTGCATTGACCGCGGGCGGCAAAATCGCTCGCAACCGGCGGTACCAGATGATCACCGTCAGGATCGCCAGCATCAGCAGCAACAGATGGGCGGGCCTTATGCCGATATGGGCGATCAACAGGGCAAGCGTCGGCAGCCGCATCGTGACAAAAGGGCGCAGCGGATAATGGTTGCGGCGCTGTTCATCCGCCGCGACCGGATAATAGGCCTCTCCCAGCCGGATGCGCGCGGAAATCCGGCGGTAGAGATCAAGATCCTCATCCCGATCTGCGGTCGATGCAGATATTTGGGGCGGGTCTGGCCGGGCCGGGCGCGTCATGGCGGACCACAGGCTTGCCAGGAGGATTGCGGCCCAAAGCGCGATCACAATCCCCGCCTGCGTGCGCGAGGCCCCGGCAAAGCGCGAGGCGCCGGGCGTTATTTGCGCCATGTGAGGAAGGATGATGCCGCAAAATTCCACACCGCGCCAACCAGCACGCCCGCCAAACCGGCCAGCCACCAGCGGCTGTCCAGATCATGCACCCAGGTGCCGATGCCGATATTGGCCACCGCACCGATGGCCGACACGGCGTAAAAGCTGACCAGCCCCTTGACCATCCGCCACCCCCGCAGGCGTCGATCACGATAAGTAAAGGCGTTATTTAACATGAAGTTAAAGGCGATTGCTGTCGCCACTCCGGCCAATTGTCCGGTGATAAAGGCGCTGCCCAGGCCCAGCATCACCCCCAAAATGCCAAGATGGACGCCAACGCCCAACCCGCCCACGGCCAGGAATGAGACCAGCCGTGTTGGGATGACCCGGCCCAGTGTCTTGTCGATCAGGAGCGACAGATATTCGGCGGCAATCAGGCTGCCCGCCTTGCTGTCACCATGGATGCGGGTGCGGAAATGATAAGGCAATTCGACGATTTTGGGGGCGGTTGGCAGCGACGCCACCAGATCCAGCAGGATCTTAAATCCGATACCCGACAGGCGGGGCATGGCCGCCATCAAAATGTCCCGCCGCACAACGAAAAAGCCGCTCATCGGATCAGACAGCGGAACGCGCAGGACGAGCTGGCCGAGACGCGTGGCCAGTTGCGACAGGCGGTGCCGGGTGGCTGCCCAGTCCCCGACGCTGCCGCCGGGGGCATAGCGTGTCCCAATGGCGATATCCGCGCCCTGTTCAACCGCCTGCACAAGCGCGGGCAACAGCTGTTCATCATGCTGCATATCGCCATCCATAACCGCCAAAAGGGGCGCGGCACTGGCCAGCATGCCTTCCACCACCGCGCTTGAAAGTCCGCGCCGGCCCATGCGGTGCACAATGCGGACACGGTGATTGCCAAGGCCAATCTGCCGGATGGCATCGGCTGTGCCGTCGGGCGAATTGTCATCAACGAAAATCGCTTCCCACTGAAGGCCCGCCAGCGCGCAGCAGAGCTTTTCAAGCAGAGGGACGATATTTGCCCGTTCGTTGAAGGTCGGAATGATGACCGCCAGTTGCAGCGGTGGCTGCACGGTCTGGCGGGGCGCGAATTGAGACGCTTTTTGGTGCAGCACGGCTTGGCCCCCAAGGCACCTCGTTGCGCGAGGCACGGATGAAAGCCGCGTCTATGGCAGGCGAATCTTAAAGCCCGGTTAGAAGCTGGATCACGAACAGCGCGCCGGCCCCGCCAAAGGCGGCGGCCACAAGGCGCCAATTGCCGCCCAGGCCAATCGGGATATCGGGCAAGGGCGGGGCCGGCGGCGCTGCGCCGGGTTTGGGATAGCTGGCTTCAATGCGGCGCAGCAAATCCGGCAGATCGGCCAAGGTGCGGGCACCGCGCAAGATGGTATCGGCCAAGCGCGCCTCTGGCCCCAGTTCATCACGCAGCCAATGTTCAACAAAGGGCCCGGCCGCATCCCACATATTGATTTCAGGATCGAGCGTTGAGGCGACGCCTTCGACCATGACCATGGTCTTTTGCAGCAGCAACAAATGCGGCTGAGTTGGCATATCGAATTCACGCGTGATCGCAAAAAGCCCGTCCAACATATTGCCGACGCTGATATCTTTTACCGGGACACCGCGAATGGGTTCCCCCACGGCGCGCAGCGCGGTGGTGAATTCCTCAACATTGTGATGGCTGGGCACATATTGCGCATCGAAATGGATTTCCGCGACGCGCCGATAATTGCCGGTGATCAGGCCATAGAGAATTTCGGCAAGCCAGATCCGCGCTTGCCGGTGAATGCGGCCCATGATCCCGAAATCAATCGCGGCGATCCGCCCATCGGGCAGGACGAACAAATTGCCCTGATGAAGATCGGCATGGAAAAAGCCATGCGTAATCGCTTGCGCCAAAAAGGTGCGGACCAGGGTTGTCGCGGTTTTGCTGAGATCAACGCCCGCAGCATCAAGCGCGGCCCGATCGGTCAGCTTGATGCCATCGATCCATTCCAGCGTCAGCACGCGGCGGCTGGTGCGTGTCCAGTCAATTTCTGGAACGACATAGCCATCTTCGCCGGACATCATGGCGCGCAATTCCGACGCGGCGGCCGCTTCGCGCCGCAGATCAAGTTCGCGTAGGGTCCATTGCTTGAAGGTGGCGATCACCTCACGCGGGCGCAGCCGGGCGAGTTCGCCGCCCCGCGCCGCGGCATGGGCGGCAATCCATTCATAAGTTTCAATATCGCTGGCAAATTTGGCTTCAATGCCGGGGCGCAGGATCTTCACCGCAACAGTGCGTCCATCGGTTGTGACGGCCTTGTGCACCTGCGCCACCGACGCCGCCCCCACGGGGTCCGGGTCAATGCTGCGGAACAAACTGTCGAGCGGGGCATCCAGCGATTGCGCAACGGCGGCGCGAACCTTGTCAAAAGGCAAAGCAGGCAGCGTATCCTGAAGCCGCAATAGATCGCGCGCGGCGGCTTCGCCCACCAAATCGGGCCGGGTGGCAAGCGTCTGACCAAGTTTGACGGCGGCCGGGCCAATTTTTTCAAATGCCCCGGCATAATCGGGCGTGGCGGGCAGGCGGGCGCCAAGGCGCGCGATCCGCGCAATCCGGCGGATCGCAGGCGGCGCCACCGGGCTGCGTTCAATGCCCAGCAGCGCCCCGTGGCGCGCCAGAATGCGGCCCCAGGTCAAAAGCCGCCAGAAATGGGTCAGGCGTGTTGTCAAATCTTCCAACCGCTATGAATGGCGACAAGCCCGCCCAAAATCGGTTCGCAACGCGTCTGCGTAAAGCCGGCGGTGCGAATCATCGCTTCAAAGGTCGGCATATCGGGAAAGCGCCGGATCGATTCGATCAAATAGCGATAGCTGTCGGCATCGCCTGCGATCATCTGGCCGACTTTGGGCACAATCTTGTGCGAATAAAAATCATAAACATCTGAAAATCCGGGCCAGGTGGTGGTCGAAAATTCCAGACAAAAGAATCGGCCGCCGCGCTTCAGCACACGATGCGCTTCGGCCAGTGCCCGATCGATATGGGTGACATTGCGGATGCCAAAGGCAATCGTATAGGCATCAAAGCTGTTGCTATCGAAGGTCAGGCTTTCGGCATTTTGTTCGGACCAGCTCAACCCGCCAATATCGCGTTCCGCCGCGCGGTCCATGCCGACAGCCAGCATATCGGGGTTGATGTCCGAAACCGTGACGAGCGCGCCATGTTTCTGCATGCGAAAGGCAATATCGCCGGTGCCGCCGGCCATATCGAGGATCATTTCACCCGGACGCGGCTTCACCCGCGCGACAAAGCGATCCTTCCACAGTCGGTGCATCCCGCCCGACATGGCATCGTTCATAATGTCATAGCGGCGGGCGACGCTGGAGAAGACTTCGCCGACGCGCTGCGTCTTCTCTTCGGGAGAGACGTCTTCATAGCCAAAGGAAACGGTGTCGTTCATGGCCTGAGCCTCTAGCCAAGCATCGCCGCGCCCGCTAGCGGAATCACGTGCCAGAGCTTCCTGAAGTTGAAACCACCGTGCGTGGACTTGCCGCCGTGCTGGATGGTGCGGTGCTGACCCGTGTGGAGCCGCGCCGCGCCGATCTGCGCCGTCCGATCCCCGTGGATCTGCGCCAAAGGATGCAGGGCGCGCGCGTGACGCAGCTGGGACGGCGGGCCAAATATGGCCTGATCGACACCGATCGCGGCGATACGTTGATCTTTCATCTCGGCATGTCGGGGCGCTGGATCATCGACCCGGCAGAAATTGGCAAGCACGGCCATCTGGTCGTTGAAACCGATCAGGGACGGCGGCTGGTGCTTGATGATCCGCGGCGTTTTGGCGCGCTGGATCTTGTACGCACGCAGGATCTGGCGCGTTTCCCCAGTTTTGCGGTGATGGGGCCAGAGCCTTTGGGCGATGATTTCACGCCCGCACGCCTGCACCGCGCGCTGGAAGGGCGGGCGGCCCCGATCAAAGCGTTGCTGCTGGATCAGCGGGTCGTTGCCGGGCTGGGCAATATCTATGTGTGCGAGGCGCTGCATATGGCGGGCATCGCGCCCGGCCGTGCCGGCGGGTCGATTGGCAAGCCGCGGCTGGTGGCCCTTGTGCAAGCGATCAAAGAGGTGCTGGCTGCCGCCATTGACGTCGGCGGGTCCACGCTGCGGGATTATGCGCAACCCGATGGGGAACTGGGCTATTTCTTCAAGCAATGGCGCGTTTACGGGCGCGAGGGGCAGGCCTGTGGGTGCGGTGCGCCGGTGCGTCGGCGGGTCGATAGCGGGCGTTCAACCTTTTACTGCGCAAAATGCCAGCGATGAAGGTTGACCACCGGGGCGAGCAGCGTTAATGGCGCGGTTCACGCAGGTGCGGGTGATTCCGCGCCTTCTTTGTTTCGGACAGATTTGAGGTCAATTCTATGGCGAATACGCCGCAAGCCAAAAAGCGCATCCGTCGCAACGCGCGTCGTGCGGTCATCAACCACAACCGCATCAGCCGCATCCGCACCTTTGTGAAGAAGGTGGAAGCCGCGATTGAAGCGGGCGACAAGGCTGGCGCCTCGACGGCTCTTGCGGCTGCCCAGCCGGAAATGGCGCGCGGCGTCGCGACGGGCGTTCTCCACAAGAACACGGTTGCGCGTAAGTTTTCGCGCTTGACCAAGCGGGTTGCATCGCTCGCGTAATTCGCCTGCGAAATTCACGCCAAATTGAAAGCCTGTCGAACCATTTCGGCAGGCTTTTTTCATGCCCAAAAGCGGCGATCAGCGGAGTCCGGCCTGAATCCACGATTCGCAGAATCTCATTTTGTTCCGCATTGAATAAAAACATTTAAAAACAATGAGTTATAAGGTGAATTAGGATTCTCTAGAGGTTTGCGAGTCAACAGCATTTATTTCGTTTTTTTTTACATGCTGAGCCTTGATCACACGGGGCGCGTGCCACAGAAAACATCTTCGGCGGTGAGCGAATCAGTGAACCGCCATTCATTCGACAGATACACGGTCTGGCCAGATGCAGGGGGCGTCTGGGCGACGGGGGAGCGTTTGTGTCGGATGAGGGGGATCAGTGGGCGCCGAAGCGGGCCGGGGGAGTTTTAAGCGCGTGTCGTCAAGCCTTTCATTCAATGCCGTCCGACCGGGGGATATGGACCAGCTGCAGATTGCCTGGACAGCGATCCGTGCGGGCCTTCGTGCCGATGTCGGCGCCCGAACCTTCGATCATTGGCTCAAGCCCGTGGAACTCGCGGGTTTTTGCGAAACCGATCAGGCGATCCGCCTGACCCTGCCATCCGACTTCATGGCAAGCTGGGTCTCATCGCATTACACTGATCGGCTGACGCTCGCCTGGCGCGCGATGTTGCCTTATGTCCGGTCCGTCCGGATTGAAACATCGTCGGGCAAGCCGGTTGAGCGGTTCACCGCTGAGCCGCCGGCCGAAGAGGTTGCGGCTGTTGAACAGCAATCGCCGCTGTCGAGCCAGTTTGACCGCCGGTTGACCTTTGCCAGCTTTGTGACCGGTGAACCCAATTTGGTGGCCTATAATGCGGCCAAGGCTTTGGCATCGGGTGAGCGCGGGTCCTTCAGCCCGCTGTACATTCATTCCCAGACGGGCCTTGGCAAAACGCATTTGCTGCACGCCATTGGGCATGAAGTGCTGCGCCAGAACCCCGATGCACGCATTTTGTACATGTCCGCGGAGCGGTTCATGTTTGATTTCGTCACCGCCATGCGCGCGCGCGATACCTTTTCGTTCAAGGCGCGGTTGCGGTCGGCCGATGTGTTGATGATTGACGATGTTCAGTTCATCGCCGGCAAGGAATCGACGCAGGAAGAATTTTTGCACACCGTGGACGAATTGATGACGGGCGGCCGCCGCCTTGTCATCAGTGCGGACCGTGCACCCCATGCCCTGGATGGCGTGGAAGGCCGGATCTTGTCGCGCCTGACGCAAGGGCTGGTTGCCGATCTTGCAACGCCAGACTTTGCCTTGCGTCGCGACATTCTGGCCGCCAAGGTGCAGGCGCTTGGCGTGCCAGTGCCCGCCGAAGTCATTGATTTGCTGGCTGCACGCATTGTCAGCAATATCCGTGAGCTGGAAGGCGGTTTGAACCGTCTGGTTGCCTATGGGCAGCTGCATAATCGCCGGATTGATGAAGCCTTTGCCGAAGAGGTTCTGGCCGAAATGTTCCGCGCCAGCCGCCGTCGCATCACCATTGATGAAATTCAGCGGCGCGTGTCCGAACATTATCGCATCCGTCAGGCCGAAATGGTGTCTGCACGTCGCGCGCGTGAAGTCGCCCGCCCGCGTCAGGTCGCCATGTATCTTGCCAAGCAGCTGACGCCGCGGTCCTTGCCGGAAATCGGCCGCAAATTTGGCGGCCGCGACCATACGACCGTCATCCATGCCATTCGCCAGATTGAACGGCTGCGTGGGATCGATACCGATATCGATACGGATGTCCGCACGCTGATGCGTGATCTGGAAGGCTGATTGCCGCCAAAATTTGGCGTCTAACGGCTGATCATCACCGCCCTGATGGGGGCGGATGGTCGCTGGTCGATCCCCACAGGCTGTTTATCCGTTCTTTTCGGCATTGATTGAACGCGTCTGCGCGCTGGTCGATCCGCGCGTGCGGCAAAGGCGTATTTTGCCTAATCCAAAAGGGCGCAGCGGGCTTGACCGGCGTCATCCCAGCCATCCCCTTGCCCGCTGCCACATTGTTCTGGGCCACCCGTTGGGGGACTGGAGGCGCCAGGGCGGATCGACCAACTTTGTGCAAGGAGTATCCCCCATGTTGAAATCTGCACCTCTTTTTGGCGTTGTTTTGTCCCTTTCAGCCATGGCCCCGGCCGCCGCCATGGCAGAGCAGATATCGGTGCGCGTGCCATATGCCGACCTGAACCTGACCAGCGAAAGCGGCCGTGCCGCGCTGAACCGGCGCATTGCGCAGGCGACGCGCCAGATCTGCGGCGCGCCGGAAGATGAGCGGGATCTTGCGCGGCAGGCGCAGATCCGCGCCTGCACCCGCGATGTCATGAACTCTGCATCGACAGGCCCGGTGGCGCGCCTTGATCCGCAGGACGCCCGCCTGTCCTGATCGTTTATGTCCCTGACTGGAGGGCGGTGGCCATAGCTGGCGACCGCCCTTTTTTTTGATCGCAACAGTCCGTTTGTCAGCGGGCGCGGAGCATTGCCTTTGCCGCGGGCAAATAGGTGCGGCCGATCCGCACCATATCGCCATTGACCAGTTCGGCATGCCAGGCCCCGGCGCGATCATGGCCCAGGCTCTTGATCCGTTCGCGCCGCACAATGACCGACCGGTGAAGCCGGATGAACATCGCTGGATCCAGACGGGCGTCGAGCCCGGCCATGGTGTGGTGCAAAAGAAAGCTGCGCCCGGCACTGTGCAGGCGCACATAATCCCGCTCAGCATCAATACGGTCGATATCCCCCACGGCCACCCGGACCATTTCATTGCGGTTGGGCACCCAGAATTCCGAAACATAGGCCGATGCCGGTTCCGCCGGGGCCGCATAAAGGGCGCGCCGATCCCGAACACGGCCCACCGCCCGTGCCAGGCGTTCCGCCGCCACAGGTTTCAGCAGATAATCAACCGCCGACAGATCAAAGGCTTCGACCGCAAAGCCATCAAAAGCGGTGACGAAGATGATGGCCGGCGGCAATCCGCGCGCGCGATCCCATTGCCGGGCGATGCTGCGGGCAACCGACATGCCATCGACATCGGGCATAGAGATATCGAGCAGGATCAGATCCGGGGTCAGCGCCTCAACCAGCCGCAGCGCCGCCGCGCCATCGCTGGCCGTGCCGACCAGCTGCACATCGGCAATATCCGCGCAGAGCAGCTGAATCCGTTCAACCGCCAGCGGTTCATCATCCACGATCAGCGTGCGCAGGGCGGGGTGTTCAGCCATCCTGTTGCTTCGGCAGCATAAGACGGACGAGGAAACGGCCCGATTCTGGTTCACTGACCGACATTTCAGCCGCGCCGGAAAAGCGTGTCTGCAGACGTTGCCGGACATTGGCGAGGCCAATGCCTTCGCCATTGCCATCGGGACGCAGGGGCGATGTCCCTGCATTTTCAACGTCCAGAACAAGGTGGCCCTGTTGTTCAG
>JBJOJQ010000081.1:0-11261 GCA_046046525.1 Pseudomonadota bacterium
GGGCGTTGGGGCTCACCCCTCCACTGGCTCTGCGCGTGTGAAAGGGGCCCATCCTTCACCACCTCCGTTCGCCCTGAGCTGTCCCTCACCCCACCCGCTCGCCCTGAGCCTGTCGAAGGGCCGTCCTTCCCTGCACACCCAGCCGGAAGGACCATGCTTCGACAAGCTCAGCATAAACGGTTGGGTGGGGTGTTGGGGCTTACCCCTCCACTGGCTCTGCGCGTGTAAAAGGC
Organism: Pseudomonadota bacterium; assembly: GCA_046046525.1. Lineage (GTDB taxonomy): Bacteria > Pseudomonadota > Alphaproteobacteria > Sphingomonadales > Sphingomonadaceae > Aquisediminimonas. The sequence continues at coordinate 234 of JBJOJQ010000081.1, forward strand.
CCCATCCCTCACCCCGTCCGTTTGCCCTGAGCCTGTCGAAGGGCTGTCTTTCAAACTTTAACCCTCAATCCCCCGCGCGCTTGGCGGTTTTGAAGCTTTCGCGTGTGACGGGGTAGCCCAGGCCTTCGGGGATGCAGAGGAAGACTTCGTCGCCATTTTTTTCCACCCAGGGCGTCACCATTTCCACGGGCGTGGCATGGGCATGGGCGCGGGCTTCGTCAAAGCTGGAGAACAGGGCCAGCCGTTCCAGATTGCGGTGGGTTGGGAAGATGACATGCACGTCACCCCGCAGGGCGGCGTCAATCGTTGCCTGGGCGCTGTCCCAAAAGGTGCGGACATTTTCGGTCGCATCGACAATGGCTTCGGGCAGATCATCGGGCGCGCGCGCGATGTAGAAGCGGGTATCGAAAACGCGGGTTTCCTTAAAATTGGGCCGCCAGCGCGCAAAGGGGATGAGCGCATCAAGATCTAGCGACAAGGATGCTTCATCCAACAGGCGGCTGAATTTTTCCCGCGCATGCAGCGCCTTGCGCGCCTCTTCCAGCCAGCCGGCCGGCGGGGCCGAGGCGAGCCCAATGGGGACGCCGCTTTCTTCGATCGTTTCCCGAATGGCGGCAATCCGCGCGGCGGCACAATCGCGTTCAACCGTCATATGGCGCGCGGCCAGATGATGATCGTCCTCATCAATCCGCCCGCCCGGAAAGACGATTGCCCCCCCCGCAAAGGCCATGCCCTTGGATCGTTCCACCAGCAGCAATTCCGGCGGGCCTTCCGGGCGTTCGCGAAACAGGACAAGCGTGGCGGCAGGAATGGCGGGGATGGTTTCGCCGGGCTTTGCCATGTCGATGTTCACGCGCCTGTCTCCATGCTCAATCTGATTGTTTTTCAAAGCCTGTCTTGAACCAGCCCGCGCTTGCGGACAAGCATGAAGACAAGACGATATCGCATCGGGAGCGCCCATGACCATCGAACAGCTTTTGGGCGTTGCCGCCGGCCTGAGCCTTTTGGCGGGATGGCGGCTGTATCTGTGCCTTTTTGCGATGGGCCTTGCGCTTAAAACCGGGCTGATTGCGCCCCCGGCACATTTTGCGGTGGTGCAGATGCTGGCGCATCCCTGGGTGATCAGCCTGATGGCGATTGCTGCGCTGGCGGAGTGTATCAGCGACAAAACCCCCTGGCTCGATTCGCTTTGGGATGCGGCCCATGGGGTGCTGCGGCCCATTGGTGGCGCGGGGGTGGCGCTGGCCATAGGTGATCCGTCTCAGCCGGTCTGGCAGATCATCACGCTGCTGCTGGGGGCCGGTGGTGCCATGATCAGCCACCGCGCCAAGGCGGGATCACGCGCGATCATCAACGCCAGCCCAGAACCGTTCAGCAATATCACCGTGTCGCTGGGGGAAGATATTGTGGCCGCCGGGCTGTTGATCCTGCTGTTTTTCGCGCCCGTTGCGGCCGGGCTGATCGCGGGGCTGCTGATCCTGGGTGATCTGGCGCTGATCGCTGCCGTGCGGCGGATGCTCGACCGGATGTTTACGCCGCCCAAACAGACGCCGCCCGCCTGAGCAAGCCATCAGCGCCAACTGCCGCGCGGCCGCCCGGACGGGGCGGCGGCACAGCGGCTGATCAGACGCGCATCGGCATCAGGACGTAGAGCGCCGGCGATTTGTCATTTTCACGAATCAGCGTCGGCGCCGCGGCATCGGCCAGATGCACCTCTACGCTGTCGCTTTCGACCTGGCTGAGAATGTCCATGAGATAGCGGGCGTTAAAGCCAATCTCAAAAGCGTTCGCCGAATATTCGCCGGGCACTTCTTCTGCTGCCGTGCCATTTTCAGGCGAGGTGACAGACAGGGTGATGCGGTCCGGCTCCAGCGCCATTTTGACGGCGCGGGTCTTGTCCGACGCGATGGTCGACACGCGATCGACCCCGGCCATGAAGCTTTTCGGATCAATTTTCAGCAGCTTGTCATTCCCCGTCGGGATGACGCGGCTGTAATCCGGGAAGGTGCCGTCAATCAGCTTGGATGTCAGCACGGCTGTGCCCAGGCCAAAGCGGATCTTGGTTGACGACAGGGTGACTTCCACCGTGCCTTCCACCTCATCCAACAGCTTGCGCAATTCCGCCACGCATTTGCGCGGCACGATGATGTCGGGCATCCCCTCTGCCCCTTCCGGGCGCGGGATGGTGACGCGGGCAAGACGATGCCCATCGGTCGCGGCCGCCTTCAGCACCGGCTGCCCATCATCCGCCACGTGGAAGAAAATGCCGTTGAGGTAATACCGCGTTTCTTCGGTTGAAATGGCAAAGCGCGTCTTATCGATAATCTGGCGCAAGGCGGCGGCCGGCAGTTCAAACCGGGTCGGCAGATCGCCCTCGGCAATGATCGGAAAATCGTCCCGCGGCAAGGTGTTGAGGCTGTAGCGCGAGCGCGCGGCAACAACCTGCATCTTGCCATCCGCGGCGGTCAAAGACACCTGCGTGCCTTCGGGCAGCTTGCGGACAATGTCGAACAAGGTGTGCGCCGACACCGTGGTCGCCCCCGCCACTTCCACGCTGACGGCTTCCAGCGCTTCGTTGATCTGCAAATCAAGATCGGTCGCGGCAAGGCGGATGGTGCCATCGGCGCTCGCTTCGATCAGCACATTCGACAAAATGGGGATCGTGTTGCGGCGTTCCACGACCGACTGGACGTGGCCGAGGCTCCTCAACAGATTTGCGCGTTCGATCGTCGCCTTCATTCGAAACCCCCGAAAATGGTCGTGCGGCCGGCTGGGAGTCGGCCTTATAGTTCAACCACGGTCATGAACAAGATCAGCGGCAACGGCAACCCCTGCCTTGGGCTTGCGCTCCCATAAAATTGTGGGAAAAGACCCGATATGAAACTCAAAGGTCGCGTCTTCATCGCTCGCCATGGCGAGACTGTCTTTAACTTTGCCAAAAGGATGCAAGGGGATCAGCGCGATACGCCGTTGACCCGCACCGGATTCGCCCAGGCCGATGCCATGGGGGCCGCCCTTGCCGATTGGTTGCAGCCGGGCGAAACCCTGCGCTTATGGTCGTCGCCATCCGGGCGGGCCTTGCAGACCTTGGCGATTATTGCCGAACATATCGGGCATGATTGGCACAGCGCCGCGCATGATCCGCGCCTGTATGAAATCAATGTCGGGGACTGGGCCGGCCGCAGCTATGCCGAGATCATGGCGGAAACTGGCCCGATTGTGGACAGTGAGACGGGCCTGTTTTCGGTCCGCCCGCCCCAGGGTGAATGGTATGATGAGATTGCGGCGCGGCTGACCCGCTGGATCACCGACACCGCCGATATGGAAGAGGACCGGCTGGTCATTATGCACGGCATGTCGAGCCGCGTGTTGCGCGGCCTGTTGCTGGACCTGCCCAGCGTCGCGCCCTGGCAGGCGCCCATCGCCCCCAGCCTGCCGCAAGGCACGATGGTCGTCATCGAAAATGGCGCGGAACAGATTGTCCGCCAGGGCGGGGGCGGCCACCTGGCGTGATGCGCAGGCCCGCCTGGGGGGCCGTCGCCCTGATGGCTGCGGGGATGGCCGCGCCCATCCGCGCGCGCGACACGCTGGGCATGTTCGACACATGGGGCGCCTTTCGCGATGCCGCCCCGCGGCGCTGCTTTGCCATTGCCACGCCGGTGGACCCATCGACCGGGTCCTGGCGGCCCTTTGCCGCGATTGGCCATTGGCCCGACCGGCGCGTGCGCGGCCAGTTCCACGCGCGGTTGAGCCGCGAACGCCGCAGGGATGCCGATGTCATCCTGACCATCGGGGATCGGCGCTGGCGCTTGCTGGCCGGCCGCTATGACGCCTGGGGCCCCACGCCGCGCCATGACGCCTTCATCCTCGCCAAAATCCGGGCCGCCCGCAGCATGAGCCTGAGTTCGGTGGACACAAAGGGCCGGCCCTTTGCGGACACCTATCGCTTGAAGGGCGCAGCCACCGCCATGGACGCCGCCGCCCTGGGCTGTGTCCGGCGCTAAGGCTGTGTCCGGCGCTAGGGCGCGCCCATCGCGGTCTGATTTGGCGGGTCTGTAGGGCCGGGGCTGTCCTTGGGCGGCAGCAGAAACTTGATCTTCTTGGACGCGAAATCAACCGACACCCGTTCAAAACCCCGCAGGCTTTCCATGCCGAGCAGCATGGATGGCTTTTTGTGGAGATCAAACAGCTTGAACGGGTGCGCATCGACAAAGGCGATGGCCGCATTGCCCATCAGCACGCCGCCGATGCGCAGGCGGCTGACAATCGTATAATCGGCCTGGGTCCGCTGCCCCAGCACATCGACCATTTCGATCGGCGTGATCCGCGTTTGCGGCTGACGGGCCAGCATCAGGCGACGCAGGCGGCTGTTGCCAATGCTGTTCTGCGCCCCGGTATCCACCACAACCCAGACCTTCTGGCCATTGGCATCGGCATCGACCATGACCAGCTGCCCCTGCCGGGTCCGCGCGGTGACCACAATCATGTCAGCACCCGCACCGACCGGCTGTTCCGGGCTGGCCGAAGGCTCCAGCGTCATCGTCCCGGCCTTGAAATCCATAACGATGCGCTGCCCCTTGAGGCTATCAATGCCCAGCAGCCCATCTGCGCCCACATATTGGCGGGGCAGCGACGCCGCCTCGACATGCGTCATGGTGCGGTTCGACACGCGCAATTGGGCCAGTTTGACAACATCCGCCCGGCCACTGCCCCCCATGGCATGAAGCCGGATGGTGCGCGTTTTGCGCAGCCCCAGCCGGTCCGCCAGTTCACGCGACACAACTGTTCGATCCGCGCCCGTATCAATCACAAAGGCAAAGGGGCCCTGCCCGTTGACGAACACCGGCACCGTCAGCCGCGACGCCCCATCAGTCCCCGTGACCAGCGTGTCCGCCGCCGGGGCTGGCGCGGCCACCATATCCGCCGCCCCCTGCGCCCAGGCGGGCGTGGCGCAACTCAGCAATGCGACAATGACTGCGTGTCTGTGCATCCGGCACGTCCTCTGGCTCAGGCGAAAGCCCGGCGACACGAGGATATCACAAAGCCCAAATGGCGCAATCAGATCCCCCTAATCTGCGTTGCCCATGGCCGTTTTTGCCAGCGCCTCGGCCTCAAAAAGCAACTGATCATCGGCATCGCGCTGCGCCACGCTTTCCCGGCCGACAATCGCCATCACGGGCACGGCAAGCGGCGTGATCCGATCCAGCCGCTTATGCACCAGCGTGGTCGCGGCACGATCCAGCAGCGCGCCCAGCCGCCCCACATCGGTCATCCGCGTCCGGGCATCCGCCCAGGCTGCCTCCATCAACAGGTGATCCGGCTCATAACGGCGCAGGACATCGTAAATCAGGTCCGTCGAAAACGTGACCTGGCGGCCCGTTTTGCGCTTACCGGGGATCTGGCGTTCAACCAAACCGCCAATCACCGCCACTTCGCGAAAGGCGCGTTTGAGCAGCGCTGAATTTTCGACCCAGGTCACAAATTCATCGGTCATGATGTCGGGGGACATCAGGGCCGCCGGATCCGTCACTTCGTTCAGGCTCCAAATCGCAAAACAATAATCATTGGCCACAAAGCCGATCGGGGCCAAGCCTTTGGCATCCATCCGGCGGGTGAGCAGCATGGCGAGCGACTGGTGCGCATTCCACCCTTCAAAGCTGTAGATGACCATATAGTGCATCTGTTCATGCGGGAAGGTTTCGACGAGGAGTTCGCCGGGCGCTGGCAAGGTGGAAACACGGTCCTGCACCTCCAGCCAGGCGCGGACATCGGCAGGAAAGCGCGACCAGCTGTCCCGATCATGCAGAAAGCGGCGGACCCGATCGGACAAATGCGTCGTCAACGGCATGCGCGCGCCCATATAGCTTGGGATCCGGGCCTGTTTGCTGCTCGCCCGGACGGTCAGGCCCAGCGCGTCAATCTGTTCGACCTCCAGGCTCATCCCCGAAAAGTAAAAGGTGTCGCCGGGCATCAGGCTGGCCGCGAAGTAATCATCCAGCTGACCAAGGCGGCGGCCATTGCGGAACCGCACCTCCAGCATCGGGCTGTCAACGATAATCCCGGCATTGAGCCGGTGTTGCGCGATAAATTGCGGGTGGGTGACGCGCCATTGCCCGGCCGGTGTCCGGCTGAGCCGCCGAAAGCGATCATAGGCCCGTAAGGCATAGCCACCAGTGGCTATGAAATCGAGCAGCCGGGCAAAGGTGTCTGCTGTCAGATCGGCATATTGGGCGGCCGTGCGCACCTCTGCCAGCATCGCAGCTTCATCAAAGGGCGCGGCGCAGGCACAGGCCATGAGATGCTGGGCCAGAACATCAAGGCTGCCCGTGCGAAAGGCATCCCCATCCAGCACCCCGTCTTGAATGGCATCCCATGCGGCCAGCGCCTCCAGATATTCAAAGCGATTGCCGGGCACGAGAATGGCCTCTGACGCATCCTCCAGCCGGTGGTTGGCGCGGCCAATGCGCTGCAACAGACGCGACGACCCCTTGGGTGCGCCCATTTGAATGACGCAATCAACATTGCCCCAATCCACCCCCAGATCGAGGCTTGCCGTCGCCACCAGCGCCCGCAAACGCCCATCGGCCATCGCCTGTTCCACCTTGCGCCGGGCCGCAATATCCAGGCTGCCATGATGAATGCCGATGGGCAGTTGCGCCTCATTGACGCGCCACAATTCCTGAAAAATCAGCTCACACAAGCCGCGCGTGTTGCAAAAGATAATCGTGGTGCGGTGCGCGGCGATTTCCGCCATCACCTGCGGCACGGCATAGGCGCCGGAATGGCCCGCCCATGGCACGCGATCATCCGGCAACAGGATGGACAGCTGCGGCGGCGCCCCGGGCTCCCCAAGGACCAGCTGGCAGTCCTGCCCCACGGGCACCAGCCAGCTGGCAAATTGGCCGGGATCCGCGAGCGTTGCCGACAGGGCGGCACGGCGCATCTGCGGGGCCAGCGCCTGCAAGCGCGCCAGCGCCAACGTCAGCAGATCCCCGCGCTTGCCCGTGGCAAAGGCGTGCACCTCATCAATCACCACGCGACGCAGCCCGGCAAACAGCGCTGCGCTTTCGGGATAGGACAATAACAGGCTGAGGCTTTCCGGCGTTGTCAAAAGAATCTGGGGCGGGGCGACGCGCTGCCGCGCCTTGCGGTCAGACGGGGTGTCGCCGGTGCGCGTTTCCACCCGGATATCCAGCCCCATATCGGCAATGGGCGTCAACAAATTGCGCTGCACATCGACCGCCAGCGCCTTGAGCGGCGAAATATAGAGCGTGTGCAGCCCGTCCTGGGGCTGTTCGATCAGGTCGACCAGCGTCGGGAGAAAACCCGCCAGCGTTTTGCCCGCGCCGGTGGGGGCGGCCAGCAAGGCGTGGCGGCCCGCACGATCGGCGGCGATCATATCCAGCTGATAGCGACGCGGGGTCCAGCCGCGGCTGGCAAACCAGCTGCGAATCGGGGGCGGTAAGGCCGTCACCGAATCGCCCTTGGCCCCTAATGACCGACCGATTCGCCGCGCTCCAAACCTGAAGCGGCCAGCTGCGCATCGATCTGCGCGAGCAGCCGATCCAGCCCGGCGGCATCCTTTGCCTCGGCCCGCGCGACCAAAACATCCTGCGTATTGGACGCCCGCAACAGCCACCAGCCATCGGCCGTGGTGACGCGCGCACCATCGGTCCGGTTGACATCGGCACCCTCTGCCTCAAGCCGCGCCAGCACCTCATCAATGACGGCAAATTTGCGGGTTTCATCGACCTGAAACCGCAATTCCGGGGTGTTGATCATCGCCGGCATGGCGGATTTCAGCGCGGTGAGAGAGCCCCCCAATTCGCTGACCGCCTCAATCAGGCGAACGGCAGAATAAATTGCATCATCAAAGCCATACCAGCGATGCTTGAAGAAGATATGGCCCGACATCTCACCCGCCAGCGGGGATGCGACCTCCTTCATCTTGGCCTTGATCAGACTGTGGCCGGTCTTCCACATCAAGGGCGTGCCACCCAAGTCTGCAATTCGATCATACAGGGCCTGGCTGGCCTTCACATCGGCGATAATTGTGCCCCCCGGAACATCCCGCAACACCGGCTCTGCCAGGATCGCCAGAAGCTGATCACCCCAGACCACGCGACCCTCGCCATCAATCGCGCCAATGCGATCGGCATCGCCATCAAAAGCGACTCCGAAATCGAGATTCTTTTCCGAGACGAGACGACGCAAATCTGCTAAATTTGCCTCAACAGTGGGGTCTGGATGATGGTTCGGAAAACGCCCGTCAATGGTGGTGAAAAGCAGGTGATGCTCCCCGGGGAGGCGCCGGACAAGCGCCTCGATGACAGCACCTCCAGCGCCGTTCCCGGCATCCCAGCCGATGCGGAAAGCCCGCCCCTGGAACCCTTCGACCAGACGATCTACGTACCGGTCGAATATCGCGAAATCTTCGACCGTGCCCGTACCGACTTCCCAATCACCAGCTTCGGCGAGAAGTCCGATCCTTTGGATGTCGGCTCCAAAAAATGGCGCATGACCAAGGACCATTTTGAAGCCATTATACTCGGCGGGATTATGGCTGCCAGTTATCTGTATTCCGCCATCAACGCCGTCCAATACTGCCTCAGCAAAATAGAGCATTGGCGTTGGCCCTAGGCCAATCCGCACCACATCAATGCCCGTCTGGGTGAGGCCATCGATCAGCGCGCGTTCCAGCATCGGCGAGGACAAGCGCCCGTCATAGCCCAGCGCAACCTTTCGCCCGCCGGCCCGGCGCACCATCGTGCCAAAGCTCCGCCCGATCGCCCAGGCGTCCTTGTCTGACAAGGTGGATCCGACGATGCCCCGGATGTCATATTCACGCAGGGCCGAAGGGTGAAAAACATGCGTCATGGCTGTCCCATCATTTAAATCTGTGGTGCGCCTGCCCAAAGGCGCCCGGTGAATCAACATATCGGACGGTTAGGATTTTGGGTTAGGGCGCGGGCGTCTGCAACAGGATATCGCGGGCAAGATTCACCTGCGCCGCCAGGTCTTCACTGCCGCCCGCATCGGGATGCACCTTCGCAATCAGGCGTTTATGCGCCTCGGCAATGGCCGCTGCATCGGCATCCTCCGCAACGCCCAGCAAGCGCGCCGCGGCCGCACGCGTCATCTGCGGCCGTGGTGCTGAAGCACTGCGCCAAGCCCAGAAAATAAGCGCGGCAAGCGCCAGAAAAATCAGGATCCGCGTCATGCAAAGGACAATTCGCGTTGCGCCGCCTCAATCGTTGGCAAGGCAAAGGCAGAGATCATTTCGCGCAATTCCTGTCGCGCCGCGACATGGCTGACCGAAAAGCTGCCCAATTGCTTCTTATCAAGCAGCGTCAGCCCGCCCGGAAACAACTCCCGATAGATCACCCGTTCGCTCAATCCCGGCACGGTGCGAAAGCCGACCCGCTTTGACAATTCACCCAAAGCCGCGCCGACCCGCCGCATATTATGGGCATCAAGATGTTGCAGCCGATTGCGCAGCACCACCCAATCAATCGTCGCGCCATCGGTGCGTGCGCGCACCTTGCGCAAATCCCAGATCAGTTCTGCATAAAAGCTGGGCTTGCTGACCCGAAAGGTCTCTGCATCCACCTGCCCAATCAGGTCCAGATCAACAAAGCTATCATTGATGGGCGTCACAATCGTATCCGCCCGCGCAATCGCCGCCCGCGCAACGGGATCATCGCGGCCCGGCGTATCAATGATCACAAAATCCTGCCCCGCGCCAATCCGGGCAATTTCGGCATCCAGTGCCGCTTCTGTCAGCGGTTCAAGCACCGAATAGCGCGGCACCTCTAGCGGCACGTCACGCCGGCGGCTTGTCGCTTCGCGATTCTCAAAATAGCGGGCCAGCGTCTTTTGACGGGTATCGAGATCAATCGCCGCGACCTGGTGGCCCGAAACGGTCAACGCCACGGCGGTGTGCACCGCCGTTGTCGACTTGCCGGAACCGCCTTTTTCATTGGCGAAAACGATGATGTGCGGCTTTTCCCCCGACATGGATCTGATGCTATCCTTTCTTGATTCGCCGTACCCTCGCTCGCTACAGGCGACCCCTTCAATAGACATGCAGGATTGACCGTGCAAACCATCCATGACCGCGCCGCCCTTCACCAGGCCCTGAAGCTGTTCCGCGACGCGGGGGAGACGATCGCGCTGGTGCCAACGATGGGCGCCTTGCATGACGGCCATCTGGCGCTGGTGGCCGATGCCCGCCGCCGCGCCGACCGGGTGGTGGTGTCCATCTTTGTCAACCCGCGGCAATTTGGCCCCAACGAAGATTTCGACGCCTATCCCCGTCGCGCCGAGGCCGATAGCGCCAAGCTTGACGCGGCCGGCGTTGACCTGTTGTGGATGCCCTCGGTTGACGAGATGTACCCGGCCGGCTTTGCAACCAATATCAGCGTGGCCGGCCTGCCCGACCGTCTGTGCGGGGCGGCCCGGCCCGGCCATTTTGATGGCGTTGCGACCGTTGTTGCCAAATTATTCAATCAGGTCCGCCCCGATATCGCCATTTTCGGGGAAAAGGACTGGCAGCAGCTGGCGATTATCCGGCGCATGGCGGCGGATCTCGACATGGCGCTCGACATTGTCGGCTTCCCCACGCAACGCGAAGATGATGGCCTCGCCTTGTCGTCGCGCAATGCCTATCTGACGGATGCGGAACGCGCAGCCGCCATCGCGCTGCCCCGCGCCCTGGGTCACGCGGCACGCGCCTTGGAAGCCGGGCAAGACAGCGCCGCCGCGCTGGCCGCCGTTGCGCCCGCGCTGCTTAAGGCGGGCTTTTCTGCGGTGGATTATGTCGAACTGGTCGATGCCGTGACGCTGGAACCGGTACAGACCATTGTCCGGCCGGCCCGGTTGCTGGCCGCGGCGCGGATTGGCAAGGCCCGGCTCATCGATAATTTGGCTGTAAACCCAGCCGCTTGAGAATTCGCGTCCGACGTTAACCTCTTTTTTAAACCATTTTGGTCCAAGTTTCTCATCGTGATGACGAGAGGAGGACCGGAT
>JBJOJQ010000141.1:0-14385 GCA_046046525.1 Pseudomonadota bacterium
TGGCCGTGCGGATCACACGGCACGCAATTTCACCACGATTGGCGATCAGGATTTTCTTGAACATCAGACAAACGCCTTTTTCAGGTCGGAATTAAAATGAAAGGACATGGGCCGCGCAGCGTGGGCTGTCCGGTGACGCCGCGGCGCACCAAAGACCCGCCAGAACGCGCTGGGCTCCGGCACAAGGCCGGAGTAAAGCCTGTGCGCTGAGCTCAACCCGGCGCAAACCTCGTGCTCCGGGCTTGACCCGGAGCCCAGACGACCGCGCGCGGGCATCAGGCATCCACCGGCGGCATATTATGGCCAAGCAGGCGCAGCACATCGGCCGCGCATTCAACAACATTGGATCCGGGGCCATAAATGCCCTGCACACCGGCATTTTTCAGGAATTCATAATCCTGCGCCGGGATCACCCCGCCCGCGATAACCTTGATATCGCTGCGCCCCTTTTCACGCAGCAGCGCAATAAGCTCAGGTATCAAGGTTTTATGACCGGCAGCCAGTGAGGACGCCCCCACAACATCCACGCCATTGTCGAGCGCCAGGATAACGGTTTCCTCCGGCGTCTGGAACAAGGGGCCGGACACCACATCAAACCCCATATCGGCAAAGGCCGACGCGATCACATTGGCGCCGCGATCATGCCCATCCTGCCCCATTTTGGCGACGAGCAGCTTGGGTTTACGGCCCAGACGCCGCGACACGGCCTCAACGCCCTCAACAACCTGCGCCCAGCGCTGATCGCCGGCATAGGGCGCGGAATAGACGCCCTTTACCGGGGTGGGCGTTGTGCCATAGCGGCCAAAGACCGCCTCCATCGCGGCAGAGATTTCGCCCAGAGTGGCGCGCGCGCGTGCCGCCTCTACGGCGAGATCCAAAAGATTGGCCTTGCCCTTTGCCCCTTCGGTCAACGCGGCCAAAGCGGCCTGGCAACGGGCTTCGTCCCGATTGGCCTTCACCTGCTTGATCCGTGCGATCTGCGCCTCGCGCACAGCCGCATTGTCAACTTCCAGAATGTCGATCTTATCCTCGTTGGCGAGGCGATATTTGTTGACGCCCACAATCACGTCATCGCCACGGTCCACCCGCGCCTGACGCGCAGCCGCCGCTTCTTCGATCATGGCCTTGGGCCAGCCCGCCGCCACCGCCTTGGCCATGCCGCCTTCGGCTTCGACGCGGGTGATAATCTCCCACGCCTTATCGACCAGCTCTGCCGTCAGCGCCTCGATATAATAGCTGCCACCCAGGGGATCGACGACATTGCACATCCCCGTTTCTTCCTGAAGGATGATCTGGGTGTTGCGGGCGATCCGCGCCGAAAAATCGGTTGGCAGCGCAATGGCTTCGTCCAGCGCATTGGTGTGGAGCGACTGGGTGCCGCCCAGCATGGCCGCCATCGCCTCAACCGTGGTGCGAATGACGTTGTTATAGGGATCCTGCTCCGTCAACGACACGCCCGATGTCTGGCAGTGCGTGCGCAGCATCTTGGACCGTTCATCCTGCGCGCCCAGCTGTGTCATCACCCGATGCCACAGAACGCGCGCCGCCCGCAGCTTTGCGACTTCCATGAAGAAATTCATGCCAATGGCGAAAAAGAAGCTCAGCCGCCCGGCGAATTTGTCAATGTCGAGGCCAGAGGCAACGCCATATTTCACATATTCCATGCCATCGGCGATGGTGAAGGCCAGTTCCTGAACCTGCGTCGCCCCGGCTTCCTGCATGTGATAGCCAGAGATGGAAATGCTGTTGAATTTCGGCATCTTCTGGCTGGTATATGCGAAGATGTCTGAAATGATGCGCATCGAGGGTTCGGGCGGATAGATATAGGTGTTGCGCACCATGAATTCTTTAAGGATGTCATTCTGGATCGTGCCGTCCAGCTGCTCTACCGGCACGCCCTGCTCTTCCCCGGCCACGATGAAAAAGGCGAGCACGGGGATGACCGCACCATTCATTGTCATCGAAACCGACATTTGATCCAGCGGAATGCCGTCAAACAGGATCTTCATATCCTCAACGCTGTCGATCGCGACGCCCGCCTTGCCGACATCGCCCACGACGCGCGGATGATCACTGTCATAACCCCGGTGCGTTGCCAGATCGAACGCAACGGACAGGCCCTTTTGCCCCGCAGCAAGGTTACGCCGGTAAAAAGCGTTGGATTCCTCTGCGGTTGAAAAGCCGGCATATTGACGGATCGTCCAGGGACGACCGGTGTACATCGACGCACGAACGCCGCGCGTAAACGGCGCAAAGCCCGGCAGGCCGGGATCCACCGTCACATCTTCGGCCGTGTAGAGCGGCTTGACGGCAATGCCTTCCGGCGTGTGCCAGGTCAGGTCCTTGCCCTTCACTTCTTTGGCAGCCGCTTGTTTCCAGTCGTCGATTTTTGCCATCTATCCGTCCAAAACACCGTTGGGGCAGCGCCTGTCGATGCGCTGCAATTGTCATTTCTGATCGCACGCCCAGGCCAGGGACAGCCCTGCGACAGGCATGGGCGTGCGGTTGATCCGGGCGTTATCGCCCCTTGAACACGGGCTTGCGCTTTTCGAGGAAGGACATGCCCCCTTCCCGCGCATCCTCTGAGCCGCCGGCGATTTTTTGGCCTTCGGCTTCGGCATTCAGCGCCACGGCGTAATTATGCTCCAGCGCAGTCAGGATGTTCTGGCGCATGATGCCATAAGCCAGCGTCGGGCCATTGGCGAGGCGGGTCGCCAGTGCGCGCGCTTCGGCCTGCAACTGGTCATCCTCGACGCATTTATAGATCATGTTCCAGGCAACCGCCTGATCGCCGGAGATTTTTTCGCCCAGCATCATCATTTCGGTCGCGCGCGCCTTGCCAACCAAGCGCGGCAGCATCCAGCTTGCCCCACCATCGGGCACAAGGCCAATGTTCACAAAGGCTTGCAGAAAATATCCGCTCTTGCCCGCAATCACGAAATCGCCCGCCAGCGCGATTGAACAGCCGACACCCGCGGCCGGACCATTAACGGCGGTGATCACCGGGATGTTGAGCCGGGCGATCTTCATCATCGTCGGGTTATATCGGCGGGTCAGCGCAGCATAGCTGCCCTGCCCGCCGGTCACCGGACGTTCGCCCCGCGCCTGCAAATCCGCGCCCGAACAAAAGGCCCGGCCAGCCCCTGTGATGATCAGGCAGCGCGCATCGCCCAGCATGTCGAGCGCATCGGCAATGTCATCGGCCATATCCAGCGAACAGGCGTTCAGCCGTTCCGGACGGTTCAGCGTAATGGTTGCGATATTGTCGCTGATATCCAGCGTAATCGTTTCAAATGTCGTCATTCTTTTTCTCCCATCCTCTCCCGCTTGGCCTTAATGTGCCGATGTCGGTGTTTCCATGATTTCGGTCAGAACGCCGCCCATGTCCTTGGGGTGGACAAAGAAAATCAGCGTGCCGTGCGCGCCAATCCGCGGTTCCCCCAAGACACGCTTGCCCATCGCTTCAAATTCCGCCTTGGCGGCATGAATATCCGGCACTTCATAGCAGATATGGTGTTGGCCACCCTGCGGGTTCTTGTCCAAAAAGCTGGCGATAGAGGTATTGCCCGGCAAGGGCTCAATCAATTCGATCTGCGTGCCATTCAGTGCGCCATCCGCGCCCGGCGTATCGACAAAGCATACCTTCACGCCCTGTTCTGGCAGGTCAAAGGGATCATGGATTTTGGTCGCGCCCATCACATCGCGGTAAAAGACGATGCTGTCCGCAATCGATGGCGTTGCGACGCCGATATGGTTCAAACGGCCGAGTTTCATGCCAAACGCTCCTTAAAGCGGGATATTGTCGTGCTTTTTCCACGGATTTTCGAGCTGCTTGTTGCGCAGCTTGCGCAGGCCCAGCGCGATCCGACGGCGGGTCGAATGCGGTATGATCACCTCATCGACAAAGCCTTTGGACGCAGCGACAAAGGGATTGGCAAAGCGATCTTCATATTCCTTGGTCCGCTCTGCGATTTTTTCAGGGTCACCAATGTCGGACCGGAAGATGATTTCCACCGCGCCTTTTGCGCCCATCACCGCGATTTCGGCGGTGGGCCAGGCATAGTTAAGATCGCCGCGCAAATGCTTGGAAGCCATCACGTCATAAGCGCCACCATAGGCCTTGCGCGTGATCACCGTGATCTTCGGCACCGTCGCCTCGGCATAGGCAAAGAGCAGCTTTGCGCCATGTTTGATGATGCCGTTATGCTCTTGGCTGACACCGGGCAGGAAGCCGGGCACATCAACAAAGGTCACAATCGGGATGTCAAAGGCATCGCAGAAGCGGACAAAGCGGCCCGCCTTTTTCGAGGCGTTGATATCAAGGCACCCGGCCAGAACCATCGGCTGGTTCGCCACAATGCCAATTGTACGCCCTTCAATCCGGCCAAAACCGATGATGATATTGCCCGCATGGTTCGGCTGAACTTCAAAGAAATCGCCCTCATCCACCGTTTTGCGGATCAATTCATGCATGTCATATGGCGTCGCGGCGGACGCCGGGATCAGGGTATCCAGGCTGGGTTCCAGACGATCCCAGGGGTCGTTGGTGGGCCGTTCCGGCACGCCGGCGCGGTTATTTTCCGGCAGAAAATCAATAAAGTCCCGCGCCGCGAGCAGCGCTTCAATATCATTTTCCAGCGCCAGATCTGCCACGCCTGACTTGGCGGTATGCGTCACAGCGCCGCCCAGTTCCTCCTGCGTCACGACTTCATTGGTCACGGTTTTGACAACGTCTGGACCCGTGACGAACATGTACGAACTGTCTTTCACCATGAAGATGAAATCGGTCATCGCCGGGGAATAGACCGCGCCGCCGGCGCATGGGCCCATGATCAGGCTCAGCTGCGGCACAACGCCGGATGCCAGCACATTGCGCTGAAACACCTCGGCATAGCCGCCCAGAGAGGCCACGCCTTCCTGAATACGGGCGCCGCCGGAATCATTCAGGCCGATGACAGGCGCGCCAACCTTCAAAGCCATATCCATGATCTTGCAGATCTTCTGCGCATGGCGTTCGGACAAGGAGCCACCAAAAACCGTAAAATCCTGGCTGTACACATAGACCAGCCGGCCATTGATCGTGCCCGAACCGGTGACAACGCCATCACCGGGGATCTTGGTCGCTTCCATGCCGAAATCGACGCAATTATGTTCAACATACATATCCAGCTCTTCAAAAGAGCCTTCGTCAAGCAGCACGGCCAGCCGCTCTCGCGCGGTCAGGCGGCCTTTGGAATGCTGGGCATCAATCCGCTTTTGCCCCCCACCCATACGAGCGGCGGCACGGCGTTTTTCAAGTTCGGCAATGTTCGAGGACATGGCGTTTCCCTGTCTGTGGAAGCGTCCGCTTTGCGATGCCGCCGGGCCAAAGTCCAATGTGAATTTGCAAAGTTGCAAAGTGCGACTTTGCAAACTAAACATATCGCCTGCAATCAGGGGCATAGATGATGTCAAAACGCCGGATCTTTGCGGGACAGCGGCTGCGCGATCTCCGCCAGTCGCGCGCCTTTAAACAATCTGAAATGGCCGCGCGGCTTGGCATTTCGGTGTCCTATCTGTCCCAACTGGAAAGCGATGATCGCCCCCTCACCCCGGCCTTGCTGGATATCCTGGCGCGGGATTTTCCGCTCGACTGGCAGGAATTTGAAGAAGATGCCGCCACACGACGCTTTGCCGCGCTGCGCGAAGCCGCGGCGGACCCGCTATTTGTATCACCACTGACGCCCGAGCAATTGGCGCGCATTGCCGAACAGCAACCAGCCCTTGCCGATCAATTTGTGCAGCTCCATTCGGCCTATCGCAATGCCGGGCAACGCCTTCAGATTGTGGATGAAGCCTTAGGGGCGGACCATGCCGGCGGCAGCCGCCTGCCCTGGGAAGAGGTCCGCGACTGGTTTCATAATGCGGGCAATTATGTCGATATTCTGGATCGCGCGGCGGAACGTCTGGGCGATCGGCTGCGCGGACCGCAGGCGACCCCGCCGCGCGAGGCGCTGGAACTTTATTTGCGCAATGCCCTGTCCATCTCGCTCGTTTACGCTGCCAATGCCGGCCTGCGCGATTTTGACGCCGAAATGGGCCATCTGATCATTGAGCAGGCCCAACCGCTGGAAAGCCAACGCTTTCACCTGGCCCATCAGTTATCGGCCCTGGCGCTGCGTAACGAGATCAGCGATGTCGTGGAGGCGGCTGGCCTGCGCACCGCTGCGGCACGGCGGCTGTTGTCGGTTGGCCTTGCCAATTATGCAGCAGGGGCCCTGTTGATGCCCTATGGCCGGTTTCGTACCGAAGCCCGCACGGTGCGCCATGATATTGATCGGCTGCGTCAGGTTTTTGGCGTCAGCTTTGAACAGGCCTGCCATCGCCTGTCGACGCTGCAACGGCCGGGCGCACGGGGCATTCCCTTTTTCTTTTGCCGGGTCGACATGGCGGGCAATATCACCAAGCGGCATTCGGCCACGCGCCTGCAATTTGCGCGCTTTGGCGGCGCCTGCCCGTTGTGGATCGTGCATGAAGCGGTGGCCATTCCCGACCGCATATTGGTGCAGCTTGCCGAAACGCCGGATGGCGTCCGCTATGTGTCGATGGCCAAGGGCCTCGTCAAACCATCGGGCAGCTATGACCGCGCGCCGCGCCGCTATGCCGTGGCCCTTGGCTGCGAAGTCGATCATGCCCGCGAATTCATCTATGCCGATGGCCTGGATCTCACGTCAGAACGCGGCGCCACCCGCATTGGCATTTCCTGCCGCATCTGCCCGCGGCCCGATTGCGATCAGCGGGCCTTTCCGCCATCGGATCGGGATATTCTGGTCGATCCCGACCATCGGGATGTTGTGCCCTATCGCCTTGTCGCGCCTTAACCCATCGCAATGACAAACAATCTCACGCGCGGGGCTTGCCAGATTGCGCGCATTTTCCCAATGAAATGGCTTAGGAAGGGATCATCCGATGTCAGAACAAAATCTGTTTCCCGTACCCGCTGAATGGGCCGCCAAAGCCCGTGTCGATGCGGCCCGCTATGACGATCTTTATGCCCGATCCTTGGCGGATCCCGACCGTTTCTGGCTGGACCAGGCCGACCGGCTGGATTGGGTCACACGCCCGACCAAGGCGGGCGACTGGTCCTATGACGCGCAGGATTTCCACATCAACTGGTTTGCGGATGGCCAGTTGAATGTCAGCGCCAATTGCATCGATCGGCATTTGCCGCATCGGGCGGATGACATTGCCATCATCTGGGAACCCGATGTCCCAACCGAGGCGCCACGCCACATCACATACCGCCAGCTGCATGAAGAGGTGTGCCGCTTTGCCAATGTCTTAAAGGCACAGGGCGTCCGCAAGGGCGATCGCGTCACCGTTTATATGCCGATGATCCCGGAGGCCGCCTTTGCCTTGCTGGCCTGTGCGCGGATTGGCGCCATCCATTCGGTCGTCTTTGGCGGATTTTCCCCGGACTCGCTGGTTGGGCGTATTCAGGATTGCGATTCCTCGGTGGTCATCACAGCCGATGAAGGCCGACGCGGCGGCAAGGCCGTTGCCTTGAAAGCCAATGTCGACATTGCAGCGCAAAGCTGCCCCAGCCTGAAAACAGTGATCACCTTTCGGGCGACCGGCGCGGATATTGCCATGCAGCCCGGCCGCGATGTCTGGTATCATGAGGAAGCGGCCAAGGTATCGGCCGACTGCGCGCCTGAGGTGATGGACGCCGAAGACCCGTTGTTCATCCTCTATACCTCTGGCTCCACCGGCAAGCCCAAGGGCGTGCTGCACAGCACCGGCGGCTATCTGCTCTGGGCGAGCCTGACGCATGAGCTGGTGTTCGATTATCGCCCCGGCGACATTTATTGGTGCGCGGCCGATATCGGCTGGGTCACAGGGCACACCTATATCGTTTATGGGCCGCTGGCGAATGGCGCGACGACTTTGATGTATGAAGGCGTCCCCAATTGGCCCGATGCCAGCCGCATCTGGCAGGTGGTTGATCGGCATAAGGTCCACACCGTGTTCACCGCCCCCACCGCGCTGCGTGCGCTGATGCGGGAAGGCGACAGCTTTGTAACGGCCACCTCACGCGCGTCGCTGCGCCTGCTGGGGACGGTGGGAGAACCGATCAATCCCGAGGCCTGGCGCTGGTACCACAGCGTTGTCGGTGAAGGCCGGTGCCCGATTGTCGATACCTGGTGGCAGACGGAAACCGGCGGTGCGCTGATCTCCCCCCTGCCCGGCGCGACCGACCTAAAGCCCGGCAGCGCGACCAAGCCCCTGCCCGGCGTTGAACCGCAGCTGGTGGATGCCGAGGGCGCGGTGCTGGAGGGTCCAGCCGCGGGCAATTTGTGCATCATTCGCAGCTGGCCCGGGCAGATGCGCACCGTCTGGGGTGATCATCAGCGTTTCTTTGAAACCTATTTCACCACCTATCCCGGCAAATATTTCACCGGCGATGGCTGTCGCCGCGATGAAGACGGCTATTACTGGATCACAGGGCGCGTGGATGATGTGATCAACGTGTCGGGCCACCGTATGGGGACGGCCGAGGTGGAAAGCGCCTTGGTGCTGCATCCCAGCGTGGCCGAAGCCGCCGTTGTCGGCTTTCCGCATGATATCAAGGGTCAGGGCATCTATGCCTATGTGACGCTTAACGCCCATGAAGCCCCCAGCGAAGATCTGCGCAAGGCGCTGGTGGCCTGGGTGCGCAAGGAAATTGGGCCGATCGCCACGCCCGATGCCATCCAATTTGCACCCGGCCTGCCCAAAACACGATCTGGCAAGATCATGCGCCGCATCCTGCGCAAAATTGCCGAAGGCAATGTGACCAGCCTGGGCGATACCTCAACGCTGGCTGACCCGTCGGTCGTCACAGATCTGGTGGCCAATCGCGTGTCATGACCGGGTTTGACAGCAGCTCAATCGCCCAGACGATCCAGCTTGCGCTGACGCCCATCTTCATTCTGGTTGCCATTGGCAATTTCATGAATGTTCTGACCGGGCGTCTGGCGCGGATTGTTGACCGATCGCGGCTGTTGCAGGGACAGCATGTCACCACCGAAGGCCCGGACCGTGACCGCCTGGTCGATGAGCTGCGGCAGCTGGATCTGCGCATCAAATTGATCAACCGGGCCGTTTTGCAGCTGGTTTTGGCGGCAATTACCATTGGGGTGACGGTGGGCCTGTTGTTCATCGCGCGATTGACACATGCCGGGCTTGATCTGGTGATCGCCGGGACCTTTTTTGGCGCCGTTCTGCTGCTGATGCTGGCGCTGGTAACCTTCCTGCGCGAAACGCGGATTGCAACCGCGCTGTTGCGCATTCCGGAAACTTATCTGGACCTGGACCGCAAAAGCTGACTCATTTCATCAAAACAAGCTCTTCCGCCATGCTGGGGTGCAGCGCAACCGTATCGTCAAAGGCCTGCTTGGTCAGCCCGGCCTTCACCGCAATCGCCGCGGCCTGCAAGATTTCCGCGGAATCCGGGCCAATCAGGTGCAGGCCCACCACCCGCTGATCCGGGCCTGCCGTGACCATCTTGTAAAGTCCACGTTCCATGCGGCCCGACACAACATTCTTCATCGGCCGAAAATCGCTGCGGAAGATCTGCACATCATCGCCAAATTGCGCGCGCGCCTCGGCTTCGGTCAGGCCAACCCCGGCAAGCGGCGGGCTTGAAAAAACGGCCGTTGGAATGGCGCTATAATCCACCGTCCGGGGCTGATTGCCGAAAACTGTATCGGCAAAGGCATGGCCCTCGCGGATGGCAACCGGGGTCAACTGCACCCGGTTGGTAACATCCCCAACGGCGTAAATGCTGGGAATATTGGTCTGATTATAGGCATCGACAATCACGGCGCCCTCGGCATCCAGCGCGACGCCGGCCGCGTCCAGCCCCAGCCCCATGGTCTTGGGCGTCCGGCCAATCGCCCATAGCAGCATATCGGTTTCAATCGCGCCCTGATCCCCGCCATCAACGCGCAACCGGCCATTGGCCAGCCGCTCAACAGATTTGAAGGGAAAGTTAAAGCGCAGATCAATGCCCTTGGCCGTGGTCATCGCGACCAGCCGATCCACGATTTCCGCATCATAGCTGCGCAACATCCGATCCCCCCGGGTCACCAGAGAGACGTCAACGCCAAAGCCATGCAGAATGCCGGCAAATTCATTCGCGATATAGCCGGCCCCGGCAATCACCGCATGTTTGGGCAGCGCATCAAGATGAAAAATCTCATTTGATGTGATCCCAAGCTCTGCCCCGGGAATATCGGGAATGCTGGGCCATGCCCCCACCGCGATCAGGATGATCCGTGCGGTCACATCTTGCCCGCTCGCCAGCCGAACGCTGTTCGGGCCAGAAACGGTCGCACGTTCGGCAAAGATGGTGGCCTGATTGGAATTCAGCGTCTGTGTGTACAGCCCCTCCAGCCGCGTCACATCATCCTGCACAATGTCGCGCAGCCGGGGCCAGTTAAAGCTGGCCTGTGCGATATCCCAGCCAAAGCGGGCCGCCTCGTGCAGGTCTTCGGCAAAATGCGCGCCGTAAACCAGCATCTTCTTGGGGACGCAGCCACGGATGACACAGGTGCCGCCGACCCGATATTCCTCGGCCACAGCCACCTTGGCGCCATGTTGCGCCGCGATCCGCGCCGCGCGCACCCCGCCAGAGCCTGCACCAATAATGAAAAGATCAAAATCAAACGCCATCAACCCGGTCCTGCCTGTTCCGCCATTGGTCGCTGTGCTAATCGTGGCGCGGGGCAAATGCCACAGCAAAGTGCAGCTTTACCCCGGCCTTTTGCGGCATCTGCCCTAGGGTGAAACGGGATCCGCAATGCCAAAGGCACGTGCGATCAAGGCTTCGGTCGATGGATCAAATTGCATGTCGCCGCCATCAATGGCCTTGGCCATTTCCTTGCCCAGTTCGACGCCGAATTGATCAAAGGGATTAATCCCCAAAAGCACGGCGTTGGCAAAGGTCCGATGCTCATAAAAGGCGATCAAGGCCCCCAGCGTCCGCGGATCAAGCGTGTCGAGCAGGATGGTGGTGGACGGCCGATCCCCCGCATATGCCCGGGCCAGATCATCATGCGCGCGGCCCGCCATCAAGGCTGCGCCTTGGGCAAAGCAATTGCCCAGCAACTGCCGGTGATGCGCCTCGTCCAGATCATGGCCCGGCTCTATGCTGGCCAGAAATTCCACCGGCACAAGCCGTGTGCCCTGATGCAGCAGCTGGAACACCGCGTGCTGGGCATCGGTGCCAACGCCACCCCAGGTGATCGCCGCACTGTCCCCGGCCAACGCCGTGCCATTCAGCGTCACAGCCTTGCCATTTGATTCCATTTCCAGCTGTTGCAGATAAAAAGGCAGCAAGCGCAGGCGTTCATCATAGGCAAAAACGGCCCGGGTCTGTGCGTTGCGGCCCTGCGCATAATATTGGTCAACAAAGGCGGCCAGCACGGGGGCATTGCGGTCTGGCGGGGTCAGCCGGAAATGCCGGTCCATCGCCGCTGCGCCTTCCAAAAGCTCTTCAAATGCAGCCCATCCCAAGGCGAGCGCTGCTGGAAAGCCAATGCTTGACCATAAAGAATAGCGCCCGCCCACGCTTTCCGAAAATGGCAAGATGCGGGTTTCATCCACACCCCATTCAAAGGCGCGTTCAGGATGGGCGGTCAGCGCGATCACCCGGCCAATGGCATCCTCAACGCCCGCCGCGACCATCCAGTTGAGGGCGCTTTCGGCGTTGAGCATGGTTTCTGTTGTCGTGAATGTCTTGGACGCGATGACCAGCAGCGTCTTGTGCGGATCAAATCCGGCTATCGCTTCTTTGAGAGCGCTGCCATCGACATTAGAGACAACCGCCACATCATAACGCCCAGAATCGCGGCCCAGCGCATCGACCAGCAAATCCGGGCCCAGCGCCGACCCGCCAATACCGATATGCAGAATATGCCGGATCTCGCCCAACGCCTCGCCTTCAATGGCGTCGATCAACGCCCGCATGCGGCCATGGAGTTGCTTGGCCCGGGCCACCGCATCAGCCGCACCTTCGCCGCGTTCGGCGCTGTGTTGTGCCGCCCGGCCTTCGGTTGGGTTGGCAATACGCCCGCTAAACAGATCATCCCGGCGCGCGTCAAAATCACCATCGTTCAAGGCCTTACAAAAGGCCGTGACCAGGGACGGGGTTAGATGCGTCTTTGAAAAGTCGAAATAAAGACCGGTTTGCGTCAGGCTGAGCGCCGCCACGCGATCCGGATCCTGCGCGAAAAGATCCGTCAGTTTCGGATGCGTGTCTGTGTGCAGAAAGGAAAAGCGCGCATTGAAACCGGTCATGAGATCTCCTGTCTATTGCGGCTTGCGCTTGACGGATTCCCACGATCAACGCAGAGCACGCGGATGAGCGATACACAGATCGACGGCGCGCCGAAAGCTGACGCGGGCGTAAAGGCCGCCCCGGCATCGGAAACGCGCGATTTTCTTGTCTTTCTGGCAAAGCTGGCGCTGTTCATGTTCATTTTGCGCAGCTTCATCATCGCGCCATTCAGCATACCATCTGAATCGATGCAGCCGCGGCTTTTGGTCGGGGATTATCTGATCGTCGGCAAATGGAGCTATGGCTATTCGCGGCATAGCCTGCCCTATTCGATACCGCTGATTCCGGGACAGATCCTCCCCCATTTGCCCGAACGCGGGGATGTTGTGGTGTTCAAGGCACCGCCCAGCGACCGCCAGGATTATATCAAGCGGGTCATCGGCTTACCCGGCGACCGGATCCAGATGCGCAGCGGGCAGCTGTTCCTGAATGGGCGCGCCATCCCAAAAATGCGCGTGCCCGATATGGTCGTGCCCGTCAGCCCCAATACCCACTGCATTGCCCCGGAATTTGAACGCACCGATCCGGCTGGGCAATTGAGCTGCCATTATCCGCGCTATCGCGAAGTGCTGCCCAATGGCCGCAGCTATTACGTCCTTGATCTGGCCCAAAGCGTTGCCGATACGACAGAGGTGTATACCGTCCCGCAGGGCCATGTTTTCATGATGGGCGACAATCGCGACAACAGCCTGGACAGCCGCTTCCCCGCTGAAATCGGCGCTGGCATAGGCTTTGTGCCGGTTCAAAATCTGGTCGGCCGCGCGCTGTTCAGC
Organism: Pseudomonadota bacterium; assembly: GCA_046046525.1. Classification (GTDB taxonomy): domain Bacteria; phylum Pseudomonadota; class Alphaproteobacteria; order Sphingomonadales; family Sphingomonadaceae; genus Aquisediminimonas. Next base: position 13,135 of record JBJOJQ010000141.1, read on the forward strand.
GTGTTTTCAACCGATGGCTCGGCCCATTGGCTGCTGCCATGGACCTGGTTCACCGCAGCCCGCTGGACCCGGATTGGTGAGACATTTTGAGCACGCTCACCCCTTGGATCGAACAGAATTTCGGCGTCTCTCCCAATGATGAGGCGCTGTATGTCCGCGCGCTGACCCATGGCAGCCATGGCACGGACACCTATGAGCGGCTGGAATTTCTGGGCGATCGGATATTGGGCCTCGTCATTGCGGAATGGATCTTCACCCGTTTCCCCAAGGACAGCGAAGGGCAATTGTCCCGCCGGTTCAATAATCTGGTATCGGGGGAAATCTGTGCAGAGGTGGGCCGCAGCCTTGGCCTTGCCGCCCATTTGCGGCTGGGCAAACAGGCGCGCGATGATGGCGCTTATGATAGCGACAATGTGCTGGGCGATGCCGTTGAGGCGCTGATCGGTGCGGTGTATCTGGAACATGGTTTGGATGCGGCCCGGCGCTTCATTCATGCGCGCTGGTCACCGTTGATCGATGTGCAGCGTGCCGCGCGCCGCCACCCCAAGTCAGAACTTCAGGAATGGGCGGCCGCGCATAACCGGCGGGCGCCTGTATATGAGATTATCGAACGATCCGGCCCCCATCACGCGCCGCGCTTTCACGTCAAGGTCAGCCTTGGCACGGCTGGCGACGCGGTGGCGGACGGCAAGTCAAAGCAGGAGGCGGAAACGCTTGCAGCAGCGGCGCTTCTTGAAAGGTTGAAATCATAATGACGCAGAAATGCGGTCTGGTCGCCATTGTTGGCGCGCCCAATGCAGGCAAATCCACCCTGGTCAACGCCCTGGTCGGTCAAAAAGTGGCGATTGTCAGCCCCAAGGCCCAAACAACGCGCACCCGCCTGATGGGCATTGCGCTGCACGGTGAAACGCAGATGATGCTGCTCGATACGCCGGGCATTTTTGAACCCAATCGTCGGCTTGACCGGGCGATGGTGCAAGCGGCCTGGGGCGGCGCGCAGGATGCCGACCTGATCCTGTTCGTGGTCGATGCCAAAGCGGGCCTTGGCGCGAAGGTTGAACGGATTTTGGAGGGTCTACGCCACCGGCCAGAGCCCAAGATGCTGGTCCTCAACAAGGTCGACATCGCTGCCAAGGACAAGCTGCTGGTGCATGCCGCGCGGTTGACGCAAGCCATGAACTTTAGCGAGGTCCTGATGGTCAGCGCCGAAACCGGCGACGGCCTGGACGCCTTGAAAGAGGCTGTGGCCGC
>JBJOJQ010000178.1:0-8631 GCA_046046525.1 Pseudomonadota bacterium
ACATTACCCGATACCAGTTCGGAGGAAGAATTGCCCGAGGAGCGGCGAATAAGCGCCCGCAGCCGGGCAATGAGTTCCTGTGTCTGGAAAGGCTTGGCCAGATAATCATCGGCGCCCGCATCCAGCCCCGCCACCTTGTCGGACCAGCTGTCCCGCGCCGTCAGGACAAGCACCGGTGTGCTTTTGCCTTCCCTGCGCCACCGATCCAGAACGGTCAGGCCGTCCACCTCGGGCAAACCCAGATCGAGAATCACGGCATCATAGGTTTCAGTGGAGCCAAGAAAATGGCCGTCTTCGCCATCTGTCGCCAAATCAACGGCATAGCCGTTTTGTTCGAGCGTCGTTTTGAGCTGGCGGCCCAGTGTCGGTTCGTCTTCGACAATCAAGATGCGCATGCCATCCCCTTCATCCTATGGTCTTAAAAATAAAATCAATTGCCAGCCTGAGCAATGATCTGGCCGGAACGGCCATCGACATCGATCCAGATCACCGATGACCCGCGTACGAATTTCAGCCGATATCGCAGTGCATCAGAATCATATTCAGCGCCGATATAGCTGGCCCCGCGCCGCTTCATCGCCGGCACCACATCACTTTCAATATCGCGCAGCGAGTGAACCGACCCGCGACGGGTCGCCTTCAGGGCGGCATCCTGTTCATCACGACGGTTCATCTGGGCCTGTACCGGCATGGCCAGCGCAAAAACCAGGGCGGCAGAAGCAAGGCGCTTCATCGAGGCGTTGAAGTTAGACACAGTTTCGGCGCATAGCAGTTTGAATTGAATAAGCCATGAATGGACCTGCCCCCTGACAGGGGGACTGTCCAGTCCTTAACCCGGTTTGAAAACATGTCAGCACCAGTTTTAAGTTATGAGGGTCTTGGACTCGTCCAGGGATCGGGATGGCTGTTCCGCAATCTCGACATTTACATCGGGGAACGGGACCGTCTGGCGCTCATTGGCCGCAATGGCGCGGGCAAGACAACGCTGTTCAAACTGCTCGCCAATCGCGTTGATGCCGATGAGGGCCGCCGGACCATTGTGCCCGGCACCAATGTCGTCCTTTTGGAACAGGAACCGGATCTGACCGGCTTTGCGACATTGCGCGACTATACCATCTCGGGGGCCGATGCGCCGCCTTTGCACGATGTAGAAGCCATTGCCGGGCAATTGGGCATTGATCTGTCGCGCGAGGCGGCAACGGCATCTGGCGGGGAACGGCGGCGCGCCGCCATTGCGCGGGCTTTGGCGATGAACCCGGATGTCCTGCTGCTTGATGAACCGACCAACCATCTAGATCTGGCGGCGATTGATTGGCTGGAAGATTGGCTCAACCGGTTCCGCGGCGCCTTTTTGGTGATCAGCCACGACCGCACCTTTCTGACGCGGCTGACACGGCAAACCTTATGGCTTGATCGTGGGGCGGTCCGCAGATCGGAAATCGGCTTTGGCGGCTTTGAAGCCTGGCAGGAAAAAATCTATGCCGAAGAAGTGCGTGCCGCCGAAAAGCTGGATGCCAAGCTGAAGATTGAACTGCACTGGCTGCAGCGCGGCGTGACGGCGCGGCGCAAGCGCAATCAGGGCCGGCTGGAAAAGCTGCACCAGATGCGCGCCGCGCGCGCCGCGATGATCGGCCCGGCGGGATCGGCCAAGCTGGCCGTCGAAAGCGATGATGTCCGTTCAAAGGCCGTGATCACGGCTGAAGGCGCGTCGAAAAGCTATGGTGGCCGCACGCTGATCCGCAATTTTACGCTGCGCATTCAGCGCGGCGACCGGATCGGGATTGTCGGCGCCAATGGCACCGGCAAGACAACCCTGTTGAAGCTGCTGACCGGGGAAATCGACCCCGATGAAGGCAGCGTGACGCGCGCCAAGACGCTGAATGGCATCGTCATTGATCAGCAACGCGCCTTGTTGTCAGGTGACAAGCGCGTGCGCGATGTGCTGGCCGATGGCGGGGATTGGGTCACCGTACGCGGCGAAAAAAAGCACATTAAGGGCTATTTGAAAGAATTCCTGTTCGACACCGATTTGGCCGAAGCCCGTGTCGCCACTTTATCCGGCGGGGAACAGGCCCGCCTGCTGTTGGCGCGCGAATTTGCGCGCCAATCCAACCTGCTCGTTCTCGACGAACCGACCAATGATCTGGATCTGGAAACGCTGGACCTGCTGCAAGAAGTGATCGCCGATTATGACGGCACCGTTCTTATCGTCAGCCATGATCGCGACTTTCTGGACCGCACGGTCACGCTGACCCTGGGTCTGGATGGCTCTGGCAAGGTGGATATTGTTGCTGGCGGCTATGCCGATTGGGAACGCAAGCGGGATGCCCCCAAAGCCAGCACAGCCAAGGCAAAGGCGGCCGCTGCGCCGCCCCCTGCCCCCGAAAAGCCCAAAATGCAGACCAAGCTCAGCTACAAGGATCAGCGGGATTATGATCTGCTGCCGGCGCGTGTCGAGGCGCTGGGCCAAGAAATTGCGGCGGCCGAAGCTGCGCTGTCAGACCCGGATCTCTACAGCAAAGACCCGGCCCGCTTTGCGGCGCTCACAAAGGCGATCGACAGTCTGCGCACCGAACGCGACACTGCGGAGGAACGCTGGCTGACCTTGGCCGAAATGGTGGAGCAACTGGGCGGCTAAAGCGTCTTGCCCGCCCGACCGGCGAGTTCCACGGCGTAATGCCAGGCGACCCGGCCAGACCGGGCGCCGCGCTGCGTTGCCCAGGTGAGCGCGTCCTGCGGATCAAAGCTGAGGCCCAGATGCCGGGCATAGCCCGCCACCATCTCAAGCCAGACATCCTGCGTGCAGACATGAAAGCCAAGGCTGAGGCCGAAGCGGTCGGCCAAGGCCAGATTATCGTCCACGGCATCGCGCGGGTTGATCGCGCTGGCCTGTTCTTCCAGATTGCGGGGGACAATGTGGCGACGATTGGCCGTGACATACAGCCGGACATGCGCGGGCCGGGCGGAAATGCCCCCATCCAGCACCGAACGAATATGCCGCATCCGGGGATCGCCCTGTTCAAAGCCAATATCGTCAATAAAGACGACAGCCGGTGTCGGCTCAGCGGCGAGCAGTCCGAACAGATCTGACAGGCGCTCCAGTTCATCGCAGGAGGCTTCGATCAGGCGGATCGTTCCCCCTTGCGCCTGTATGGCGGCCACGCTGGATTTGACGAGCGCCGATTTGCCCGTGCCCCGTGCGCCCCATAGCAAAATGTCATGCGCGGCAAAGCCGGCGGCGAGACGGCGGCTATTGTCGACAACAGCGGCCTTTTGCGCATCAATGCCGAAGAGAAGATCGATCGAGACGGGCCGGAAACCGGGCGCCGGACGCAACCGCCCGGCCTGCCAGATATAGGCCGGTGCATCGCCCGCCACGGCTTGCGGGGGCGGCGGGGCCAGCCGGTCAAGGGCGTCGGCAATGCGGATCAGCGGGTCCTTGGTCATAGCGGGCGGATACGCCCGGCACGGGGCAGATGTCAAAGCCGCCGGGCCGCCGGGCGTCAACGGGCCCCATCCGGCCAGACGATGATACGGATTGTCTTCAGCAGGATAAGAATGTCGAGAAACAGGGTATAATTCTTTGCGTAATAAAGATCATATTCCAGTTTGGCGCGGGCGTCCGCCCGGCTGGCACCATAAGGATAGTTGATTTGCGCCCAGCCGGTAATGCCCGGCTTTACCATGTGCCGTTCCGCATAATAGACGATATGCGCCTCCAGATCGCGGACAAATGCCGGCCGTTCCGGTCGCGGCCCGACAAAGCTCATCTCACCCCGCAGCACATTCCAGATTTGCGGCAATTCATCGATACGGACCTTCCGGATCCAGGCACCCACACGGGTGACGCGGGGATCATCAGCGGCGGCCCAGCGTGCCTGACCATCGGCCTCGGCATCGATGTGCATCGACCGCAGTTTCAGCACTTCAAAGCTCTGGCCATATCGGCCGACCCGGACCTGCCGGAAAAGAACAGGGCCGGGGCTGTCGAGGCGGATGGCCAAACCGGCCAGAAGCAGCAGCGGCCAAACCAGTATTAGCAAGATCAGCGCTGCTGCCACATCAAAACACCGCTTCCACCGGGCGGACCAGCGCCGACCCGACATAAAGCCGTCTGAAAAGAACAGGGCGGACGGATTGGTACTGCGCAAATCAATCCGGCCGGTTTCGCGTTCAATAAAGGCGGTGGCATCCAGAATATGGACACCGGTCGTTCGCAAGCGGACCAGATCGGACAAAGGCAGGGCATTGCGCCGTTCATCCAGCGCCAGAACAAGCTCATCCGCATGAAGATTACGGCTAAGCAGCGTCAGGGACTGGTCCGGCGCGATGTGCAGGGCCCCATGCATCGCCGCATCGCTGGCGGATAAAGACATATGGCCGACAAGCTTGACCCCGGGCCGATCCCGCGCCAGCGCGGCCACGCGCAGCGCCCGCGGGCCTGTCCCCAAAATCAGCACGTGGCGACAGAATATATCCCGATCCGCCCAGCGCGTGACCAGCCAATGGCCGCAGATGAGCAGCAGAAAAGCGAAGACCATGGCATAAAGCGATCCCGTGGATGACAAGGCCACTCGGGGCGCCAGGGCATACAGCACACCCAGCGCCATGGCCCCCAGGGACAGGCCGCCCAGCACCCGGAGGACGGCGATCCGCCCGGATCTCAATGTCTCAGGCGCCAAGGCCCCGCCGCCGACCAAGGCCAGAAAATTGATCGTCGTGAACAGCATCAGGGCGGCAATGTGGGTGGGCGTGACAGGCGCCACGGCATCGGCCCCATGCCCCGGCAGCAAGAGGCCGGCTGTCCCAGCCAAAAGCAAAAGACCCAGATCAAGCACGCCGATCAAGGCCGTCACAGAGGCCAAATGAAGCCGAAACACGCGGATCAACAGGCAGACCTTTTCAAATATGGGCTGGCGGACCTGCCCGGCCCGGCCCACATCCCCCTTGCCAGCCAAAGCTTAAGGAAGGTTGATCAGCGGCGCTTAATCGCCCGCAAAGGCAAACGGCGTCAGGCCGCGTTCGCGTTCGTTGAAGGTCAGGACACGCCCAGCCGGCGGGGCGCTGCGCTGCGGACATTCTGCGCGCAGACATTGGCGACAGCCAAGGCCAATCGCCGTGGCTGGTCCGGCCTGAAGATCAAGCCCACGTGCAGCGGCAAGCGGCGTTGCAAGCTCTGCCGCCACCCCCAGACCGACCACAAATTCGGCGTCCACGGCCCCGGCGCTTGCCGCATGGGGACGCACCGTCCGCGCCAAAGTGAACCAGCGGCTGCCATCTTCCAGCACCACGACTTCACGCGTGATGCTGCCCGGCCGGTCAAAGGCGCGGTGCACATTCCACAAAGGGCAGCGCAAATCGCTGTCCACCAGAGGCGAAGCGCTGGCGCCGGCATAGCGCTTTGACGATTGGCCCGCGCGATCAATGCGCAACATGAAAAAGGGCAGGCCACGCGCGCCCACACGCTGCAAGGTGGTCAAGCGGTGGGCAATTTGTTCAAAACCTGCGCCAAAGCGCCGCTGCAACAATTCCAGATCATAGCCGGTTGTTTCGCACGCGCGCAGGAAACGGGCATAGGGCATCATCAAAGCTGCCGCGAAATAGCTGGTGAGATGGCGCCGATAAAGCCGTTCCCCCGCGCGTTCCGCAAAGGCCGCCCCCGATACCAGCGCCTCAATTTCGGCGCGCGCCTCCAATTGGGCCAACTGAAATGCCGCAGCAAAGGTCCGCGAGGCGGGGTCCAGCAATTCCGACAATTGCACCTGCCGCGAATGCAGATCGAGCCGCCGCAGCCGATCGGGCATCACGTCTACCGGCAAGATGCGGATCGACAGCTGATGCTTGACCCGCAGCCGCTCAGCAATCGCGCCATAGAGATCACCTGACCCCAGACGCAAGTCATCGGCCATTGCCTCGGCCTGACTGTCGAGATCTGGGAAGTGATTGCGCCACCGTTCAATCTCCTGACGAACCGCGGTGATCGGATCACCCATGGGCACGCCGCCCTGCCCCATGCGGTCAAAGGCCCGGGCAAAGGCCTCTGCCGCCTCTGGCGCCAGTGAAATCCAGTCGGCAACCGCCGCCCGGTCGAGCCCCAGATCAGCGAATAACGGGTCGGCCAGACGCCGCCGCATGGCCTCAACCCCACCGCCCGGCGCAGCGCCCGATAAGGTCCGGGGGTCAAAGTCAAACCGATCTGCGAGCCGCAGCATCAGCGCGGCCGTTAATGGCCGCTGATTGCGTTCAATCAGGTTGAGATAAGACGGCGATACGCCAAGCGCCTCAGCCATAGCCGATTGCGTCAATCCAGAGGCGCGGCGGATGCGGCGCACGGCATGGCCGGCAAAAAGCTTTTGATCTGACATGTGCTCATCTTGTCATTATTTTACAACATTACAAGATAATCCGCGATTATCCTCACCCGATCACAACAATTTTTACAATACTGACTCGTCCTTTTGCGGCGCGGCGGCCAAAAAACAGGCCATAAATCAGGGCCTGATGCCCGGACCGAACAAAGGAATGTGTAAATGTCGTACAAGCAGCATATTCAGGATATGGACGCTCTGCGCAGCACTAAGGGCGGCACATGGGACGGCATCAATCCCGAATCGGTGGCGCGCATGCGCTTGCAGAACCAGTTCCGCACCGGGCTTGATATTGCGCGCTACACCGCCAAGATCATGCGGGCCGATATGGCCGCTTATGATGCCGATCCCACACAGTACACCCAGTCGCTGGGCTGCTGGCACGGGTTTATCGCGCAGCAGAAGATGATCTCTATCAAGAAGCACTTCGGCACGACAAAGCGCAAATATCTTTATCTGTCGGGCTGGATGGTCGCTGCGCTGCGGTCGGACTTCGGCCCGCTGCCGGATCAATCGATGCATGAAAAAACCAGCGTTCCGGCGTTGATCGAGGAAATCTACACCTTCCTGCGTCAGGCCGATTCCCGCGAACTCAACCTGTTATTCCGCGATCTGGATAAGGCGCGTGACGCTGGCGATGCCGCCAAGGAAGCCGCGATCATGGATCGGATTGAGAATTTCCAGACCCATATCGTCCCGATCATCGCCGATATTGATGCGGGCTTTGGCAATGCCGAAGCAACCTATTTGCTGGCCAAGAAGATGATCGAAGCGGGCGCCTGCGCCTTGCAGATTGAAAATCAGGTATCCGATGAAAAGCAGTGCGGCCACCAGGATGGCAAAGTCACCGTGCCGCATGAAGACTTTCTCGCGAAGGTGCGTGCCTGCCGCTATGCCTTTTTGGAGCTGGGCGTTGAAGATGGGATCATCGTCACCCGCACCGACTCCCTGGGCGCGGGCCTGACCAAGCAGATCGCTGTGTCGAACGCCCCGGGCGACATTGGCGACCAATATAACAGCTTCCTCGATTGCGAAGAAATTGATCCCGCAACCGCGCGCAACGGCGATGTTGTGATCAACCGCAATGGCAAGCTGCTGCGGCCAAAGCGGCTGGCGTCCAACCTGTTCCAGTTCCGCGCCGGCACGGGTGAAGATCGCTGCGTGCTCGATTGCATCACCTCGCTGCAAAATGGTGCCGATCTGCTGTGGATCGAAACCGAAAAGCCGCATGTTGAACAAATTGCCGGGATGATGGACCGGGTGCGCGAAGTGTTCCCGAATGCCAAGCTGGTCTACAACAACTCCCCCAGCTTTAACTGGACGCTGAACTTCCGCCAGCAGGTCTATGACGCCATGGTCGCCGAAGGGCTGGATGTTTCGGCCTATGATCGCGCCAACCTGATGAGTGCCGAATATGACGATACCGAACTGGGCATCGCCGCGGACAAGCGCATCCGCACCTTCCAGGCGGACGGCGCAAAGCGGGCCGGCATTTTCCACCATCTGATCACCTTGCCGACCTACCACACGGCCGCCTTGTCGACCGACAATCTGGCCAAGGAATATTTCGGGGATGCCGGGATGCTGGGCTATGTCGCCGGCGTACAGCGCAAGGAAATCCGCGAAGGCATTGCCTGTGTGAAGCACCAGAACATGTCGGGATCTGACATTGGGGACGATCACAAGGAATATTTCGCCGGTGAAGCCGCGCTGAAGGCGGGCGGCGTTCACAACACCATGAACCAGTTCGGTTAATCCCATTTCAAGAAAGGAGTGCCCCATGACTGAACCCTCCCGTTCCCGCGCCGTCCTTTCCACCGAGGACTTTGAACTGCTGAGAGAAGCAGTCGTCCATTATCTTGAAGTGGTGAAGGACAAGCCGGAATCGATCAAATTTTCGCGCCTGTACCACCGCCTTGGCAGCGCGATGGGTCGTTAACCCCCACGGCCCAAGAGTTTCCTGGGGAGGAAAAGGTGCCCGTCGGAGTGATCCGGCGGGCATTTTGCGTCCCCGTGATCGGCCACGGCGTAAAACACCACAGCCTGTACTCCGGGCTTGACCCGGAGCCTAGAACCGGCCCTGGGCTCCGGCACAAGGCCAGAACACGTGACGCCCCGCCCCCATTTCTGGGCTCCGGCACAAGGCCGGAGTACAGGCATTGCGCGTCACATTAAGCGATACGCCGCGGGCCAGCCGCGCAAGGGCCGCATTGACCAGGAGGTGTACTCCGGGCTTGACCCGGAGCCCAGGTGCGACCCCTCT
>JBJOJQ010000064.1:0-16272 GCA_046046525.1 Pseudomonadota bacterium
ATGCCAACCCGATGACACGCCGGGGCGCAGACTGGTTTGCCGATGCGTGCCGCACGGCCGGCGTGGATGGCGTGATCTGCGTTGATCTGCCGCCCGAGGAAGATCAGGACCTTGGCCCCGCCTTGCGGGCCGCGGGTGTGGACTTCATTCGGCTGGCCACCCCCACCACCGATGCCGCCCGCCTGCCGGATGTGCTGACATCTGCATCCGGATGTATCTATTATGTCTCGGTCGCTGGCATCACCGGCTTGCAACAGGCCGCCACGGCCAGCGTGGCCGAAGCTGTCGGTCGTCTGAAAGCCGCAACAAACCTGCCCATTGCCGTGGGCTTTGGCATCCGATCCCCCGAACAGGCAGCGGCGATTGGCGCGGTTGCCGATGGCGTTGTCGTCGGCTCGGCCATTGTCGATCTGGTTGGTCAGCATGGCGCCAAGGCTGCAGGGCCCGTGCGCGATTATGTCGCCTCATTGCGTGCCGCAATTGATGGCGCCCACAAGGAGAAAGCCGCATGAACTGGCTGAGCCGCGTCCGCAACGCGCTTCCCTTCATGGCAAAGCGCGAGACAGAGGGGAATTTGTGGAACAAATGCCCGTCCTGCGCGCAGATGATTTTCATCAAGGAATATGAGGAAAATCTGTCGGTGTGCACCGTGTGCGGCCATCATGGCCGCATTGGCCCGAAGGCCCGTTTTCCCCAGATTTTCGACAATGGCCGCTGGGATGTTCTGCCCACCCCGCGCGTGGCCGAAGATCCTTTGAAGTTCCGCGATACCAAGAAATATGTTGATCGGATCAAGGCGGCGCGCGCTGCGACCGGAGAACATGATGCGCTCATCAACGCGCGCGGCGCGATCCATGGGCACAAGGCGGTCGTCGGCGTGCAGGACTTTGCCTATATGGGCGGGTCCATGGGGGTTGCCGTGGGGGAAGCCTTTATCGCCGGCGCACAAGCCGCGATTGAGGATCATTGCCCCTATATCATCTTCACCGCCGCGGGCGGCGCCCGGATGCAGGAAGGCATTTTGTCGCTGATGCAGATGCCCCGCACGACGGTTGCCATTGCCATGCTGCGCGAAGCCCGCCTGCCCTATATTGTCGTGATGACCGATCCGACAACGGGCGGCGTAACGGCCAGCTATGCCATGCTGGGCGATGTCCAGATTGCTGAACCCAACGCCCTGATCGGCTTTGCCGGGCAACGTGTTATTCAGGACACCATCCGCGAAAAACTGCCCGAAGGCTTTCAGCGCGCGGAATATCTGCTCGATCACGGGATGCTCGACATGGTGGTGGAGCGCAAGGACCTGCGCGCCACGCTGGGTCAGCTGATCGCGTATCTGATGCCGGAAAAGGCTGCGGCCTGATCTTTCGTGGCTGATCACGCGCGATCTGATCATCCTGCGGTTCAGGCCCAGCTGGATCGCTTTGCCCAATTGTCGCCCGGCCGCGACATTTTGGGGCTGGACCGCATTGCCCAATTGCTTGTCGCCATTGGCAACCCACATCTGGCCCTGCCCCCGGTTTTCCATGTCGCAGGCACAAACGGCAAAGGATCAACCTGCGCCTTTTTGCGCGCGGCGATCGAAAGCGCAGGGTTGGTGGCCCATGTCTATACCAGCCCGCATCTGGTGCGCTTTAACGAACGCATTCGCGTTGCGGGCGCCCTGATTGAGGATGAGGCGCTGGCTGCGCTGCTGGCGGAGGTGCTGGATGCCGCCGAAGCTGCCGATATCGGCCCCAGCTTTTTCGAAGCGACAACCGCAGCCGCCTTTCTGGCCTTTGCGCGCACCCCCGCCGATGCCGCCATTATCGAGGTCGGTCTGGGCGGGCGGCTGGATGCCACGAACATCATCCCTGCCCCGCTGGTAACGGGCATCGCGCAACTGGGCCTCGACCATGAAGCCTTTTTGCTGGACCCGGACAATGGCCCCGCTTTCCCGCCGCTGGAACGGATCGGCTTTGAAAAGGCGGGCATTGCAAAATCTGGCGCGCCGCTTGTCACCATGGATTATCCGGCTGCGGTTGCGCAGCGCGTCGCCGATGTGGCGGCCGCGGTCGGCACGCAGCTTGTGGCGCGCAAATCCGGCTGGGATTGCGTCGATTATCAGGGCCAGATCCATTATCGGGATGCCCATGGCAAAATCAGCCTGCCGCGCCCCCGGCTGACCGGCCCGCATCAGATTGAAAATGCCGGGCTTGCCATTGCCATGCTGCGTCATCAGGACAGGCTCCTCATTCCGGACAGCGCGTTGCGCGCGGCAATGGGCTGGGCACATTGGCCGGCGCGTCTGCAACGCCTGGCCGATGGTCCCTTGCGCAATCAGGCGATGTCGGCACGCGACGTCTGGCTGGATGGCGGCCATAATCCCAATGCGGCCAATACGATCGCCCGTTTCTTTGCCGAGGCCGGGGACGACGCAGGCCAGATTGATATCGTGATCGGGATGCTCGCCAACAAGGACGCCCAGGGCTTTTTAAAGCTGCTGGCGCCGGTCGTCCGCTCTGTCACGGCGGTGCCGATCCCCGGTCATGACTGTCATTCACCCGAGGCGCTGTGCGCCATGGCCCAAGAGGCGGGCATTCCGCGGCATGCGGCGGCGGCCGATGTCACGGCGGCGCTGCGCCTGATCGACCAGCAACCACAGGCCACGGGCCGCATTGCCATTCTCGGCTCGCTCTACCTCGCCGGGCTGGTCCTTGCGGCCAATGCGCAAATGCCCGACTAAGCGTCGGCGCCCGCTGTCCCCATCGCCCGATCGACAAGCCCGCTGCGGCTCATGATCCAGAACAGGGCAATGCCCGGCAGAGCGGCAACCGTCGTCATCAGGTAGAAATTGACATAGTCGAGCGTTTCGATGAGCGCGCCCGCCGTGGTGCCGGTCAGGAAGCGCCCGACAATGCTGGCCCCCGCCGAAATCAGGGCATATTGCGCGCCGGTAAAGCGCAAATCACACAAGGCCGAGAAATAGGCGACAAGAACCACGCCGCCAAAGCCGCTGGCCGCATTTTCAAAGCCAATGGCCCCCGCCATCGCCCAATTGCTGTGGCCGCTTGCCGCCAGCCCCGCAAAACTGAGGTTTGAAAAAGCCATGAGGATCAGCGCAATCATCACCGACCGTTTCAGACCAAGCCGGGCAAAGGCAATGCCGCCGATGAAGATACCGATCAGATAGGCCCAGAAACCGACGCCAACATCATAGATCGCGATTTCATCATTGGTGTAGCCAAGATCATTGAACAGCAATCGGAAGGTCAGGTTGGCAAGCGTATCGCCAATTTTGTGAACCAGAATGAACAAGAGGACGAGCCACGCCCCGCTGCGCTGGAAAAATTCGGTAAACGGGCCGACAATGGAGTGCCAGACATCGCGGATGGCGCGTTTTTCATTCACGACAACATGGCGCTTTGGTTCGCCCAGCACCAAACCGGTTAGCATGGCGGGCAAGGCAAACAGCGCACAGGCCATATAGGCGGCGCTCCACCCCAGCCGATCCGCCATCACCAGCGCCAAAGCACCCGCCCCGGCAGAACCGATGCGCCAGCCATATTGCGACATGCCCGATCCCACGCCAAGCTGATAAGGTTTCAGGGTTTCAATGCGATAGGCATCAATCACAATGTCAAAAGTGGCGCCCGCAATGCCCACAAGCACAGCCGCCAGCACCGTCGCCCCGATATCCGCCGCCGGATCAACCAGCGCCAGGTTGATGACCGCGGCAATGACCATTGCGCCCGAAAACAGCATCCAGGATACGCGCTGCCCCAGACGATGGAGCAGCGGCAGGCGGACGCCATCGACAATCCAAGCCCAGAAGATTTTGAGATTGTAGACCAGGAACGCCAGGGTGAAGGCGGTCACCGTCTTTTTGTCGATGCCGTCCTGCGCCAGCCGTGTCGTCAAGGTTGCGCCGATCATCGCATATGGAAAGCCAGAGGACACCCCAACGAAGAACGCGCCCAGCGATTCCCGTTCGATATAGGGCCGGACGGCGCCCCAAATGCCATGCTGTGCCGACGTGACGGCTGGGCCTGTTTCACTCACAAGTCTTGCTCCCCGCTCCAATTCGCGCGAACCTAGCGTCTTGAACGCAGAAGGATAGCCCCGTCATGACAGTGATGACACCCACCCCTGGTCAAATGGCGCTTGCCCGCCAGATTGCCGATGGCGCGGGCCGCCAGGCAGAGGGCATCAGCCAGGTCGCCGCGACTCGCTACACCGATCCCGCTTGGTTTGCGCGTGAAAAGGCTGCGCTTTTTGATCGCCTGCCCCGTGTCATTGCGCCATCGGCGCTTGTCCCGGAAGCCGGCATGGCGGTGCCGCATGATGGCTTTGGCCGCCCCCTCCTCATCACCCGCGATGCCAAGGGTGTCGCCCATGTGTTTCACAATGTCTGTCGGCATCGCGGGACGCGGTTGGTCGAAGGGACAGACCGGGTCTGCGCGCCGCGGCTGATCTGCCCCTATCATGCCTGGAGCTATGCGTTGGACGGTCAGCTCACCGGTTTGCCGCGCACCGACACATTTCCGGGACTGGATAAGGCCAATTATGGGCTGAAGCGTCTGCCCACCTGCGAAGCCGGCGGCCTCATCTGGTATGCCCCCGAGGATCAAGCCGATTTCACCCATGCCCAGGCGCTGGGGGCGGATTTTGATGCCTTTGGGATGCGCGACCTGCACCTGTTCAACCGGCGCGTGCATGATGTGGCGGGCAACTGGAAACTCATCATGGATGCGTTTCTGGAAAGCTATCATGTCGCCCGGCTGCACGCGACCACCATTGGCCCCTTTTTCAAGGATGGCGTGACCTCTGGCGATTGCATCGGGCCGCATCAGCGTTCCGCCGTTGGCCGGGCCGCCGAACTGGCAGAAATGGACCTGAACGACTGGCCCCGGCTGCGCGCTGCCGTGACCTTTGCCTATCAGCTTTTCCCCGCCACGGTGATTGTTGTTAGCCCGGATTATGTGAACATCATGGTGCTGATGCCACAGGCTGTGGATCGGACGCTGGTTGAGGATTTCATGCTGATCCCGGAAGCGCCACAAACCGATAAGGCGCGCGCCCATTGGGACCGCAGCTGGACCTTGCTGGATGGCGGGGTGTTCGGATCGGAAGATTTTCGGGCGGCAGCGCTTGGCCAGCAGGGATTATCGTCCGGGGCGCTGGAAGCGATCACCCTCGGCACACTGGAATCGGGCATCCGGCGTTTTCATGATGAAATCGAGGCGCATCTCGGCGGATAGAGACAAGGGCCGCAAATCCGTCTAGGGCCGCAGCCATGACATCAGCCGAACCGCAACGTATTGCCAAACTCCTCGCCCGCGCGGGCATCGCCTCGCGCCGCGAAATCGAACGCATGATCGCCGATCGCCGGATTGCGATTAACGGCACGGCGGTTGAAACGCCCGCGACGATCCTGACCTCGCTGGACGGCGTGACCGTGGATGGCAAGCCCGTCAGACCGCCAAAATCCGCGCGTCTGTTTCGGTTTTACAAGCCGGTCGGCGTCCTGACGACGGAACGGGACCCCAAGGGCCGCCGGACCATTTACGATGTTTTGCCCAAAGGCTTGCCCCGGCTGGTGCCGGTTGGCCGGCTGGACTTCAACACCGAAGGGCTGTTGCTGATGACCACCGATGGTGGCCTGAAGCGCCAGTTGGAGCTGCCCTCTACGGGCGTGCCGCGCACCTATCGCGCGCGCGCTTATGGGCAGGTTACGCAGGCCCAGCTGGAGGACCTGATCGACGGCATTGAAATTGATGGCATCCGCTATGGCTCGATCGACGCAAATATGGAGCGGCGGACCGGCGCCAATGTGTGGGTTGAAATGACGCTGACCGAAGGCAAAAACCGCGAAGTCCGCCGCGTGCTGGAATATCTGGGGCTGGATGTCGCTCGCCTGATCCGCACCAGCTATGGGCCGTTTCAGCTGGCCGGGCTCGACAAGGGGCAGATTGCCGAAGTGGATCGCAATGAATTGTTCCATTTCCGCCGGATGCTCGACGCATGAGGATTATTGCCGGTCAATGGCGGGGGCGCCCGTTGATCGCGCCCAAGGGTGACGCGACGCGGCCAACCGCCGATCGAACGCGGGAGGCGCTGTTTTCCATGCTCGTCAGCCGTTTGGGCGATTTCGATGGGCTAAGCGTTGCGGATCTGTTTGCAGGGTCCGGTGCACTGGGGCTGGAGGCGCTGTCTCGGGGTGCGGCGCGGTGTCTGTTCGTTGAGCAGGACCGCGCAGCGATAGAGGCGTTGCGGACCAATATCGCCAAACTTGGCGCCACACAGGCAGATATCCGCCAAGGCTCTGTCCTGTCGCTGCCGCCTGCCAGCCAACCGCTTGATCTTGTGATGATGGACCCGCCTTATGCCAGCGGCGCCGGTGCTGTTGCGCTCGACAAGCTGGGCCGCACGGGCTGGATTGGGCCAGCCACGTTGGTGAGCATCGAAACGGCGCGCACCGAAACGATCAACGTGGCTGGCTTTGAGATTGAGGCGCAGCGTGATTACGGCAAAGCCCGCATCACGCTTTTGCGCGCAAGCCCATCAACCCCAGAAGGCTAAGCCCGGCGCACGCCGCCAGATAGATGCCAACAGCCCCCAGCCCCGCCTGATCGGACAGGCGCTGTGCGATCAACGGGGCCAGACCACCACCCAGAATGCCGGCCATGTTAAAGGCAACCGACGCGCCCGAATAACGCACCCGTGCCGGGAACAAACCGGGCAGCCAGGCGCCCAGCGGCCCATAGACAAGGCCCATGGCGAACAAGGCGCTCGACAGGAAGAAGGCGACTTTCACCACCTCGCCGCTGCCCAGCGTCGGGACGATGATCGCGGCGATCCCCAATGTCATTGCGCAGCCAACCATCAACACGCGGTCCGCGCCAAAGCGATCGGTGGCATAGCCCGACACGATAATACCCAAGGCAAGGAACAGGATGGCAAACAGCTGAATGCCCAGAAACGCCTCACGCGCCATGCCCAATGTTGTCGTGCCAAAACCCAGGGCAAAGGCCGTGGCGAGATAAAATATCGCAAAACAGGCAATGGCCGCAAATGTCCCGCCCAGAACCGCACGCCAATGGTCGCGCAGCAGTTCAATCAACGGCACCTTTGCCGGGGGGGCAGCTTTCAGCGCAGCGGCAAAATCTGGCGTCTCCGTGAGGCGCAGGCGCACCCACAGGCCAATGCCAACCAGCACGGCGCTGCCCAGAAACGGGATCCGCCATCCCCAATTCTTGAAATCTGCATCAGACAGAAAAAGACCCAAAATCAGGAACAAGCCATTTGACGCGATAAAGCCGACCGGCGCCCCCAATTGCGGGAACATGCCGAACTGACCCTTTTTGCCTTCGGGCGCATTTTCAACGGCGAGCAACGCCGCC
Source organism: Pseudomonadota bacterium (assembly GCA_046046525.1). Lineage (GTDB taxonomy): Bacteria > Pseudomonadota > Alphaproteobacteria > Sphingomonadales > Sphingomonadaceae > Aquisediminimonas. The sequence goes on from JBJOJQ010000064.1 coordinate 7,383, forward strand.
CCGCCCCATTCCCCGCCCAGACCAAAGCCCTGGCCAAAGCGCAGCAGACACAAAAGGACGGGCGCCACCCAGCCAATGACGTCATGCGATGGCAAAAATGCGATCAAAAAGGTCGACAGACCCATGATCAGCAACGAGGCAACCAGGGTCGATTTACGGCCGATCCTGTCGCCAAAATGGCCAAAGGCCACAGCGCCCAAGGGTCGGGCGAAAAAGGCAACCGAAAAGCTTGCATAGCTGAGCAGCAATTGCAGGCCCGGTTCGTCCGATGGAAAGAATAACGGGCCAAAAACCAGCGCCGCAGCGGTTGCGTAGATATAAAAATCGTAAAATTCGACAGCTGTGCCGACAAGTGATGCCGTTAAAACCCGCCGATGTGCGGAAATCGTCGTCATGAATAAGCCCTCCCCAGCTGGTCTGAGGCGTAGCGCGCAACACACACAGAAGAAAGCATCTTTCCATTAATCATCCCCATCTTAATTGACGCGAAAGCATCTCTGGCGCGGGCTGAACGTCTTGCCACCCGCGCCGATGTTCCCTAATCGTTCGCATCATGACCAATCCCGCCCATATGCCGGATCCCGCCTATCTGGCAGGCCTCAACGATCCGCAGCGCCAAGCCGTTTTAACGACGGATGGCCCCGTTTTGATGCTGGCCGGCGCGGGCACCGGCAAAACCGCGGCGCTGACAGCGCGACTGGCCCATTTGATTGCCACCCGGCGGGCCTGGCCATCAGAGATTCTGGCGGTGACATTTACCAATAAAGCCGCGCGCGAAATGAAAGAGCGTGTGGGCCGGATCATCGGTGATGCGGTGGAAGGCATGCCATGGCTTGGCACCTTTCACTCAATCTGCGCAAAGATGCTCAGAAGGCACGCCGAACTTGTTGGTTTACAATCGAATTTTACAATTCTGGATACCGATGATCAGCTCCGTCTGCTTAAGCAGATCGTGCAGGCGGCAGACCTTGATGAGAAACGCTGGCCGGCCCGCCAACTGGCCGGGCTGATCGATCAATGGAAGAATAAGGGCCTGACCCCAGCCGATATTGATGCCGGAGAAAATGAACGCTTCGCCAATGGGAAAGGCGCTGAACTTTACACCATTTATCAAAATCGGCTGCGCGCACTCAACGCGTGCGATTTCGGCGATTTGCTGCTCCATATGCTGACCATCCTGAAGGGCCATCGGGATGTGCTGGAAAGCTATCAGCAGCGCTTTAAATATATTCTGGTCGACGAATATCAGGATACCAATGCCAGCCAATATCTGTGGCTGCGCCTTTTGGCCCAGGCCAATAAAAATATCTGCGTGGTCGGTGATGACGATCAATCCATTTATTCATGGCGCGGCGCAGAAGTTGCCAATATCTTACGGTTTGAAAAGGATTTTTCTGGCGCCGCTGTCATCCGGCTGGAACAGAATTATCGATCAACGCCGCATATTCTGGGCGCGGCATCGGGCCTGATTGCGCAAAATGGCGGACGGCTGGGCAAGACGCTGTGGACCGAACGCAATGACGGCGACAAGGTCAACATCATCGGCGTGTGGGATGGCCCGGAAGAGGCGCGCCGCGTGGGCGAGCTGGCGGAGGACCATCAGCGCAGCGGCGGCAGCCTGGATGATCTGGCCATTCTTGTCCGTGCGCAGTTTCAAACCCGCGAATTTGAAGACCGCTTCATTGCGATTGGCCTGCCCTATCGCATCGTCGGCGGTTTCCGCTTTTATGAGCGCGCCGAAATCCGCGATGCATTGGCCTATTTGCGGCTCGTCAACCAGCCTGCCGATGATCTGGCCTTTGAACGGATCGTCAACCAGCCCAAGCGCGGCCTGGGGGACAAGGCCCTGGCCAAGGTGCAGATGTTTGCGCGTGCACAGGGCATTCCCTTGTCGCTGGCGGCGGCGCGCATCCTCGACAGCGATGAACTGACCCCACAAGCGCGCCGGGCGCTGGGTGGTTTTATCGGCGATCTGGCCCGGTGGCGCGACATGGCAACAACCCTGCGCCATGATGATCTGGCCCGGCAAATCCTGGATGAAAGCGGCTATACGGCGATGTTGCAGGCCGACAAATCAGCCGAAAGCGCCGGGCGGCTGGAAAATCTGAACGAATTGACGCGGGCGATGGACGAATATGAAACGCTGGGCGCGTTTCTGGAACATGTCAGCCTGGTTATGGACAATGAAGCATCAGCCGATGGCGAAAAGCTGACGATGATGACAATCCATGCCGCCAAGGGCCTGGAATTTGACCGGACCTTTCTTGCCGGATGGGAAGAAGGCGTCTTCCCGTCGCAACGCGCGCTTGATGAAGGCGGGCTGGCCAGTCTGGAAGAAGAACGGCGGCTGGCCTATGTGGCCATCACCCGGGCGCGCAAGACCTGCACCATTTTGCACGCCGCCAATCGACGTATTTACGGGCAATGGACATCCAGCATCCCGTCGCGCTTCATTGCCGAGCTGCCACCCGAACATATTGAACAGGAAAGCAGTTTTTCGGGCGGCGAAAGCCTGTGGCGCGCCAATTGGGCGCAATCGGCCGATCCCTTTGCCCATGTGGCCCGCGCCACCGGGCGTGGCCCGGGATGGTCCCGCGCAGCTGACCGCTATTCCGCGGCCCCGGCCCGCATTGTCGAGGCGCGGGCAAGCGCGGTGAGCCTTGGCACCCCCGGTCGCGCGGATCTGCACCTTGGCCAGCGCGTTTTTCACCAGAAATTCGGCTATGGCACCATTGCCGAGATGGAAGGCAACAAGCTGGAAATCGATTTTGAGCAATCCGGGCGGAAACGCGTCATCGACACATTTGTGACGATCGCCTGACGCGCGCCCTGCCCGCTGTGGTCGGCCTAAAAGACCGCCTTGGGCGCTGTGCCCATCATGGCGCCCCGAACCAGCGGGATTGGCGGCCCGCCAAAGCCGAGGAACTGGTCGTGAAAGGCCTTCCAGCGGGACCGATCCCCCGCCGTCCAGTCATCGCGAAGCTTACGGATCAAGAGCTTGCCCATAGTGTAGTTGAGATAGGCCGGATCATAGGTGCCGCGCGCCGATTGCTGGCGGGCATTGCCTTCATCCTGATAGCATTGCGTCACAAACATCTCACGGGATTGGTCCTGCGTCATCCCCCGCGCATGCATGCCAATGGCGGACAGAAACCGGCAATTGCGCAACAAGGCGTTTGAAATCTGGCCGATATGGGTTTCCGGGTCGCCCGCATTCAGCCCGGCATCCCACATCATCTCCTCGGTATAATGCGCCCAGCCCTCGGCAAAGGCATAGCCCACGAAAATGCGGCCAAACAGCGATTTGGACCGATTGGCGTGGAGAAAGTTCAGGAAATGCCCGGGCCAGACTTCATGGACCGACGTGAACAGCAGGTCTTTTGTGCCCGGCACATAGGCCCGCCTTGTTGCCGCATCCCAACTGGGATCGGGCGGCGAGATATAGTAAACAGAGGGCAATCCCGTTTCATAGGGCCCGGGAATGTCGATATAGGCGGAATTCTGCCGATTATAGGGCGGGCTTTCCTCCACCTGCGCCTGTTCTGGCCCGGGGATAGACACGATCTGCTTGTCGATCAGAAACTGCCGCAGCACCGGCAATTGCGCCCGCGCCTCCGCCACGGGGCCCAGATCTGACTTGTTATCATTCATCTTCGTCATGCACGCCGCCAGCGACGCACCGGGGGCATAGGTGGCACAGGCCGCCTTCAGGGCCGCCTGATTGCGTTTCAGATCCGCCCGCCCCACGGCTTCCAGCTCGTCAAGCGGGACATCCACGGCCTCGGTCGCGGCGAGCATCCGGGCAAAGCGGTCTGGCCCCAGCGCAAAATCGGTGGTCGCCGTGGCCTTTTGCGTCTCCAGCCAATCCGCCATGCCGGTCATCGATGCGGCAGCCTGCTTGGCCGCTGCATCAAATTCTGCCTGAAGCGCAGGGTTGTTGACCGATGCAAATGCCGCCTTGGCATCGCCGGTGTAATAATCTGCAAAGCCCCGAAAACCCGGGATCGCATAAGCGATATGGCTGATCGGCAGCGGCGTGCGGACATTGGCGCGGATCTGCGCAACGGCGGTGGGAATGGCACGGGCATAGGCAATGAAGGCGCGCATGCGCGTTTCAGCATCCGCATAAGGACGCGCGATATAGACGTTGGGATCAAGGCCATTGTCGAAATACCAGCTGAGGTTGCGATGCGGCGCATCGGCATCTTCCAGCCAGAATAGATCCTTTTTGGCGACATGGATCAGGTAATCCCGCTCAAAACGCTCCTCTGGCTGCAAGGTGGCGGCATCAATGGCCTGTGCATCCGCAATGGCCTTTTTCAGAAAGGCGATTTTTTCGGCAAGGCCAGCTTCGGACCAATCGGCCAAAGCGCCATCATAGGCATGTTGGCCCTGATAGACGGCAAAGCTGGGGTTGAGACGGAAATAGTCCGCGATGAAGCGATCCGAAAAGGCCTGCCAAGGGCGCGCAGGTGCGGGCTGGGCTGCATGAGGCGCCGGGGCGGCGTCCGCAGGCGCTGCTGCCGCCGGCATCGCGGTGAAGAGCGCAAGGGCCGCGCAACTGAATGCCAGTTTCAGATTTTTGGGCGACATCGCCATTTCCTTTCAAACGCGGTCTTCTTTTCGACTCGGATCCTCGGCAGAGGTTGCACGCGCGCGCAATGCAAGCCAAGGACAGGATGTGACTGACTCCACCGCCTTGCCTGCCCATCCACTGGCTTATCGCGATTACCGGTTGTTCTGGATGGCGCGGTTTTGCGCAGTCCTTGCGACCATGGGAATGGTCGTTGTCATTGGGTACCAATTTTACGATGTCGCCCGCAGCGACTATGGGATGAGCATCAGGCAAGCCTCTTTTCAGCTGGGTTTGCTGGGTCTGGCGCAATTTGTGCCGCTCGCCGTCCTGACCCCGGTGGCAGGCTGGGTCGCGGATCGCTTTGATCGGCGCCGGGTCGCAATTTTTGCCAATAGCATCGATGCCAGCGTTGCCATCATGCTTGGCCTTTTAACCGCGCAAGACGCGCTGACGCTGCCTGTGCTGTATGTGATGGCCGCCTTGCACGGCGTGGCGCGGGTTTTTGTCGGCCCGTCCATGTCCTCAATTGTGGCCAATATTGTGCCCGCAACCGTCCTGCCCCGCGCCATCGCCTTTAACTCTATGGCCTGGCAAACGGGCACGGTGATCGGTCCGGGGATTGGCGGCTTCCTGTTCGCCAGTGACCCGGCTTTGCCTTATTGGGCCGCCGCCGCGCTGCTTGGCCTCGCCTGCCTTGCCCTGGCATTGATCCGCCCCCTGCCCAAGACCGAGATCAAGGGCCAAGCGCACCCGTTTCGCCAGATGATCGACGGCCTGCGCTATACGTGGAACGAACGCTTTTTGCTGGGCGCAATCACGCTGGACCTTTTTGCCGTTCTGTTGGGCGGCGCGACGGCCCTGCTCCCCGTTTTCGCGCGCGATATTCTGGAGGTTGGGCCCCAGGGGCTGGGCTGGTTGCGCGCGGCGCCTGCCGCGGGTGCAACGCTGATGGCGTTGTGGTTCACCATGCGCCCGTTGAAACACAATGTCGGCATCAAGATGCTCTGGGCCGTTGTCGTCTTTGGCCTTGCCACCATCGGCTTTGGCCTGTCGCGGACCTTTTGGCTGTCGCTGTCGATGCTGGCGCTGCTGGGCGCGGCGGACATGTTGTCCGTTTATGTACGGTCATCGCTGGTGCAATTGAACACGCCCGATGAGATGCGCGGACGCGTGGCCGCGGTGTCATCGCTTGCCATTTCCGGCTCCAATGAATTGGGGGAACTGCAATCCGGCCTGGCCTCGGCCGTGCTTGGCCCTGTGGGTGCAGTTGTCTTTGGCGGCGTAGGGGCTATCTTGGTGACAGGCGTCTGGGCATGGCTGTTTCCAGAGTTGAAAAATGCCCGAACGTTTGAACCGCAATTCAGGAAGACGACATCATGAAAGCCGCCTCTATCCTCGATACCATTGGTGCCACCCCGCATATTCGCGTGTCGCGCCTGTTTCCCGATGCTGACGTCTGGATCAAATCAGAACGCGGCAATCCGGGCGGATCGATCAAGGATCGCATTGGGCTGGCCATGATTGAGGACGCCGAACGGTCGGGCGCTCTGAAACCCGGCGGCGTGATTGTTGAACCGACCAGCGGCAATACCGGGATCGGGCTGGCCATGGTCGCGGCCGTCAAGGGCTATAAGCTCATTCTGGTCATGCCGGAAAGCATGTCGATTGAACGGCGGCGCTTGATGCTGGCTTATGGCGCGACCTTTGACCTGACCCCGCGGGAAAAGGGCATGAAGGGCGCGATTGAACGGGCACTGGAAATTGTCGACACAACGCCCGGCGCATGGATGCCGCAGCAGTTTGAAAATCCGGCCAATATTGATGTGCATGTGCGCACCACCGGCCCGGAAATTCTGGCGGATTTCAAAGACACGCCGATTGATGCGATCATCACAGGCGTCGGCACAGGCGGCCATATCACTGGCGTGGCGCAATTCCTGAAAGACCATTGGCCCAAGCTGAAGGTGTTCGCTGTCGAACCGACCTTGTCCCCCGTGATCAGCGGCGGGGCCCCGGCCCCCCACCCCATTCAGGGCATTGGCGCTGGCTTCATCCCGCAAAATCTGCACACAGCCTTGCTGGATGGCGTGATCAAGGTGGATCCGGCAGATGCGAAAGAGATGGCGCGTCGCGCGGCCGCCGAAGAAGGCATGTTGATCGGCATCAGCTCTGGCGCGACGCTGGCCGCAATTGCCCAAAAACTGCCGGATCTGCCCAAGGATGCGCGCATTTTGGGCTTTAACTACGACACGGGCGAACGCTATCTTTCGGTGCCGGACTTCCTGCCGGAGGCGTAAGCAAAAGGTTTTCCGGTGGCACGTATCAGCCCTGACCACGTTCAAGATCCTGTCGGTGACGATCATCGGCCCGGTGTTCAGGCCTGGCCGATTATGGCCCTTGTGGGTCTGGCCATTGCGGCGATCCTCATCTGGGCATGGCAGGCCGGGCCCTTGCGCGCGGCCTTTGACGGGGTGCAACAGGCCCCTGCGGGTGCCGCCTTGTCGGCGGCCAAAGCGCCCTTGGTCGAGCCGCTGATCCTGCGCGATGTGACCCCAGAAACAGCGCGAGACATCAACGCCCGCACGCCTTTCACCACCGATCCGATCCCCGCCGCCCAGCCGTTTCACATCACCGGATCTGCCTTTGACCGGGATCGCGCAACCGACTGTCTGGCGGCGGCCATCTGGTATGAGGCGGGCGCGGAAAGCCTGGCCGGCCAAAAGGCTGTGGCACAGGTTGTGCTGAACCGTGTGCGCCACCCTGCCTTTCCCAAATCGGTCTGCGGCGTTGTGTTCCAGGGCGCAGAACGCACAACGGGGTGCCAGTTCACCTTTACCTGCGATGGCGCGATGGCACGTACGCCGTCTGCCGCGGCATGGGCCAATGCCCGCGGCCTAGCCCGGATCATGTTAACCGGCGAGGTCTTTCGCCCGGTGGGGACAGCCACCCATTATCACACCAATTGGGTCTTGCCCGCCTGGAGCGCAAAGCTCGACAAGGTTCATCAAGAGGCCACACATTTGTTTTTCCGCTGGGAAGGCTGGTGGGGCACGCCCGGCGCATTTCGGGGCCGCTATGCCGGGACAGAACCGGGCATAGCGCAGCTGGCCCGCCTGTCGCCTGTCCATGCCACCACCGCCGGGGCGATTGACCTTGCCGCACAAGAAGCGGCGCTGCTGGGCCTGACCGGCGAGGATCGGCCTGAATCTGTGCCCGATGGCAAGGTGCCGGCCAATCCCTATGGCTTCAAACCGGTGCTGCAAAGCGCGGTTGCCGACATGATGATCTTTGTGGTGCCCAAATCCACCGACACCGGCATGTTGATGAGCCTGGCGCTGTTTTCCTGTTCCGTCCGGCCCTATTGCAAGGTGATGGTCTGGACGGATGCGCGCAAGGCGCCCAGCAGCCTGCCGGTGGCGGACGATTATCTGGCCTCTATGGCGTTCAGCTATTTACGAAATCGCGCCGCGGGCGTGGATAAAGCGCTTTGGAATTGTGACCTTGTCCCGCGGGCAGAGGCCAATCAGTGCATGAAACGCCGCACCGTTGCGCAAAGCCCCGGCGCGGCGCCGACTGCACCCATGGCCCCCGCCAAGGCGCCTTTAAGGGGCTCTGCCGCCGATGGGGCCGAAACTGCCCACTGATAACAGAGCAAAGACCACCCCAGGCCAATTTACAGGGCAGACATGAACCGCTAGCGCTAGGTCAGGACGCAGGGGATTTGGCATGACCTTTCTTGGCAAGCTGTGGCGCATACTCGTCGGCATCAAAGACGCGCTTGTTCTGGCCGCCATGCTTCTGTTTTTCGGCATGTTGTACAGCCTGTTGTCCGTGACCCCCAATGCAGCGCCGATTGAAGATGGCGCGCTGTATCTGGCGCTGGATGGCGTGATTGCTGAACAGCCACAGCAAACCCAGCCGGAAGAATTGCTGTTCAACTCCACCGACCGGACCCATGAATATCGGCTGCGCGATGTTGTGCATGTCATTGAACATGCCGCGACCAATGATCGCATCAAGGTCATCGCGCTCGACCTCGACGGATTTCTGGGCGGTGGACAGGTGGCGCTGGAACGCGTCGGCGCGGCGCTCGACAAAGCGCGCAAGGCGGGAAAGCCCGTCATCGCTTATGCCACCGGCTATGCCGATGACAGTTATGTCCTTGCGGCGCATGCCAGCGAAGTCTGGATGGACCCGATGGGGGCGGCGCTGATCGCCGGTCCGGGCGGCAGCCGCCCCTATTTCAAGGGCCTTGTCGACCGGCTGGGCATCAATGTGCATGTCTATCGCGTCGGCAAGTTCAAAAGCTTTGTC
>JBJOJQ010000070.1:0-24586 GCA_046046525.1 Pseudomonadota bacterium
GTGCCGCCGGCAAAGGCCACGATATCGGGATAGCTGACCCAATAAGGCGCCGGGATGATCACCTCATCCCCCGTATCGATCGTCGCCACAAGCGCGTTGAACAGCGTATGCTTGCCGCCCACATTCACGCTGATCTGCGCCGGGCTGTAATCCAGCCCATTGTCGCGCTTAAACTTTGCCTGAATGGCCGCCTTCAGCTCGGCCGTGCCATCGACATTGGTATATTTGGTCTGGCCCTTGCGGATCGCCTCGATGGCGGCATCCTTGATGAAATCCGGCGTATCGAAATCGGGCTCACCCGCGGACAGGCCGATGACGTTGACGCCTTTGGCCTTCAGCTCAAGAACTCGGCTCGTCATGGCGAGCGTGGCGGATGGCTGGATGCGATCAAGAGCGGCAGACGTGGTGCGCATGGCGGGGGCGCTTTCTCTGGCAGGCGTCAAAACAAAGGGGCGATGCGCGCGCCTATAGGCAGGTGTGGCGCCATCGGCAACCGCCGCGGACGAAGATTCTGACAGGAAAAAGCCGTTGTTAGGCGAGCTGCGCAGGCATCAAACCGCGCAGGGCATTGCCGATATAAAAGCCATCGGCCAGATCCGCGCAGCGCAGATCGGCCTCTTGCGCAGATCCATCACGCAGCATCGCCGCGCGCAAAACCCCGGGCAACAGTCCGCGGGTCGCCGGCGGTGTCAGCCACAGCCCGTCCTTCAGGACAAAGATATTGGTAAAGCTGCCCTCGGTCAGCCAGCCGTCCGGATCGACAAAAATGGTTTCAAAGCGCGCGCCGGCCTGTCGCGCCACGTCGTAAAAGGCGCGATCAGTTGTCTTGTGGCGCAGCCGGAAATCCGCCGGGTCAACCGGCAAGGGCGCCACGCTGACCTGCACCGGTCCTTGCGGCGGTGCTGGCAACGGCCCGATTTCAAGCGCGACCTGCCCGGTGCGGGACACGAGCAGCCGGACCCGCCGGGGCGTATCCAGCCGCAACGTCGCGGCTTGCAAAGCATTGCGCACGGCATGGCGATCAAACCGGACATCCAGCGCCGCCGCGCTTGCCGCCAGCCGGGCCAGATGCAGATCCAGCCAGGCCAGGCCCTCTTGCGGGTCAAACCGCATGGTTTCAATCAGGTCGAAACACCGTTGATCCGCAACAAAGCGCCCCTTGGCGAGGCATTCTTCCCATTCCTCGGCCACGCGGCTGTCGGCGACAATGCCGCCACCCAGACCCAAGGTGCCCGTTGCCGCCCCGGCGCTGACATGCAGCGTGCGGATCGCCACATTAAAGGCGGCATCCCCATTGGCATCGACCCGGCCGATACTGCCGGTGTAAATGCCGCGCGGGCCCGTCTCGACCGCGTCAATAATCTCCATGGCGCGGATTTTGGGCGCGCCGGTGATCGATCCGCAGGGGTAGATGGCCGCAATCAGATCGGCAACGCCCGCCTCTGGCGTCAAACGCGCGGTCACGGTTGAAATCATTTGGTGCACCGTCGGATAGCTTTCCACGGTGAAAAGCTGTGGCACCTCAACCGTGCCCGGGCACGCCACGCGGGAGAGATCATTGCGCAACAGATCAACGATCATCAGATTTTCGGCGCGCTGCTTGGGATCATGGCGCAACTGATCAACCAACGCAGCATCCTGCGCGGCATCCTGCCCGCGCGTCGCCGTGCCCTTCATCGGCTTGGTCGTGACCTTGCCGTCTTTCAGCGCAAAGAACAGCTCTGGAGACAGCGACAAAAACCAGTCCGCGCCGGTCCAGACAATGCCGCCAAAGCCCGCGCGGGCCCGCTGGCGCAGCCCGGCATAGATGGCAAGCGGCGACCCGGCGAGCGAAACATCGGACCGCAGGGTCAGATTGGCCTGGTAAATATCCCCCGCCTCAATGAGCGCCTGCACATGGTCCAGCGCCTGGGTATAGTCCGCCCGGCTCAACCGGGGGCGCGGCGTCCCGGCCCAGCCACCGTCTGCGGGCGGCAAAAGCGCCGTTAGCTCTGCCTCAGACAGGCGGTCATGGGCATCAAATCGGGCAAACCACAGCAAGGGCAGGTCCGATGGGCGCAGCCGATGGGTCAGCTTGGGCTCCAGCGCCAGACCCGCCTCATAGGTCAGGAAACCGGCCCAGTCGCCGCCCTGGCCAAGGCGATCGAGCAAAGCCGGCACCTCGGCCGGGTCCTGCGTCGACACAATCTCAACCGGATCGCGATAAAGCCGGGCCGGCGCGCCATCCGAACGGGCATCGTCAAACAGGACGAAGGGGCCAGAAGACAGCCAGGATTTTGACGGCGCAGCCATAAGGCGCGCTATTGGCAGGACCGCGCCCGAAAGGCCAGACCGGACCGCGCCGGGTTTCGTTGTTTGCCGCCGTCGCCGATTGTTCCTATATGCACGCCATGACCCAATATCAGATCGTGACCGATGACACTGTTCCCCTGCGCTCTGGCGTGATCCGCCTGCATGGCCCAGAGGCCTTTGAAGGGATGCGCAAGGCCGGCCGGCTTGCGGCAGAAATCCTGGATGCGCTGGTGCCCTTCATCCAGCCGGGCGTCACAACCCAGGCGATTGATGATCTGGTGCGCACGATGACCTTTGATGCGGGCGCGGTGCCCGCAACGCTCAATTACCGGGGCTATACGCACAGCTGCTGCACCTCCATCAACCATGTCATCTGCCACGGCATTCCGGGCCCAAAGGCCTTGAAAGAGGGCGATATCGTCAATGTTGATGTGACGCCGCTGCTTGATGGCTGGCATGGCGATACCAACCGGACCTATCTGGTCGGTGAAGTGCCGATCAAGGCCCGGCGCCTTGTGGAAACCACCTATGAGGCGCTGATGCTGGGCATAGAACAGGCCAAGCCCGGGCGCTTCCTGGGCGATATTGCCCATGCCATCCAGACCCATGCCGAAAAGCAACGCTATGGCGTTGTGCGCGATTTTTGCGGCCATGGCATTGGCCGCCTGTTCCATGACGCGCCCGAAGTCATTCACGCCGGTCGCCCCGGCACAGGCGCCGAGTTGAAGCCCGGCATGTTCTTCACGATTGAACCGATGATCAATATCGGCCGGCCGGACTGCAAGGTGCTTGACGATGGCTGGACGGCCGTCACCCGCGACCGGACATTATCGGCGCAGTTCGAACATACGATCGGGATCACCGAAACCGGCTGCGAAATCTTTACCAAAAGCCTGTCTGGTCTGGATCTGCCGCATTGCCCGGCCTGATCCGACTCGGCGGCTGATTCGCGCGGCCGCGGGGCCGCGCGCAACAATATTTCAGGACTGGGCAGAGGCTGATTAATTTTTAGGCGGATTGTGCCTTAAAAACAGGCAGCGCTGCCGAAGATTGCCCAGTTTCCACACAGCTGCACCGCCAGACACGGCGCGCGCTTGCGCCTTTTCAATTGGCACGATTATTGAACGCTGAAGCGCAACCTTAAAGGGGCTGTCTACGACCATGAAGAAGATCGAAGCGATCATCAAACCGTTTAAGCTCGATGACGTGAAGGAGGCGCTGCACGATGTGGGCGTATCCGGCATCACCGTCACCGAAGCGAAAGGCTTTGGCCGCCAAAAGGGCCATACCGAGCTGTATCGCGGCGCCGAATATGTCGTCGACTTTCTGCCCAAGGTGAAGCTGGAGGTGGTGGTGGACGATGCGCTTGCCCCGCGCGTTGTGGAAGCCATTGCCGCGGCTGCACAAACCGGTCGCATTGGCGACGGCAAGATTTTCGTGATCCCCGTGGAAAGCGCCCTGCGCATTCGCACCGGGGAAAAGGACAGCGACGCAATCTGATTTTTTCGCATGGCGGCGGATTGTCCACCGCCAAGGGCTTAGCCGATCAACCCAAGGAAGGTAGTTAGAAAATGGCCACTCCGGCAGATATTCTGAAGCAGATCAAGGACCAGGAGATCGAATGGGTCGACCTCCGCTTCACGGACCCCAAGGGCAAGTGGCAGCACCTGACCATGTGCGCGGGCGTGATGGGTGAAGATGAATTGACCGACGGTCTGATGTTCGACGGCTCGTCGATCGAAGGCTGGAAGGCGATCAACGAATCCGACATGATCCTGAAGCCGGATCTGGACGCTGTCTATGTCGATCCCTTCTCGGCAACGCCGATGATGATCATTTTCTGCGACGTGGTTGAGCCGTCCACGGGTGAGCTCTACACGCGCGACCCGCGTTCAACCGCAAAGCGCGCCGAAGCCTATCTGAAGACGACGGGCATTGGCGACACGGTCTATGTCGGCCCGGAAGCCGAATTCTTCATGTTTGACGATGTGAAGTTCGATACCGGCTACAACACCAGCTATTACAAGCTGGATGATATCGAACTGCCGACCAATACCGGCACCCATTATGAAAGCGGCAACCTGGGCCACCGTCCGCGTGCCAAGGGCGGCTATTTCCCCGTTGCACCGGTCGATTCGGCACAGGACATCCGCGGTGAAATGGTATCGACCATGCTTGAAATGGGCCTGCCCTGCGACAAGCATCACCACGAAGTTGCAGCGGCACAGCATGAGCTGGGCCTGACCTTCGGGACGCTGACCCAAACGGCTGACCGGATGCAGATCTACAAATATGTCGTGCACATGGTTGCCCAGTCTTATGGCAAGTCGGCCACCTTCATGCCCAAGCCGATCAAGGAAGATAACGGCTCTGGCATGCACACCCACCTGTCGATCTGGGAAAAGGGCAATCCGCTGTTCGCTGGCAATGGCTATGCCGGTCTTTCGGAAACCTGCCTGTATTTCATCGGCGGCATCATCAAGCACGCCAAGGCTGTGAACGCCTTCACCAACCCGACGACGAACAGCTACAAGCGCCTCGTCCCGGGCTATGAAGCGCCGGTTCTGCTCGCCTATTCGGCGCGCAACCGCTCTGCCTCTTGCCGCATTCCTTACGGCACGGGCGCCAAGGCAAAGCGCGTCGAAGTGCGCTTCCCCGATGCGATGGCCAACCCCTATCTGGCTTATGCAGCGCTGCTGATGGCGGGTCTCGACGGCATTCAGAACAAGATTCACCCGGGCGATGCCATGGACAAGAATCTCTATGATCTGCCGCCGGAAGAACTGGCCCAGGTGCCGACCGTCTGCGGTTCGCTGCGCGAAGCGCTGGAAGCATTGGAAGCGGATCACGCCTTCCTGCTGAAGGGCGATGTGTTCACCAAGGATCAGATCGACGCCTATATCGAAATCAAGATGGGTGATGTGGCGCGTTGGGAAATGACGCCGTCGCCGGTTGAATTTGATATGTACTACAGCGCCTAATCTGGCCAGTTCCGCTTTGCGGACAGCAGAAGCGCCCGGGGGTTTCCCCCGGGCGTTTTTGTATGTGCTTGCTTGCGCCCCTGCCACAGACGCCTAAAAACATCCGGACGTTCAACAGGATGATTTGCATGACCCGCCTGAAGCTCCGGACCCTTTTGGGGACGCTGGCCCTTGGTTTCGCCAGCCCTGCCATCGCCCAATTATCACCCGCCGAAACGCGGATGACGCACAGCATTGATGCCGATTATGAACGCACGGTCGCTTTGCTCGCGCGGCTAGTGAACCAGAATAGCGGATCACTCAATCTGGACGGCGTCGAAGCCGTGGCCCGCATGATGCGCGCCGAGCTGGAGCCGCTGGGCTTTCAAATTGTCTGGAAGGATATGCGCGCAACCGGCCGGGCCGGGCATCTGATTGCGACGCGCACGGGCCGCAAGGATGGCAAGCGCCTGTTGCTGATCGCCCATCTTGATACCGTTTTTGAAAAGGATTCGCCTTTTCAAACATTTGTTCGTCGCACCGGGCCGGGTGTCGATGAGGCCGAAGGGCCGGGCGCCGGCGATGACAAGGGGGGCCTTGTGACCATTGTTGCGGCGCTGCGTGCCATGCAGGCCGCCGGCACGCTGTCGGGCGCCAATATCGAAATCCATATGACTGGCGATGAAGAGGATACGGGCGAACCGCAGGCGGCAGCCCGGGCCGATCTGATCGCCGCGGGCAAGCGAGCGGACGTTGCCCTGGATTTCGAAGGGCTGGTCCGCGATGCCGGACGCGACATGGGCTCCATCGCGCGCCGGTCCTCCAATAGCTGGCTGCTGACCACCCAAACCCAATCCGGTCATAGCTCTGGCATTTTCAGTCCCAATGTCGGTGACGGCGCGATTTTTGAAATGACGCGCATCTTGGCGCGCTTTCGTACAGAACTGCCCGAACCAAATCTGACCTTCAACGTGGGCCTGATCACCGGCGGGCAAGAGGCCGCACTTGATGCCGATGGCGTGCGCGCAACGGCCAAGGGAAAAACCAATATCATCCCCGGCATTGCCATTGCCCGGGGTGATTTCCGCACCCTGTCGCCAGATCAAACCGAACGCGTCCGGGCCAAAATGGCGGCCATTGTTGCGGACCACGCACCCCGCACCACCGCCACGATCCGTTTTGATCAGGGCTATCCGCCCATGGCGCCAACGCCCGGCAACAAGGCCATTTTGGATCAGCTGAACCGGGTCAATGCCGATCTTGGCCTTGCTGAAATGCCCGTGCTGGATCCGTTAAAGCGCGGCGCCGGGGACATTTCATTCGTGGCGGCAGATGTGGATGGGCTGGCGGGCCTTGGGCCCTTTAGCCGGGGCGATCATGCGCCGGGGGAGACGGTGGATCTGTTGAGCATCAAGACCCAGGCCAAGCGGGCCGCCATCCTGATGTCACGGCTGGCGCGGGAAAAGCGCGTTCGCCGTTGACGCCAGCCCAAAAAGTCCCAAATCAAAACCTTCGATAAAAGAATCGACTCGCGACGATCCTCAAGGAGAGCATTCATGGACAGCTATTTAAAGAATTACATCAACGGCCAATGGGTCGACAGCATTGGTGGCAAGCGCCATCAGGTGATCTCCCCGTCAACCGAAGAGCCGTGCACCGAGATTGTTCTGGGCACCAAGGCTGATGTCGATGCTGCTGTGGCCGCTGCCAAAGAGGCGTTTAAGACCTTTAGCCAGACGACGCGGGAAGAACGCATCGCCCTGATGGAGCGGGTGGTTGAGGAATATAAAAAGCGGGCCGGTGATCTGGCCGTGTCGATGTCAAAGGAAATGGGCGCGCCCTTGAGCTTTGCCTCCACCGCACAGGTGGGCGCTGGCATTGGCGGCTTTATGGGCACGCTTGAGGCGCTGAAAACATTCAACTTCACCGAACAGGCCGGGGCCGCCAAGGTCGTTTATGAACCGATTGGCGTTGTCGGCCTGATCACGCCGTGGAACTGGCCGCTCAACCAGATCGCGCTGAAGGTTGCGCCTTGCCTGGCCGCAGGCAACACCATGGTGCTCAAGCCGTCAGAAGAATGCCCCGGCAACGCCGCGATCTTTGCCGAAATCATGCACGCAGCCGGCGTCCCGGCCGGCGTGTTCAATCTGGTGCAGGGCGATGGCCCGACGGTGGGCGAAGCCATTTCGTCGCACCCCGATATCGATATGGTGAGCTTCACCGGATCAACCCGCGCGGGCATTCTCGTTGCAAAGGCGGCCGCCGACACGGTGAAGCGCGTGCACCAGGAACTGGGTGGCAAATCGCCCAACCTTGTCCTGCCGGGTGCGGATCTTCAGGCGACGCTGCCCGCGACTGTATCGGGCGTCTGGATCAATTCCGGCCAAAGCTGCATCAGCCCGGCGCGCATCCTGGTCCACAAGGATCAGGAAGCTGAGGCCATTGGCGTGATCAAGGGCATTATGGAAAGCATTCAGGTTGGCGATCCGCTGGCCGAAGGCGGCCATATCGGCCCGGTTGTGAACAAGGCCCAATATGAAAAGATCCAGGGCCTTATTCAGTCTGGCATTGATGAAGGCGCAAAGCTGGAAACGGGCGGCACCGGCCTGCCGTCCAATGTCAACCGCGGCTATTATGTGAAGCCGACAGTCTTTTCGGGCGTGACCCCCAATATGCGGATCGCCAAGGAAGAAATCTTTGGTCCGGTCGCAGCCGTCATGACCTATGCTGATCTTGATGAAGCCATCGAAATCGCAAATGACACTGAATATGGCCTGTCCGCCGCCATTTCGGGCGATCCGCACAAGGCCGCTGAAATTGCGCCCAAGCTGCGGGCCGGCAATGTCGCGATCAACAATTGGGGCCCGTCACCGGGGGCGCCTTTTGGCGGTTACAAACAGTCGGGCAATGGCCGCGAAGCGGGCGTTTTTGGCCTGCGCGACTTTATGGAAGTCAAGGCGATCAGCGGTCTGCCCGCCTAAATCTGCGCTGGCCTTTTGGGCCATCGCTGGCAGAATGGGGGTCATGGTACGCCATGGCCCCTTTTCTTTGGTCCTGTCTGTTCTGATCCTGTGTGCGCTGTCGGGATGCGTGTTTCGACCGGCGGACCGCCATCGCGCACCGGCACGCCCGGCGGCGCTCCCCAATAACGCGATGATGCGCCAATGCACCGCAGAGCTGACCCGGATGGGCGCGGCCTTTCATGTGCTGCCCGATAAGCGGGAACCGGGGGGCTGTTCTGCGATCAACACCGTCTTGCTGACCGGCGCCGGCGCACGCATCACCCAATTGCGCGCCACGCAATGCCCGCTTGCGCGCAATTTTGTGGCCTGGGTCAAAGGCCCGGTGCAACAGGCCGCGCGCGACATATATGGCCAGCCGGTGATCCGCGTTGACACGCTGGGCAGCTATGCCTGCCGCCAGGTGCGCGGCATCGCCTCTGCCAGCCTGTCCGAACATGCCTTTGCCAATGCGATTGATGTGGGCGGTTTTGGTCTGGCCGATGGCCGACGCATCGCCGTTCTGACGGGCTGGAACGGTTCCCAACAGGACGCCGCCTTTTTGCGACGCATCCGCAAAGCCGCCTGTCGGCAGTTCCAGACCGTGCTGAGCCCGGATTATAATCTGGCGCATCGCGATCATCTGCATCTCGACATGGGGCGGGGCCCCTATTGCCGCTAGGCCGGGCCAGGCCTAAAACAGCGCAAATGACCAACCGGAAAATACCCGCGCGCGTATTTGCGCATGCCGCCCAGGATGCGGAAACAGCGAAAAAGACGCTGTCCACCCCGCAGACCGATAGTCCCAGCTATAAACTGGCGTTTCAGGACGAAGACTTTTTACTGCGAGAAGACTTGCGCCCCGTGCGCTTCCAGCTGGAGCTGCTTAAGCCTGAATTGCTGCTGGATGAAGCCAAGATCGCCTCCACGCTGGTATTTTACGGATCAGCGCGCATTCCAGAACCAGGCGTGCCCTCTGCCCATCCAGACGCAGAGATCGCCAAAAATCTGGACCGCCTTTCGCATTATTACAACGAAGCACGCGAGCTGGCCCGCATTTCCAGCCGCATTCCGCGCGATGAGGATGGCTGGCGGCATTTCGTGGTCTGTTCCGGCGGGGGACCATCGATCATGGAAGCTGCCAATCGCGGCGCGGATGATGTGCATGCCGACTCGATCGGCCTCAACATCGTGCTGCCGCATGAACAGGTGCCCAACAGCTATGTCACCCCGGATCTGAGCTTTCAGTTCCACTATTTTGCGCTGCGCAAAATGCACTTTCTGCTGCGCGCACGCGGCGTTGCGATTTTCCCCGGCGGCTTTGGCACATTTGATGAAATGTTTGAGCTGCTGACCCTGATCCAGACCGGCAAGATCAAACCCATCCCGGTCATGCTGTTCGGCCGAGCCTTTTGGGAAAAGACACTGAATTTCGACGCCATGGTGCAGCATGGTGTGATTGCCGAACGCGATCTGAAGCTGTTCCGCTATGTCGAAACAGCGGATGAAGCCTGGGACTGTGTCCGCAAATTTTACGAAGCCGATATCTGTTAAAAAAAAGGCCCGGTCGCTGCCGGGCCTTTCTTTATCTGGCGGGGTTGCCGCTTAATTGGCGGCAGGCGCCGCGGCATTGGCCGCCTCTGCCGGCGCAGCAGCATTGGCGCCTTCACCTGCGGCAGCGGCTTCAGCCGGCGCGGCGGCGGGTGCAGCCGGCAGCGGCAGGTTTGAGCCTTGCGCATTCAAATAGGCGATCAAATTCGCGCGATCTTCGGGCTTGGACAGGCCCGCAAAGCTCATCTTCGTGCCATCAGCGAACTTCTTCGGGCTCTTCAGCCACTGGTTCATCGATTCAAAGTCCCAAACGCCGCCCTTGCCAGCAAGCGCTGCGGAAAAGGGATAGCCTGCCTTACCCTTACCGATTTCTTCGCCCATGGTGGCCCACAGGTTCGGGCCGATGCCATTGGCGCCGCCCTGATTGATCGTGTGGCACGACGCGCACTTCTTATAGACTTCTTCGCCCTTGGCTGCGTCTGCCGTCTGCATCAGCAGGGCAATTGGCGGTTCGGCCGCAGCCCCACCACCTTCGCCACCTTCAGCGCCGGCCACAGCAAAACCGCCACTTTCGACCGGATGGTGCTTGAAAATCTCGCCCGTCACAATCGTTGCGCCCAGCGCCACGATACCTGCTGCCAGCGTCCATCCCGCGATGGTGTTAAACTGATCACTCATGCCCGTCGAAACCCCTGATCATGTGGCCTGAATATGGAATCGCCAGCGCCTTAGCCTTGCCGGGCGCGCATCGCAAGCAGCTTGCAGCTTCGCTTTTGCATCCCTAAGCGATTCCACGCCATGAACCGCTATCCGATCCCCGCCCAGCCCATCGTGGCAGAGATGGAAGATGCCGCCCGCAAAGCCCCGGACAAGGCCGTTGCCTTTCAGGGCGCGCCGGGGGCAAATTCGCACATTGCCGTGCTTCAGGACCAGCCGGACGCCGTGCCGCTGCCCTGTTTCAGCTTTGAAGACGCAATTGATGCGGTGCAGGAAGGGCGGGCCGCCAGCGCCCTGATCCCGATTGAAAATTCGCTGCATGGGCGCGTTGCCGATATTCATTTTCTGCTGCCGGAATCGGGTCTGGTGATCACGGGTGAGTTTTTTCTGCCCATTCGCTACGCCCTGATGGGCACAGGGCCGCTGGCCGGGGTGAAACAGGCGATCAGCCATCCCCAGGCCTTGGGCCAGTGCCGCAAATGGCTGCGCACCCATGGCATTGAACCGGTTGCCTATCCCGATACCGCCGGTGCCGCCGCGCGCGTCGTTGAGCTGGATGATCCCAGCATCGCCGCCATCGCCCCGCCGGGTGCTGCGGCGATTTATGGGCTGACCATTCTGGCCGAAGCGCTGGAGGATTCAGACGATAATATGACGCGCTTTGTGCGTCTGGCCCGGTCGGGCGGGGGCGTCCCCAATGACGGGGCGGTCATCACCAGCTTTATCTTTGAGGTCAAGAATGTGCCGGCGGCGCTGTACAAGGCGCTGGGCGGCTTTGCGACCAATGGCGTCAACATGACCAAGCTGGAAAGCTATCAGCGCGGCGCAAGCTTTGCCGCCACCACCTTTTTTGCCGATATTGTTGGCCATCCCGATGATCCGGCGGTGGCCCGTGCGCTTGAGGAATTGCGTTTTTATTCCCGCTCTGTGCGCGTCTTGGGCACGTATAAACAGGCCCGGCCGCGCGGCTGAGACCGGCCTAGCCCGCCATGAGCCAGCGGCGGAACAGGTTATTGGCAATTGCAAAAGGCGGTGGCGCGCTGAAACTTTTGTGCGGGGCATCGTCAAGCGCGGCCTGAACCTCATCCCGTGTCACCCAGCGGGCGTCTTCCAATTCCTTGGTGTCGATGGTCAGCACATCATTATCCGCCTCGGCGATACAGGCGATCATCAATTGCGATCCGCCAAAGGGCCAGGGCTGGCTGGTGACATAGCGTACCGCGCCACAGCGAATGCCCGCCTCTTCAAAAATCTCGCGGCGGACAGCCTCTTCAATGCTTTCGCCCGGTTCCAGAAAACCGGCCAGCGCAGAATAATTGCCCTGCGGCCAGGCGGCTTGCCGCCCCACCAGAACGCGCCCGGCATGTTCAGCCAGCATGATGACGACCGGGTCTGTGCGCGGAAAATGTTCCTTGCCGCAACCGTCGCACACACGGCCCCAGCCGGCGCGGAAGGTGCGGGTGGCGCCGCCGCATTGGCCGCAAAACTGGTGGCCATTATGCCAGTCGATCAGGCTGCGGGCCGTGCCGTAAATCGCGGCCTCTTCGGTGGGCAGCGTTGCCAAGGCCCGCCAAACAGCCGGGGATCGCGACATCCCGCCCTTGCCCGAAACAATCGGCACGAAATGGGGCCTGTCTTCATGCAGACCCAAAAGGATCAGCTCCAGCTCCAGCGAGACCTCGGCCAGGCTTTGCCAGACAAGGCGGCCATCGGCCGATACCTGCGGGTCCAGTCCATCCAGCCCAAGCACCCGGCCGCGCCAATCATTGAGAAGGGCGGTAAACGCCTCTTTATCGGCGCGGACATGATCAACACGATCCAGCGGCGATCCAGTGAACCCCGGCGCGATCATTATGCCTTGGCCCCTTGATAGACCGATTTGGTAAAGCCCTCGACAAAGGGTTGATCCCCCATCGTCATAATCTGTGACCAGCCCGATGCCCGCACGCCGCGGCTGCGATCGACCCAGCCGATGGTTGAGGCAGCCCCGCCCCAGCCAAAGGTGCCCAGCCCTTCGCCCGTGTCGCGCGGCGCAATCGTCACCCGCCCGCCAGCGCCAAAACCCTGCCCTTTGACAAAGCTTTCCATGCGCGTGTCCGGGTGAACAAGGTTCGACATCGCCAGACGCGCGGTCGCGGTGGACATGATGCGCGCATCGCCCAGCGCCCCTTCCCCCATCAGCATCGCCAGGAACCGGTCATAGTCGCGCGGGCTGCTGACCAGCCCCGCCCCGCCAAAGGGAAAGGCCGGCTTATCAAGAAACACGCTGTCAGACCCGGGATCAATCGGGAAGGCGCCGAAAGGCGCACCGAAATAATTGGTGGTCAGCCGCTGAATCTCGCTTTGCGGGACCTGAAAATAGGTGCTCGTCATGCCCAGTGGCGCAAAGATGCGGTTCTGCAAAAAGGCATCAAAACTTTGGCCGCTGGCCAGTTCAATCACCCGACCCAGCAGATCAAGGCTGACCGAATAGCTCCAGACCGTGCCCGGATCCGCGATCAGCGGCAGGGTTGCCAGACGATCGGCAAATTCGGCAAGGCTGGGCGCTGTGGTGATGGGCGGCATGCCCGGCAGGGGCTTGCGCGATGCCGAGGCCGGGGTCAGCCCCAGCCGGAAATATGCCTCGAGCAACGGGCCCTTGGTCACGATTGTATAGCCAAGGCCCGCCGTATGCGTCAGCAGATTGCGCACGGTGATCGGCGCGCGGGCCGGGCGGCTATCCAGGTTTTTCTGTGGATCCGTCATCACCCGCGGATTGGCAAAGCCGGGCAGGAAATCTGCAATATTTTGATCGAGGCCCAGCTTGCCGTCCTCGATCAACATCATGGCGGCTATGCCCGTCACCGGCTTGGTCATCGAATAGCACCGGAACAGCGAATTTTCATCAACCGGTTGGGCGGAATCAAAGGCCAGCGTTCCGGTCCGCAAAACGGTCGGCGCGTCTGTGCCGCGGCCAATCAGGCCAACCGCGCCGGGCACATATTTGCGATCGACAAAGCTTTGCATCGCGGTGCGCACAGCATCCCAGGCATCGGGCGTTGGGGTGGCCGCCCAGGCCCGACGCGGCACAGCGGCAAATGTGGCGACCGATGCGGACGCGCCCAGAAAGACACGGCGGTTAAGTTCCAAAGTCATGCTGTTTCATCCCCTCCCGGGCAGCCTGTGCGGCCTTTTGAAAAACCGTTGGTAGTCCTGCTTCGTGCAGCTGGTCAATTGGCCACCAGTGCGCATCCGGCAAAAGCATCGCCTTTTGCGCAAGGCGCAACGTGCGCACCGCCAGTGTCAGCCGAAAATGCGTGAATATATGGGTCACATGCCCCTGGGCCTGCCAGTTTCCCGCCACGGGCGGTGGCGCATCTGGCCCTTGCCAGTCGCACGAGGGCAAGGCCCGCATGCCGCCCAGCAACCCCTTATCCGGCCGCCGGATCAACAGCACCTGCCCATCCGCCTCAATCCACCAGACCTGCCCATGCCGGTCCGGGCGGACAGGCTTGGCCGCCTTGCGCGGAAAACTCTCAGCCGCCGTCCGGCCTTGGCAATCGGCCATGATCGGGCACATGGCGCAGGCCGGCGCGCGCGGTGTGCAGATGGTGGCGCCCAGATCCATCATCGCCTGCGCAAAATCACCGGCGCGATCATCCGGCACAAGCCGGTCGCACAGATCATAGAGCACCGGCTTGGCGCGCGGCAGCGGTGTTTCAACCGCGAATAGCCGGGCGACAACGCGTTCGACATTCCCATCGACAACCACCGCCCGCTGCCCAAAGGCAATGGCGGCAATCGCCGCGGCGGTATAGGGGCCGATCCCCGGCAAGGCGCGCAGGCCCGCCTCTGTCTGCGGAAACTGGCCGCCCAATTCTGTCGCAACCACGCGGGCACAGGCCAAAAGATTGCGCGCCCGGGCATAATAGCCAAGCCCGGCCCATGCCGCCATCACGGCATCATCCGGGGCCGCAGCCAGCGCCGCCACTGTTGGCCACCGCTCTGTAAAGCGGAGGAAATAGGCCTTCACCGCAGCCACTGTTGTCTGCTGCAACATGATTTCAGACAGCCAGACGCGATAGGGGTCTGGCGGCGGGGCGCCGGGCCCGCTGCGCCACGGCAAAACCCGCGCATGCACGTCATAATGCGCCAGAATCTTGTTGGTAATTAGGGGCAGTGTCTCGACGGGCATGGCAGGCTCTGGCATGGGGGCGGGAATGGCAAAAGACAAGCAGCCTTCTCGGGGGATAGAGCGGCCGCGCGGCGGCCCGGCCAAAAGCGTCGCGGAACTTGTTCCCGGCGTGGGACAGGCTGCATTTAAACGATTTGGCTTCATCCAATCGTCCGTTGTCAGCCGTTGGCGTGAAATTGTTGGCGCGAAATATGCAGATGTGTCGGCCCCCGAATCGATCCGTTTTCCGCAGGGCAAGAAATCAGACGGCACGCTGACACTGGTCATTGAACGCGCCTTTGGCCCGATGATGCAGCATGTGCAGCCGGTGATCATTGAACGGGTCAACCGTTTCTTCGGCTATCCCGCCGTCGCCCGGATTGTGATGAAAACCGGCGACCTTGGCCGGACCAAGCCTGCCCCGCCCAAGCCAGAGCTGGGCCCTGTGCCGGCAGAGCTGGGCGATTCGCTGCGCGAAATTGCGGATCCTGAACTCCGCGCCGTTCTCACCTCGCTTGCCCAAGGCGTTGCCAGCGCGCCCGGGGGCATGCCTGTTTTGGGGAAAGTCCGTTGATGCGATATCTTGCCGCCCTTATCCTCGCCATGCTGATGGCGGTCAGCCCGGCGACGGCGCAGACCAATTTTGCAACGATGGTGACGATCACGCCCAAAGGCGCATTCGTCCTTGGTAATCCGCGCGCCAAGGTCCGCCTCGTCGAATATCTGAGCTATACCTGCAATCATTGCGCCCATTTCACCGAAGAGGCGGCAACCCCGCTTAAGCGCGATTATGTCGCCAAAGGGCTGGTCGCTGTGGAGCTGCGCAACCTGATCCGCGACAGTTTTGATCTGACCGCCGCCTTGCTGGCGCGGTGCGGTGGGCCGTCGCGCGTCTT
Organism: Pseudomonadota bacterium; assembly: GCA_046046525.1. Taxonomy (GTDB): domain Bacteria; phylum Pseudomonadota; class Alphaproteobacteria; order Sphingomonadales; family Sphingomonadaceae; genus Aquisediminimonas. Next base: position 15,569 of record JBJOJQ010000070.1, read on the forward strand.
TCAATTGACCGAAGATATGATGGCCCGGCAACCCGTCTGGATTGCCGATGCTCAGGTCGTTGCGGTCAAACAGGAAAATCAGCTAAAATCGATGCCGCTGGCACGGCAGCTGCAAACGCTGGCCAAGGGCAGCGGCCTGTTGGCGCTGGCCCAGGCGCGCGGCGTGCAACCGGCACAGGCCAATGCCTGCCTGGCCTCTGAACAGATGCACAAATCGGTCCTGGCGATGACCAAGGATGCCGTTGAGGTGCGCAAGATCAACATGACCCCCGCCTTCCTCATCAACGATGAACCCGGGCCTCGCTCTGGGCGCTGGCAGGATGTAGAAGACGCCATTCGTACCGCGCTCAACCAGCGCTAAAGGAACCTGACGATGAAGAAATTGCTGCTTGCGACATCTGCTTTGCTTCTTGTGACGGCCTGCAATGGCGGGGCTGGTTCGGGCACCGGCGCCACCGGCGGTGGTGATCCGATTGCAGCGCCGGCAGGCACCAAATGGTCCGAAACCACGGCTGTGACGCCCGATGGCGGAATGCTGATGGGCAACCCCAACGCCCCGGTGAAGCTGATTGAATATGGCGCCCTGACCTGTTCGCACTGTGCCGAGTTTTCCGAACAGTCGAAGGTTGAGCTGAAGGCGCTGATCGACAAGGGCACGGTGTCGTATGAATTCCGCACCTTCGTCCTCAATCAGCTCGACATTCCGGCGTCGCTGCTTGCCAAATGCGGTGGCCCGGCCACCTTCTTCCCGATCGCTGAACAGCTGTTCGCCACGCAGCGCGACTGGCTGGGCAAGACGCAAGGCCTGACCGAAGAGGATCAGCGGGCGCTGCAAGCCATGTCGCCGGTTGAACTGACCAAGGCACTGGCCGACAAACTGGGCCTGATTGAATTTGTGCAGCAGCGCGGCATTCCCGCCGCCAAGGCGCAGGCCTGTGTGGCCGATCCCAAGGCGATCGACGCCATGGTCCAGATCACCGAAAAAGGCGTGCGTGAATTCAAGGTGCAGGGCACGCCCACCTTTGTCATCAATGGGGTGACGCAGGAAAACACGTCGAACTGGGAGGTCCTGAAGCCCAAGCTGATGGACGCCGGGGCGTAAGGACAGCCGGTTGCGCATCCGGCGCCTCAAGCTGACGGGCTTTAAAAGCTTCGTCGATCCCAGCGAGCTCCGCATCGAGCCCGGCCTGACGGGCATTGTCGGCCCCAATGGCTGTGGCAAATCGAATCTGCTGGAGGCCATTCGCTGGGTCATGGGCGAAGGCAGCGCCAAATCGCTGCGCGGCGGGGCGATGGATGACGTCATCTTTGCCGGAACCGAAAAGCGGGCCTCGCGCGATTTTGCCGAAGTGTCGATATTGGCAGAGCGCGATGCCACGGGCGACGACCGCGAACTGGAAATCGTCCGGCGGATCGAACGCGGGGCAGGCTCTGCCTATCGCATCAACGGCAAGGATGTGCGCGCGAAGGATGTGGCGCTGGTCTTTGCCGATGCTGCAACCGGCGCGCATAGCCCGGCGCTTGTCAGTCAGGGCCGCATTGGCGCTGTGATTGCGGCAAAGCCCGTGGATCGCCGCGCCATGCTGGAAGAAGCGGCTGGCATTTCGGGCCTGCACGTCCGGCGCAAGGATGCCGAACAAAAACTGCGCGCCACCGAAAGCAACCTCAACCGGCTGAACGAAGTGCTGGCTGATATGGAGGCGCGCGCGGGTACGCTGCGGCGACAGGCCCGGGCGGCTGAACGATATCGCAAGCTATCGACCGAGATTCGCGTGGCCGAAGGGCGGATGATCTTTGCCCGGTGGCGCGATGCCGCGGCCGCGGCAGACAAGGCCAAGGCCGAAGCACAGGCCGCTGAAGAGGCGGTGCAAAAAGCCGCCGAAGCCCAGCGGGCCGCCGCCGCCTATCAGGCCGATGCCGTGCGCCAATTGGGCGATCTGCGCGCCGCCGCCATTGCCGCGCGGGATCGGGCGAATGAGGCCGGGCATAAGCTGGCAGCGCTGCGGACAGAACGCGCCGCCCTTGATCGGCGCATTCAGGATCTGGCGGCGCAAACCGAACGCCTGACGGCGGATCGGCAGCGCGAAGGCGAATTGGCCCATGATGCGGCCGAGGCGCTGACCCGGCTGGAGGCCGAAACCCGCGCGCTTGAGGCCCGGATCAAAAGTGCAGAGGCAGATCGACCCGCACTGACCGCGCGGCTTGCGACCGCCGAAGCGGCCAGCCGGGATGCAGAGGTGGCGCTGGCGCAGGCCTTGTCGGCCCAGGCCCGTGAGCAGGCCGAAGCGCGCGTTGCAGAAGCCGCGCTGTCTGCCGCCGTCGCCCGTCTCAGCCGGGCTGAACGCGATGCCGCTGAGCTGGACCGGCAAAGCGCGGCTTTGGGCGATGATGCCCCGCTGACCGCGACGCTGGCGGCCGCCACACGGGCCAGCGCAGAGGCCGAAGCCGCATCGCGTGCCGCCGAAGCGCAGGTCACCGCCGCCGAAGCGGATCGTGATGCCGCAACCGCCGCCCGCGCGACGGCTCAGGCCGATCTGGCCAGCGCGCAGGCCGCATGCGCCGCCCGCGACAGCGAAATACGCGCGCTTGAAAAGGCGATGGCACAGGGCAGCTCTGGCAATCCTGTGCTGGATGCCATCACCGTCACGCCGGGTTATGAAATCGCCCTGGGCGCGGCCCTGGGTGAAGATCTGGATGCGGGTCTTGAAACCGAGGATGGCCGGGGCTGGGCGGGTGCGGCCATTCAACCTAACGATCCGGCGCTACCGGCAGGCATGGTGGCCTTGTCAACCAAGGTTCAGGCGCCGGCGGCGCTGGCCCGGCGCCTGGCCCAGATTGGCGTTGTGGACAGCGATCCCGGCGGTCCGCTTGCCGTGGGGCAGCGTCTGGTGACACGTGATGGCGTGCTGCGCCGCTGGGACGGCTATGTCGCGCGCGGCGATGGCGCGGCCGCCGCCGAACGGCTGGTCCGGCGCAATCGGCTGGAGGCGTTGCACCGCGAACGGCCCGAAGCCATGGCCCAGCTGGACAGCGCCAGCGCCGCCGTGACCGCGGCTATGGAGGCCATGGAGCGCGCACGGCTGGCCGCTGAAGCTGGGCGGCGCGCCTTGGCACAGGCCGAGGCCCAGGCCCGCCAATCCGCGCGTGAGGCCGATCAGGCCCAGCAGGCGCTGGAACGGCTGGCATCGCGCAAGGCCGAAATGGCCGATCGCATCCGCCGGGTCACCAGCGAACGGGCAGAGGCAGAGGCCGAACAGGCCGCCGCTGAGGCCGCCCGCCGCGCGCTGCCCGATGGCCGGGACATGGCCGACACCGTTGTGACGTTGCAGGCCGCCGCCGAATCCGCCCGCGCGGTCGTGGCACAACTCAAGGCGGAAAGCGGCAATGCTGATCGTGCCATCGCTGATGACAAGGCACGGCTGGCCGCCGCCCGCGCCGAGGCCCAAAGCTGGACATCGCGGGCCGGCGAAGCCGCCCGACGCATTGATGAAATGACCAAGCGGGCGCGGGCCGCCGAGGCCGAGGCGCTGACGCTGACCACCGCCCCGGCAGAACTGGATGCGAAAATTGCCGCCCTGTTGAGCGACAGTGAACGGCTGGGCGCGGCGGCGACACAAGCCATTGCCGATGAACGCACCGCCGAAGCGGGCCTGCGCGATATCGAAGCGCGGCTGGCCGAGGCCGGGGAACTTTTGGCCACGGTGCGCGAACATCGCGCCGGCGCCTTGGCCCGCGCCGAAAATCAGGAACAGCGGCGGATTGAAATGGGCCGCCTGTCGGGCGAACGGTTTGAATGTCCGCCCCCGTTGCTCCCCGAAAAGGCCGGGTTTGATGCCGATAGCGTGCACAATGCCGATCAGGAACAGACGGTGCATGACCGGCTGGTCGTTGACCGGGAGCGGCTGGGCCCTGTCAATCTGGTGGCAGAACAGGAACTGTCTGAAATTGAGGGCGAAACAGCCCGTTCCATCACCGAACGCGATGAACTGACCGAGGCGGTTCACCGTTTGCGGGGATCGATTGGCAGCCTGAACCGCGAAGGGCGCGCGCGCCTGCTGGATGCGTTTGAAAAGGTGAATGGCCATTTCCAGCGGCTGTTCACAACGCTGTTCAACGGCGGGCAGGCGCATCTGGCGTTGATCGACAGCGATGATCCGCTGGAGGCTGGACTTGAAATTTTCGCCCAGCCGCCGGGCAAAAAGCTGCAATCGCTGACGCTGTTGTCAGGCGGGGAGCAGGCGTTGACCGCCGTGGCGCTGATTTTTGGTCTTTTCCTTACAAATCCGGCACCGATTTGCGTGCTGGATGAAGTCGATGCACCGCTGGATGATGCCAATATCGAACGGTTTTGCGGCCTTTTGGACGTCATGTCGCAGGAAACCGATACACGCTATCTAATCGTCACCCACAATGCCGTGACGATGAGCCGGATGCACCGGTTGTTCGGGGTGACGATGATCGAACGGGGCATTTCAAAGCTGGTGTCGGTTGATCTGGGCGGCGCTGAAGAGCTGCTGGCGGCGGAATGACCACGCCCCCTGTGTCCCGGATTGCCTTTTTGCTGTTCCCCGGGGTGACGCAGCTGGACCTTACCGGCCCGGCACAGGTCCTGTCGCGTCTGCCCGGCGCGCGCGTTGATCTGGTATGGGACAGCCTGTCCCCCGTTCCAACCGATGCCGGTTTTTCGATCCTGCCCACCGCGACCTTTGCCGATGTTTCAGCGGCAGACCTGCTCTGCGTGCCGGGCGGCCTTGGCATTGCCGATGTGATTGATCATGCGCCCGCGCTCAATTGGGTGCGCCAGATTGGCGCTGAAGCGCAATGGGTGACCAGTGTGTGCACCGGGGCGCTGATTTTGGGCGCGGCAGGTCTGCTGCGCGGATATCGGGCGACAACGCACTGGGCCTGGCATGATCAGCTGGCCCTGTTCGGGGCAGAGCCGGTGGCCGCGCGTACGGTTTTTGATCGCAACCGGGTGACGGGCGGCGGCGTGACCGCCGGGATTGATTTTGCGTTGGCGCTGATGGCCCAGCTGACCGATGCAAAGAGCGCGCAAACCGTGCAGCTTGCGCTGGAATATGACCCAGCACCGCCTTTTGACAGCGGCGCCCCAGCCAAGGCGGGGCCCGATATTGTGGCGGCGTATCTGGATCGCGCAAACCGCCTGGCCCCGGACCGTAAAGACCGGCTGATCGCCGCGGCGCAGCGGCTGGGTTTTTAACGCCCACCCCGCCAAGGGGCGTCAGCCAGCTGGGCCATTTTCTCCTGAAAATGGCCCAAGGCCGATCGGGTTGATCAGGAGCCGGTCCAATTCGGCGCGCGCTTTTGCGCAAAGGCCGCAGCCCCTTCCCGCGCGTCATTGGATGAAAAGACAGCGGCGGTCAGTTCATATTGCTTTTTCCACTGGTCCTGCTGCGACCAATCCTGCTGTTCGCGGATCACCTGCTTGGACGCAGCAACCGCCAGCGGACCATTGGCGCTGATCACCTCTGCCAGTTCCAGCGCGCCATCAAGCGCGACGCCATGCACGATGCGGTTGATCAACCCCATTTCATAGGCGCGGGCAGCGCTGATGAATTCCCCGGTCAACGCCAGTTCCATGGCCAGACGCTGCGGAATCTGGCGCGGCAGACGGACCAGCCCGCCCGCAGCTGCGGCCAGCCCACGCTTCACTTCGGGAATGCCGAATTTCGAATCCTTGTTCGCCACGATCAGGTCGCAGGCCAGGGCAATTTCAAACCCGCCTGCCAGCGCATAGCCATCCACGGCCGCGATCAGCGGCTTTTTCGGCGGCGCTTCGGTCAACCCGGCAAAGCCACGTCCGGGAATCTGCGGCGTTTCGCCGGCCAGAAAGCCCTTCAGGTCCATGCCTGAACAAAATGTGCCGCCAGACCCGGTGATGATGCCCACCCGCAGATCCGCCTCAGCATCGAGCCGGTCCATCGCCGCCGCGACGCCTTCGGCCAGCGCCTTATTGGCGGCATTTTTGGCTTCGGGCCGATTAAGGGTGACGATCAGAACATTGCCCCGGACTTCGGTCAGCACGGCATCAGACATGGGTGACTTCCTCTCTGTTATGGGTGCCTTTGGCACGCAGGTTGACGTTCAGGTAAAGCTGAAATGAACCAGAGCGCAACCCCGGAAATCGTCTAGCCCGCCCCCAAAGCAACGGGCAGGCCCCGCAACAGCCTTGAAAGATCGACCAAAGACAAGGTCGATAAACGGGCCGCTGATAAAGAGGGGCTTTGCGCCCGGCCTCTGTCGTTCTACAGCCACACCATGGCCGATACGCTTTCCATTGCCACCTGGAACATCAATTCCGTGCGCTTTCGCGCGCCGATCGTCGAGAGGTTCCTGACCGAACACGCGCCCGACATCCTGTGCCTGCAGGAAACCAAGGTGGTGGATGAAAGCTTTCCCCATGATCTGTTTCATCGGCTGGGCTATCGGCACATCGTGCTGCATGGCCAGCCCATGCATCATGGCGTGGCCACCATATCGCGCATCCCGATCACCGAGGATCTGCGCCATGACTGGCAGGACAATGGCGAGGCGCGGCATATTGGCGTGCGCCTGCCCAATGGCTGGCGGCTGGAAAATGTCTATATCCCCGCAGGCGGCGATGTGCCGGACCGGACGATCAATCCGAAATTCGGGCAAAAGCTTGATTTCATCGGGCGGATGACGCGCTGGTCAGAGACGCTGCGCGATCCATCCATTCTGGTCGGGGATTTCAACATCGCGCCTCTCGAAAGCGATGTCTGGAGCCATAAGCAATTGCTGGATGTCGTCAGCCACACGCCGATTGAAGTCGAAACGCTGGCCGCCTTGCAGCGCAGCCATGACTGGGTCGATCTTGGCCGCCATTTCATCCCGGCGCCCAGTCGTCTCTACACATGGTGGAGCTATCGCGCGAAGGACTGGACGGCGGGGGACCGTGGGCGGCGGCTTGATCATATGTGGGCGTCACCAGAGGTGGCGCGCATGGCGATTGCGCATCATGTGCACGAACCCTGCCGCAGCTGGGAGAAACCGTCTGACCATATTCCGCTGATCACGGAGTTTCGCATTTGACCGGCGCGCGCGAAGCGGCCTGCGCGGTGGATGCGCTGCGGCGCGGCTGGCCGGTGACGATCGGCGGCGCCATCACGGTGCTTGCGATTGAAACGGCGGATACCGAATCGTTGCGCGCCTTTGACCCCGAGGCGCAGGCCGATATCCTGATTTCGGCGGGGCGCGCGGCCACGCTGAAACTCACCAATCAGCGCAATGCCGCCGCGCCCGATGCCCCGGTGCGGGTTGCCCGGACCCGATGGCTGGGCCTGTCCGAAGCCACGGCACTCGCCGATCCGGCGCTTGATCTGGCAACCCCGATGAAGGGGCCGTTTGAAGCCATTGCTGTGACCAGCGCAGAGGCCAGCGCGGCGGCCCTGCAACTGGCGCGGCATGCCGGGCTTTTGCCCGCCTTTTTCGTGGCATCTGGCCGCCTGCCCGATGCCATTGCCGTCACCCCAGAGGCCATCAACGCCTATGAAGGCGCTGCACGCCTGCGCATCGTCAGCCGCGCGCGCCTGCCCGTAGAAGCCGCCGAGCAGTCAGAGATCATTGCGTTTCGCACCCCAGAGGCGGGGCTGGAACATGTCGCATTGATGATCGGCAGCCCCAATGGCCAGCCGCCACTTGTCCGCCTGCACAGCGAATGCCTGACCGGCGATGTGCTCGGCAGCCTGAAATGCGATTGCGGCCCGCAATTGCAGGCTGCACTTCGGCTGATGGCAGAACAGGGCTGGGGCATTTTGCTGTATTTGCGGCAGGAAGGGCGGGGCATTGGCCTGATCAACAAGCTGCGCGCCTATGCGCTGCAAGATCAGGGTTTTGACACGGTGGATGCCAATACGCGGCTGGGCTTTGCGGTGGACGCCCGTGATTTTTCTGTGGCGGCGCAGATGCTGCGCCTCTTGGGGCAGGATCGCATCCGGCTGCTGACCAATAATCCCGACAAGGTTGCACGCTTGCAGGCCGAAGGGGTGACCGTGGTTGAACGGGTGCCGCACAAATTGCCGCCCAACCCGCATAATCAGCGCTATCTGGAGACGAAGCGCGACCGGACCGGCCACGCCCTTTGATCACTGGCTGAAGAGAATCTGGCGCACCTCGTCAAAATTGTGCGCAATGGCGTGAACGCCCTTGTCGCGTAACAGCTGATCATGCCCATCATGACAATGGCGCCCGGCGGCAAGGCCAATCACAAAAGCGCCTGAGGCCACGGCGCCCGTTGCACCTATGGGCGAATCTTCCAGAATAACGGCGCGCCGGATGTCGATCCCCAGGGCGGCGGCGGCGTGCAGATACACATCAGGCGCCGGCTTCCCACGCGTCACATGTTCCCGCCCGGAATAAATATGCGGATCAAAATTATCCTCGAGCCCCAAATGCCGCAAATGGGTGCGGATCCAGTGCGTTGTGCTGGATGAGGCAATGGCGCGCGGCAGTGTTGCGGGCAGCGTTTCAACAAAGCGGATTGCGCCATCCACCGCCTCAATCCCCTCGCGCATCACGCGATCATCCTCGGCCTGACGCGCGTCGAAAAATGCCTGCGGCACCTCGCCACCAATCCAGCGGCCAATGGCGGTGATAAAATCTGGCCCGCCAACGCCCACAAATTCGCGATGCGCCTCGGCATAGCTGGTCTGATGGCCAAGCGCGGTCAAAACCTCGGCAATATGCTGGGCATTGATATGTTCGCTTTCCAAAAGGACGCCATCAAAGTCAAAGATTAAGCCATCGCAGATCATGACCGCGCTCCAAACAGGGCGGTGCCAATGCGGACATGCGTCGCGCCGAGCATGATCGCCGCTTCAAAATCACCCGACATACCCATGCTGAGACCGGACAGACCCTGTTCGCGCGCCATTTTGGCCAAGAGTGCAAAATAGGGCGCGGCTTCGGTATCCGCAGGCGGCACGGCCATCAGGCCGACGATCTGAAGCCCGGCGGCCCGCGCCTGCGCCAGCAAGG
>JBJOJQ010000116.1:0-2571 GCA_046046525.1 Pseudomonadota bacterium
CCGGTCCGTCGCGCCCGAAAGTGCGGGCAGATACCGCAGATAAGCAACGATATTTGATCCGACATCCTGCAACAGCATCACTGCGCCGCCGGTTGCAAGAACGAAGAGCAGCAGGGCAAAGGCCACCCACAGGTTCATCTCGCTCAAAATCCGGATGCCCCGATCAATGCCGCCTCTGACCGATAAAAAGGTGACCCCGGCCATCACCAATATCAGGCCAATAATCGCACCCGCCGTGCCCGGCACGCCATAGAGAAAGCTGATCCCCGCCATCGCCTGTTGCGCGCCAAGGCCAAGCGATGTGGCAAGGCCAAAAATCGTCGCAAAGACCGCAAGAATATCAATGGCATCGCCCGTGCGTCCCCAGACCCGTTTGCCGAACAAAGGGTAAAAGGCAGACCGGATCGAAAATGGCAGGTTGAAATCATAGGCAAAAACCGCAAGCGCCAGCCCGACCAGCGCAAAAATTGCCCAAGGGTGCAGCGCCCAATCAAAGATGGTGGCTGCCATGGCGAGCGTACGCGCCGCCTCTGGATCACCGGCCGCGCCCCCCAGCGGGGCGGCACTGCCCCCTGCCATGGATGACATGAAATGGCTCACCGGCTCTCCCACGCCATAAAAGACAAGGCCGATCCCCATGCCGGCGCCGAACAGCATCGAAAACCAGGACAGGCGCGAATAATCCGGCGTGGCACCGCGCCCGCCAAGGCGGATCCTGCCCAAAGGGGACAGCGCGACCACCACGCAGAAAATCAGGATAAGATTGCCGGCCGACATGAACAGCCAGTCAAAATGCGTCACCGCGCCGATCCGCAGGCCAGACAGCAGTTCTGCCGACCCTTGCGGAGAAACGATGCTATAAAGGATGAGGCTGAGCGAGAGGAGAACGGTTGGGAAGAAGACGGCCGGATTGATCCGCATTCCAGCCCATAAGCGATTGGACGCGCCATAATCCGCCGTGTCGATATCTTGCGTCCAGTCGGTCATCGCACGCCCCCCGCTGATGTCTATTCGGCCGCAACCTGGGTGATGGCTGTCCAGAGCCAGGGGGCGAAACTGCGCCAAACCTCGACATGAAAGCGATCATCGGCTTCGCGCTCGACGATGATTTCCACGGTTTCAAAGATTGTGCGGGTGGCCCGGCCAATGGCGAATTGGGCAAGATCCAGCGGACATCCCGCCGACAGCACCTCCACCGCGCGCGGGCCTTCAAGGATCAGGCCGATGTTGCGATGGCTGATATCGGTGATCGCCACCAGTCGTCCGGCCGCATCGGGCCGGGGGGTGTCTGGGGCTGCGCGATAGAGCCATTCATCGGGGCCAAGACAGGCCAGGCCCTGCGCCGTCGCCCCGATCTGCGCAGGGGCCTCAAAGCCCAGAACCGCGCTGATATCGGCCACCTGGCGGGCGCGGAGCGACCACCGCGCCATCGCGGGTGCGGCGCGAATGACAACCCCGCGGCCAGCGAATGTGTCGGCGGGAACAGGCTCTGTACGGGTCAAGGGATCAGACATGGAGACGGGCTCCCTCGGCATCATAAAAGATCATGGAACTGACCGTTGCGACATGGGTTGTGCCCGGCATGGGGACGAATATCTTCTGCCCCATCATGTCGTGCCCCCCGGCCACCAGCGCGAAGGCGATGGAGCGGCCAAGCGTGTCGCTCCAATAAGACGACGTGACATGGCCGATCATCGTCATCGGCACGGGCTGGTTCGGATCGGCCACAATCTGCGCGCCTTCTTCCAGAACCAGATGGGGGTCGTCGGTCAACAGGCCCACCAGCTGCTTGCGGCCCGGCGCCACAAGATCCGGCCGTGCCAGCGATCTTTTGCCAACAAAGTCCGGCTTTTTCTGGCCCACAGCCCAGCCAAGGCCGGCGTCAAATGGCGTCACCGTGCCATCGGTGTCTTGCCCGACGATGATAAAGCCCTTTTCTGCGCGCAGCACGTGCATGGCCTCTGTGCCATAAGGCGTGATGCCATAGGCGGCCCCGGCAGCCATCAGCTTTTCCCAAAGTGCCCGGCCAAAGGCCGAGGGCACATTGATTTCAAAGCCAAGCTCCCCGGTAAAGCTAACGCGGAACAGGCGGGTCGGCACGCCGCAAATCCGCCCTTCGCGCACGGCCATATGCGGGAAAGCCTCGGGGGACAGATCAATACCCTCCACCAAAGGTTCCAGCAGCTGCCGCGCCATTGGGCCTTGCAGCGCGATCACGGCATATTGTTCGGTCGTGCTCGTCAGCCAGACGTTGAGGTCCGGCCATTCGGTCTGGAGATAATCCTCCATCATGTTGAGCACGCGCGCCGCGCCGCCGGTGGTGGTGGTCAGGTGGAACCGGTCATCGGCCAGCCGCGCGGAAACGCCGTCATCCGTGATGAAGCCATCTTCCTTAAGCAACAGGCCATAGCGGCACCGGCCCGGGGCCAGTGATTTCCAGGGGTTGGTGTACATGCGGTTGAGGAATTCAGCCGCATCGGGGCCCACAACTTCAATCTTGCCCAGCGTCGAGGCATCAAAAATGCCAACAGATGTACGGACGGCCCGGCATTCCCGGTTGACCGCCGCCAT
>JBJOJQ010000124.1:0-5996 GCA_046046525.1 Pseudomonadota bacterium
ATCATTATCTTCGATCGCCGCCAGCAACAGCCCCTTGGCGTCATAGGGGGTGGATGGGATGACCGTCTTCAGGCCCGCCACATGCGTGAAAATCCCTTCCGGGGATTGGCTGTGCGTCTGCCCGCCAAAAATGCCGCCGCCAAAGGGGGACCGAACGGTGATCGGCATGGCCCATTGCCCGGCAGACCGATAACGGATGCGCGCAGCTTCGGACACCAACTGATCAAAGGCGGGGTAGATATAATCCGCAAACTGGATTTCGGGGACAGGCCGTAGGCCATAAGCGGCCATGCCCACTGCAACGCCAATAATGCCGCATTCGGTGATGGGCGTATCAAAGCTGCGGGTCTTGCCGTATTTTTGCTGCAAGCCGGCGGTGGCGCGGAAAACGCCGCCGAAAAAGCCGACATCTTCGCCAAAAACAACCACAGTGTCGTCGCGGGCCATGGCCACGTCCATCGCGCTGTTGATGGCTTCGATCATGTTCATATGTCGCGCGGTCATGGCACGTCCCCCGCGTCCGGGCTGGGCCATTTGCGGCGCTGTTCCGCCTGCATCTGTGCCTTTTGTGCGCGCAGGTGCGGCGGCATGGTTTCAAACACATCCTCGAACATGCTGTCGAGCGGCTGGTGCAAGCCATGCCCCAGAATGCCATTTTTCTCAGCCTCTTTCTGGGCAGTTTTGACGGCGTCGGCACAGGCAAGGTCCATGGCCATATGGCGATCGTCATCCCATTCGCCCAGTTGCATCAGATGCGCCTTCAACCGCTGAATGGGATCCCCCAAGGGCCATTTGGTCCGCTCTTGCGCAGAGCGATAGGCGCCCGGATCATCCGAGGTGCTATGCCCTTCGGCCCGATAGGTGAAATGTTCAATCAGGGTCGGGCCATGGTTGGTCCGCGCGCGTTCTGCCGCCCAGGCCGTTGCGGCATAGACGGCAAGCGCATCATTGCCATCGACGCGCAATCCAGCGATGCCATAGCCCAGGGCGCGCGCGGCAAAGGTCGTTGCCTCACCCCCGGCAAAGCCCGCAAAAGAGCTGATCGCCCATTGATTATTGACGACATTGAAGATGACCGGCGCCCGATAGACGGTCGCAAAGGTCATCGCGGCGTGGAAATCGCCCTCGGCTGTTGATCCTTCGCCGCACCAGGCGGCGGCAATCCGTGTGTCCCCGCGCGACGCGCTGGCCATGGCCCAGCCAACGGCCTGGGGCAATTGCGTGGCAAGATTGCCCGAAACGGTGAAAAAGCCATGGTCTGGCGCCGAATACATGATCGGCAATTGCCGCCCTTTGAGCGCATCGCCCTTATTTGAATAAATTTGGTTGATCATCTCAACCAAGGGATAGCCCCGGCTGATCAGAATGCCCTGCTGCCGATAAGAGGGGAAGCACATGTCATCCCGCGCCAGGGCATGGCTTTGCGCGACCGCCACCGCCTCTTCGCCCGTACATTTCATGTAAAAGCTGGTCTTGCCCTGGCGTTGGGCACGGAACATCCGGTCATCAAAGGCGCGCGTCAGCGCCATATCCTGCAACAGCGTGCGCAGCGTATCGGGGGACAGGCGCGGATCCCAGGGGCCGTGCGCCACGCCCTGATCATCCAGCACGCGGATCAGCCCATAAGCCAGCGGATGCATGTCGGCCGCCGGACTGGCGCTATCTGGCCGGGGCGCCGCCCCTGCGGGTGGGATTTCAATATGCGAAAAATCCGCCACGTCGCCCGGACGCGCCAAGGGCTCCGGGATATGGAGCCGAAGCGGCGGCAGATTCGGGCGACGTGAGTCGATGTTCATAACAACGCATTGTAATAAAATTACGCGATCATATCCAGAGCATCAATCCGCAGCGCCCTTACGCCGGGCCGAACCCGTTATCGATCGATGGTCACCGTGGACGGGTGATGCCGATCCAGATGCTGCTTGATCAACCGAAGATTGCGGGTGTTGGATCGGAAAAACAGGTCGGGAATGGCGCCAATCCACGGAATCGCGCCCAATAACGCATCAAAGCCGATATTGCCGGCCATGCGCACCATCGTGGATCGCGGCATGCCAAGATTGCGGGCTTCCCACGCCAGATAACTGCCAATCACCGCCGCTAGGGCAGATCCACCCAACGGCAAGATGTCCATCAACACGTCAAGCCCGACGCGCTGCCGCGTGCCGGGGATGGTGAAGAGCCCTTCCATGATTTTTTCCAGACCTTCAACGCGGCGCCGAATGGCAGCCGGATCGGTGGGGCGGGCCGCAACAGATGGGTTGGAACGGGTCATGCATGCCTCCTGCACCCACCGATATAGGGGCGCATGACGGATCTGCTAGTTCGACACCCCGGATAATCGGTTGAGCGGATGCTGGCCGGTGGCATTGGCGGCAAAGCCGTTCAGACGGGCGTTGACCAGCGACCAGCGCAGCGGTCGTGCAATGGGAATATAAAGCTGCTCATCCGCGATGGCCTGATCTGCCTCCGCAAACAGCCGGGCGCGCTCTTCACGCGCGGCACGGCGGGCAATGGACAGCGCATTGCTGGTGGCGGCGCTACAGGCGGGTTTTGACGCACAGGCAAAGGGTTGCAGATACCACAACGCATTGGGTGTCGGCGCGACCATATCGATCAGGCGGAAATCGGCTGTTTCGCCGGGGCCCACGCGTTCGGCATCAATTCCGATCGCGCGCCAATCGCTTGCCATTTGCGCAAAAATCAGCCGCGCGCCCGGGCCTTCGGGCATGGCCAGCCTGATGCGGATGCGATCTCCCATCGTCTGGGCGACCAGTGACCGCGCCCGGGCGCGCCGTTCAGCAGGCGTAAGCGCAGCCCAATCGGGAATGGCCTGAATGAACATGTTGATTGGTCCGGGCATCAGCGTTTCAGCCGGGGTCCATCCGCGTGCACCCAGCCGCTGAATAAGGGCGGCGCGGTCCAGCGCCATCGCCATGGCTTGACGCAGATTACGGTTTTGCGAGGGGCCTTCCGCCCGCGCGGGAATGATGCCGAACAGGCCGGGCACAGGATCAACGCGGATGTCGCGCGCGTCCAGGCCGGCGGCCTGCACGATCGGGAAATTCGTAAAATCCCCGCCCAGCACCAAATCGGCATTGCGTTCGGCATATCGGGCAATGGCAAGCGCCGCATTTTCGCCGCGGACACGGCGCTCACTTTGCCGCAGCGCGTCTTCGCTGATCTCCTCATTTGTCAGCGAGGGAACTGGCCGCAGAATCTTCGCGCTGGGAAAGGATCGATAGAGCCAATAAGGCCCCGTGCCGCGCCCGTTGCGCAGGATTGCCATATGCGGATCTGCCAGCAGTTGCAGCAGGCCGGGCAGCGGCTCTGACAGGCGGACCTCAACCACGGTGTCGGTCATCGCCAAAATCTGGGAAACCTGACGCAGCATGGGTTTCATCGGATTGCGACTGGCGGGGGCCAGTGACTTGCGCAGGCTTTGGGCCACATGCGCGGCGGTCACGCGCGTACCATCGGGCCAGTTGGTCCGGCGGATCCGGAAAATATAGCTGAGGCCATCGTCCGTTACCATCCAGCGTTCGGCCAATGCGGGTTCAATTTCACCCTTGGCATCAAATTGCACCAGACCCTGCATCATCGCGCCGGTCATGACGGCGGCTGGCATGTCGAGCGGGACGGTGTTCGGATTCGCGGCCCGGGCTTCCCCGCCAATCACGCTGACGGTGATCGCATCGCCGGGATAGCGCGAACAACTCAACAGCAGACTGGCCGCAATCAGGACGAACAAGGGACGAAGCATCACAGAGACGATAGCGCGCAATCCTTGCGGCGTCACGGCTTTGGTGCGGACGGCGGGACTCGAACCCGCACTTCCAGGGGAAAGCAGATTTTAAGTCTGCTGCGTCTACCGGTTTCGCCACGTCCGCATGCGCGCGGCATCGTGGAGACGGCCCTTTCCGTCAAGCCCTAAGGCGCATGGACGCCAGTCAAGACATGTTCAGGCGTGCGCGCATTTCCTTGCCCGGCTTGAAATAAGGGACTTTTTTTGACGGAATGGCAACGGATGCGCCCGTGCGCGGGTTGCGGCCCACACGGGCATCGCGGCCACGGGTTGAAAAGGCGCCAAAGCCGCGCAGTTCGACACGGCCACCCGACGCCAGTTGATCCACAATCTCGTCGAAGAAAATCGATACGATGCTGTCAATCTCCCGGACAGACAGGCCCGGATTTTCTTCAGCCAGCGTCGCGACGAGTTCAGACCGTATCATATCATTTCCCTTCTTCCTGTCGCTGACACCCGATCACCTGCCCCAAACCGACGCAGATGACCTGCCCAAACGCAGGGCCCGCCATGGCGAGGCCCCAAAGGCAATGCAACAGCCAGACGTAAAGATAATGCCAAAATGGCATTTTATGCAAGGGGCTTTGTCGGCTTTGCCGTGCGATCAAACTTCAAAGTTAACGTCATGAATATCAATGAAATTATTTGATCTTACCATGAAAAAGGCCCGCCGAGCACAAGGCTGGGCGGGCCAAATTCAGC
Source organism: Pseudomonadota bacterium (assembly GCA_046046525.1). Lineage (GTDB taxonomy): Bacteria > Pseudomonadota > Alphaproteobacteria > Sphingomonadales > Sphingomonadaceae > Aquisediminimonas. The sequence continues at coordinate 4,508 of JBJOJQ010000124.1, forward strand.
TAAATTGGCAGAACTTACTTCTTGGTTTCGCGCGCCTTCAGGGCTTCGCCAAGAATGTCGCCCAGCGATGCGCCCGAATCGGACGAACCATATTGAGCCACGGCCTGCTTTTCTTCAGCGATCTGCATCGCCTTGACAGAGAAGTTCGGGTTCTTCGACCGGTCAAAGCCAATGACCATGGCGTCGAACTTCTGCCCAACCTGGAAGCGGTCCGGACGCTGTTCGTCGCGGTCGCGGCCAAGGTCGGCCCGCTTGATGAAGCCAATCGGACCATCTTCGCCCGCCTGCACATCGAGGCCGCCGTCCTTGATCGCAACCACGGTCACGGTGGTCACGCTGTTCTTGGCCAAGCCGCTGGCCGTGCCGGTCGCAGCGGCAGCGCCGCCCTTTTCAACCTGCTTGATGCCCAGCGAGATGCGTTCCTTTTCAACGTCGACATCAAGGACGATGGCCTTGACCGTATCGCCCTTGTTGTAGAGCGCCAGGGCATCTTCGCCCGAAACGCCCCAGGCGATGTCCGACATGTGCACCATGCCATCGACGTCGCCGTCGAGACCGACGAACAGACCGAATTCGGTCGCGTTCTTGACTTCGCCTTCGACAGTCGAGCCAACCGGATGGGCTGCGCTGAACGCTTCCCAGGGGTTCGACGCGGCCTGCTTGAGACCAAGCGAGATGCGGCGCTTTTCTTCGTCGACTTCCAGAACGACAACATCGACTTCCTGGCTCGTCGAAACGATCTTGCCCGGGTGGACATTCTTCTTGGTCCAGCTCATTTCAGAGACGTGGACCAGGCCTTCAATGCCGGCTTCGAGTTCAACGAACGCACCATATTCGGTGATGTTCGTGACGCGGCCCGACAGCTTTGCACCCACCGGATACTTGGCAGCCACGGCTTCCCACGGATCGCTTTCCAGCTGCTTCATGCCCAGCGAGATGCGCTGCGTGTCCTTGTTGATGCGGATGATCTGCACCTTCACGGTGTCACCAATGTTGATGACTTCCGACGGATGATTGACGCGCTTGTAGCTGATGTCGGTGACATGCAGCAGGCCGTCAATGCCGCCCAGATCAACGAACGCACCATAATCGGTGATGTTCTTCACAACGCCTTCGATCACCTGACCTTCGGCCAGGTTCTGGATCAGGCCCGAACGGGCTTCGGCGCGGCTTTCTTCCAGGATCGCACGACGCGACACGACAATGTTGCCACGCTTGCGGTCCATCTTGAGGATCTGGAAGGGCTGGGCAATGTCCATCAGCGGCGTGACGTCACGCACCGGACGGATATCAACCTGCGAGCCGGGCAGGAAGGCAACAGCGCCGCCCAGATCGACCGTGAAGCCGCCCTTGACGCGGCCAAAAATGACGCCTTCAACGCGGGTCGACTGGCCAAATTGTGCTTCCAGCGCATCCCAGGCCGCTTCGCGGCGGGCGCGGTCGCGCGACAGAACGGCTTCGCCCTGGGCGTTTTCGACACGGTCGACAT
>JBJOJQ010000130.1:0-4466 GCA_046046525.1 Pseudomonadota bacterium
AGCCGCGCGCAGACCCCGGTCAATGTGTCGGGTGCGAATTGGGTTGCCGAACGGTCCTGGCTGCTCGTCCGGATGGGCGAAGCCGTGTCTGCCCGGACATTGGTGCAGGCTGTGGATGTGGATCAATATAGCCCCGCCTTGTTCACCTATGGCATGCAGGCGGGCCTTGCCTCGGCCGATCCCGCCGCTTTGTGTCCGATGACGCAGGGCGCCGATCGCAACAACCGTGATACGGCCTGGATTTTGGCGCGGGCCATATGTTCAGCCTTTTCGGGGGAAGCATCGCTGGCAACCGCGCAGCTGGATCGTGCGCGCAGCCGCCGGGGTGATACCGATGCCGATGTTCTTTTGGCCGAAAAGGTCGTTGGCGCTGCCCAGAATACGCGGCGCGCCGTCACCATCAATTGGGATGACATCGAACGGCTGGATGTGTGGCGTTATGGCATGGCGACGGCAACGGGATTGCAGATCCCCGACCGGTTGATGGCCAAGGTGGATGGTCGCGTCCGTATCTGGCGGGCACAGGCGCCGATGCTCAGCCATCTTGTCCGCGTGACCGATGCAGAGCGGGCCGCCGCTGCCGGTGTTTTTTCCAGCGCGGCGCTGGTTGATTTTTACGGCGCGGCTTTTGAAGAACAGGACCCGGCAGAGCAGGGCAACCGCCTGTTTGATCTGATGCGGGACAGCTATGCCGCCAGCGATGATGAGGGGCGCGTTGAGGCCATGCAGCGGCTTTGGGCGCTGGAGTCGATGGGCGAATGGCAAAGCTATGCCCGGCTGGTCGCCACAGCGCGTGCGGCGGCGCGGATCAAGCCGTCCTCGGACCTGAGCGACCATATGCCCCGGCTGATTGCGTCCATGCTGTCGGTCGGCCTCGATCTTTATGCGGAACGCTGGCTGGAACTGGTTGAGGACAATGACGACGATCTGTCCTGGGGCCTGTTGGCGGTTGGCAGTTCCCGCCCGATCGGGGGTGTTTCTGCATCCCGGATCAAGGATTTCGGCGCGGCCAATGAAACGGGTGGCGATCTGCGTGCGCGGATGTTGTTTGCCGGATTGGCGGGGCTGGGCCGGATTCCGGCTGGTGACGTGTCGGCAATGGCGGAAAGCTTTGCCGTTCCCATCGCCAAGCGGACGCCCTGGTCCGATGCGATGGCGACCGCCGTTCGCCTGCGGTCGCCGGGCGCGGTTGCGATTTTGAGCGCGGCGGGCCTGCAATCCAGGCGCTGGTCGGATATTCCGCCGGCGCATCTTTATGTCATCGTGTCGGCGCTGCGCGCTGTTGGGCTGGAACCTGAGGCGCGGATGATCGCGGCCGAGGCCGTTATGCGGGCCTGATGCATGCATCCGGGTGATGACCTGCGGCTGATCGCGCGCTTTTTGGAGATGATGTCGGCAGAGGCTGGCGCGGCGCGGAACAGCCTTTTGGCCTATCAATCCGATCTGCGATCGGCATCGTCGGTCTTGGCCGGGCGATTGCACGCCGCCCAGCCAGAGGATTTACAGCGCCTGTCCGACCATTGGGCAGATCTGGCGGCCACATCACTGTCACGAAAGGCATCGGCGTTGCGCCGCTTTTTCGCCTTTTTGGCGGATGAAGGCCATCGCACGGATGATCCGTCCCATGCCTTGCCCCGTCCAAGCCGGGGCCGGCCTTTGCCCAAAACCTTAAGCCATGCGGATATTTCCGCGCTGTTTGCAGAGCTTGAACGGCGCAAACAGGCGGCCAATCCGCGCCCGGCGGATCTGCGTCTCCACGCCTTGGTTGAGATTCTCTATGGCTCGGGCCTGCGCGCGACGGAGGCGGTCTCGCTGGATGTGCGGGCCATTGTGCCGGACCGGCCCTATGCCATTTTGCGCGGGAAGGGGGATAAGGAACGGCTGGTGCCGGTGTCTGATCGCGCCCGGTCTGCCGTGTCGGATTGGCTGCGCGTCCGCCCAGCGGGCTCAAACTGGATGTTCCCATCGGGCCGCGCGCATTTAAGCCGCGTCCGCCTGTTTCAGATGATCAAGGATCTGGCGGGGCAGGCCGGGATTGCCCCCGACCGGATCAGCCCGCATGTCCTGCGTCATGCCTTTGCAACGCATCTTTTGGAAGGGGGGGCGGATCTGCGCGCCTTGCAGATGCTGCTGGGCCATGCCGATATCGCCACAACCGAAATTTATACCCATGTCGATAGCCGGAAATTGGTTGAACTGGTCAATTCACGCCATCCTCTCGTTGACGTGCGCCGCCGGCGCTCCTAACCGCTGAACCATGGTTGCACTGCTTGAATTCGAAAAGCCGGTGGCAGAGCTTCAGGCTCGCATCGCGGACCTGCGCGAAAGCGCGGACACAGCCAATATTGGCCCGGAAATTGAAAAGCTTGAGGCCAAGGCTGAAAAGCTGTTGCGCGAAACCTATGCCAAGCTGACGCCTTGGCAAAAGACGCAAGTCGCGCGGCATCCGGAACGGCCCCATTTCAAGCATTTCATCGCGGGCATGATCGATGATTTCATGCCGCTGGCCGGTGATCGCGCCTTTGCCGATGATCAGGCGATTATCGGCGGGCTGGGCCGACTGGGTGGTCGTCGGGTCATGGTGATCGGCCATGAAAAAGGCGATGATACGACGTCGCGCATCAAGCATAATTTCGGCATGGGAAAACCCGAAGGCTATCGCAAGGCGATCCGTCTGATGGAACTGGCCGACCGCTTTGGCGTGCCCGTTGTCACCCTGGTCGATACGTCGGGCGCCTTTCCGGGCGTGCAGGCCGAAGAACGTGGCCAGGCCGAAGCCATTGCCCGCTCAACCGAAAAATGCCTTGAACTGGGCGTCCCCATGGTTGCGGCCATTGTGGGTGAAGGCGGGTCTGGTGGGGCGGTCGCACTGGCGGCGGCCAATCGCGTCTTGATGTTTGAACATGCCGTTTATTCGGTCATTTCGCCCGAAGGCTGCGCCTCGATTTTGTGGCGGACGTCGGACAAGGCGGCTGACGCGGCAGAGGCCATGCGGATTACCGCGCAAGATTTGCAGCGTCTGGGCATTGCAGACGAAATTATTCCCGAACCCATGGGTGGCGCCCATCGGTCGCACGATGAAGCGATCAGCGCTTTGGCGCGGGCCATTGGCAAGTCGCTGGATGCGCTGGCGGGGCAGGATGCGGCGGCGCTGCGGCGTGGGCGGCGTGAAAAATTCTTGGCTATGGGCATTCTTTGATCGGCTTCTGTTTCGTCCGGGGGGCACCGGAGAAAAGGCGTTGATGATGAAAAACAGCATTCGGGCAGCCTGCATCCTGGCGGTGATCGCCGGGACGGTGAGCATTTCCGCGTCGACCGCGCAATCATCGCGCACAGCGGCGCCGCAATTTATGTCGGCCAAGGATAAAGCCGAAGGCGCCAAGGCGCATCCGCAGCTTTTGCAGGAATTTGGCGGGCTTTATGCCGGGCCGCAGGCGGATTATGTGACGCGGATCGGCCGTGCGGTCGCCGCCCAGTCGGGGCTTGCCAATCAGCCAAGCGAATTCACCGTCACGCTGCTCAATTCCCCCGTGAACAACGCCTTTGCGATCCCCGGCGGCTATGTTTACGTCACCCGGCAGCTGATGGCCCTGATGAATAATGAGGCAGAGCTGGCATCGGTTCTGGGCCATGAAGTCGGTCATGTCGCGGCGCGCCATTCCCAAAAACGCAACAACAAGGCGACACGCGCCGGGCTTGGCGCTGTGCTGGCCACGGTTTTGGGCGGTGTGTTGCTGGGCAATAATGGCGCGCGTCTTGGCCAGCAATTGGGCGGTGCGCTCGCCCAGCGCTATGTCCTCAGCTATTCCCGCGCTCAGGAATATGAGGCGGATGACCTTGGCATCGTTTACCTGACGCGCACGGGCTATGACCCTTTGGCCGCGTCCACCATGCTGGCATCGCTGGCCGCGCAAACCGCGCTGGATTCGCGGCGCGCGGGCAAAAGTGACAAGGCTTTGCCAGAATGGGCGAGCACCCACCCGGATCCGGCCAGCCGCGTGGTGCGTGCGCGGGAACGGGCGGCGGCCATGGCCGTATCGGCACGGGCGACAAACCGGGATGCCTTTATGCAGATGCTGGATGGCATGTTGTATGACGATGATCCCAAACAGGGCATCGTCGAAGGCAGCAGCTTCATGCATCCGGACCTGCGGCTCGCCTTCACGGCACCTGCGGGCTATGTGATGATGAATGCCCCCGATGCTGTGTCGATGACTGGATCAGGCGGGCAGGCGCAGTTTTCGGGCGCCGCCTATCGGGGCGATCTGGACGCTTATGTCGATGCCGTGTTTGCATCTGTCGGGGGGCAGACCCGGCTAAACTACAGCACAATCCGGCGCACGAACATCAACGGACTGCCCGCCGCTTATGCATTGGCACGGGCAAATACCTCGTCCGGCCCCGTCGATGTGATTGTGTACGCCTATGAATTCAGCGCCAGTCAGGCTTTTCACATCGTGTCGATC
>JBJOJQ010000114.1:0-7355 GCA_046046525.1 Pseudomonadota bacterium
GGCGCTGGCCGGCTATATCGCCTTTGCGCCCGATTTTCTGACGACCGCCGGCGGCACGCCCGCCAATGAGGATGATGCGCGCGCGATGATCGGCAGGCTGGATCTTGCCGCCACGGTGGCGGACGGCGCAGCGGTGGTGCAGGGCTTTCGCCGCTTTGCCGGGGCCAATGGCCGCGTCGGGGTGGTCGGCTTTTGCTGGGGCGGGGCGATGGTGAACCGGCTGGCCGTTGCCGCCGGGCCCGATATGGCGGCGGGATCCGCCTTTTATGGGCCGGCGCCCGATCCGGCCTTGGCGGGCGGGGTGAAGGCCGCGCTCCAGCTGCATTATGCCGGCAATGACCCGCGCGTAAATGGCACGGCGGATGCGTGGGTCGCCGGGCTCAGGGCGGCGGGCGTCGCGGTGGACCGCTTTGATTATCCGGGGACGGAACACGCCTTTCACAATGATACATCGCTGGCCCGCTATCAGGCCGCGGCCGCGCGGCTGGCTTGGGAACGGACACTGGCGCTGTTTGCCCGCACGCTGGGGGCCGCCGGATCAAAGGCGCCATAAAAAAAGGCCCGGAGCCAAGCCCCGGGCCTTTCTTATGATCGATGTGATCCTGTTTTAGTCGCGCTGGCCCATGAAGCTCAGCAGGAACTGGAACATGTTCACAAAGTCGAGATAGAGCGACAGCGCGCCCATGATTGCCGTCTTGCCCAGCATGTCCGTGCCGGCAACATAGGCATACATCGACTTGATGCGCTGCGTGTCATAGGCGGTCAGGCCAGCGAACAGCAGCACGCCGACAAAGCTGATGACAAGCTGCATCGTGCCCGACTGCATCCAGATGTTGATGACCGACGCGACAAGCAGGCCAACCACGCCCATGATCAAGAAGGTGCCCAAGCCCGACAGATCACGCTTCGTCGTATAGCCCCACAAGCTCAGCCCGGCGAACGCCGCGGCCGTTGCAAAGAAGGTCTGCGCAATCGACGTGCCCGTGTAGACGAGGAAGATCGTCGACATAGACAGGCCCATCGCCGTCGCAAAACCCCAAAAGCTTGCCTGAAGCCCAAAGGTCGACAACCGGTTCAAGCCAAAGTTCATCACCAGAATGAACGCCAGCGGCGCAAGAATAATCACCCATTTCAGCAGGCCGGGGCCGAACATGATGTTCTGCGCGGCGCCTGAAGAGGCAAAGAGCAGGGCGACGATGCCGGTGAGCAACACGCCCGACGTCATGTAATTATAAACGGACAGCATGTAGGACCGCAGGCCCGCGTCAAAGACAGCACTGCGCGTACCGACCGAAATGGTCGCGGCGTCTGCCATGCGAGGATCAGACCAATTCGCCATCGAAGGACACTCCAAATATTCCGGCGGAATAGCCGTGTGATAGAAATATCGTGTCCTTGGGGGGAAATTCAAGCAAAACACGACATGGCCCGATCTTGGGCGATCGAAAATCGGCGCACTTTCCCCTTGGCGTGTGCGCTCATGTCTGTCAGCTTGGCAAAAAAGGACAAAGGGGATCCCATGGCAGCCAAGGCCTATCGCACATATGTGCTTGTTCTGTTGATGGTTATTTATGCCTTCAACTTTCTGGATCGGCAGGTTGTCACCATCATCGCGCCTTATCTGAAAGAGGATATGGGCGTGTCCGATGCCCAGATAGGCCTGTTATTCGGGACCGCCTTTGCGCTCTTCTATGCGGTCTTTGGCCTGCCTTTGGCCAAGCTGGCCGATGGCTGGAACCGGGTGCGCACAATTTCAATTGGCCTTGGCTTCTGGTCGGCCATGACGGCGATTTCGGGCTTCACCTCAACCTTTGGGCAATTGGGCACGGCGCGGATTGGCGTGGGCGTGGGGGAGGCCAGCGCCTCGCCCGCCTCTTATTCGCTGTTGCAGGATTATTTCCCCAAATCGGTCCGCGCGACCGTGCTCGCGCTCTATTCCAGCGGCATCTATATCGGCAGCGGCGCGTCGCTGATCTTCGGGGGGGAGGTCATCCGTTACTGGGAGGCGCATTACACGCCCGAAACCGCGCCGCTGGGTCTGGCCGGCTGGCAGGCCACCTATCTGGCCTTTGGCATTCCAGGGATAGTGCTGGCCATTTTGATGTGGTTCACCGTGAAGGAGCCCGTCCGCGGCGCCATTGATGGCATGCCAACGCCCGGCCTGCCCAATCCGCTGCGCGCCGTGATGGCGGAATTCGCCGCCATGCTGCCGCCGTGGAACTGGCGGGGCTTTGCGCGGCTGGCGCAGGATCGTCGCCCGCTTGTCACCAACATCCTGCTGTTTTTGGGCCTGTGCGTTGCCACCATTGGCGTCATCAACTTTACCGATGGGCTGCTGGCCCCGGCCAAACGTGCGGTTGTCGGGCAGATCGGTGATGTCGCAATCACAACCAACATGGTGCAATGGGTGGCGATTGCCATTGGCGTTTATTGCGTGGGCAGCTGGGTGCAGACCATCCGCCTGCGGGATCCGGTCAGCTATGCGTTGATGGCCAATCCCGGCTTTATCGGCCTGACCATCGCCGGCGGGCTGATGTCCTATATCAGCTATGGCCTGTCGCCGTTCATTTTCCTTTATGCCAAGCAAAGCTTTGGCGTCGGCGCGGAAAGCGGCCTGACGCTGGGCCTGATCACGGCGATTGGCGGCGGTCTGGGCGCCAGCTTTGGCGGCATTTTCGGGGATTGGTTGCGCCAACGCCATGCCGGTGGCCGCGTGCTGGTGATGATCCTCGCCGCCTTGGGATCCGCCGTCACCATCTATGCCAGCTATTCAGTGGATACGATTTCGGCCTTTTATGTCTTTGCCGCGATCAACATGTTCCTGCACATCATGTGGCTTGGCCCCTGTGCCGCCAGTGTGCAGGATCTTGTCCTGCCGCGGATGCGCGGCACGGCAACTGCCGTCTTCTTCTTGGGCACGACCATCCTTGGCCTTGGCCTTGGCCCGTATCTGGTCGGGCTGGTCAGCGATGTGACGGGCGATTTGCGGTTCGCACTGATGGGCACGCTGGCGGTGATGCCGTTGATCCTCGCTGCAATGCTGGTCGCGCTGCGGCGCGTGCCCCATCTGGAATCCAGCTTGCTGGATCGGGCACGCGCGGCTGGGGAGCCCGTCTAACGCCGCGCCTTAACGCGCGGTAAGGACGCCGCACAAAATGCGCTTGCCGCTCTTGCCCGATGGATCGGTCATCTCATCATCGGGATCGGCATGAACCACAACCGACGCGCCATCGGCATCCAGCAGCGCGTTTGGCCCACTGGTCAACGTGCCGGCGCCCAGCCAGGCCCGCAACGTGCCGGCGCCTGCATCATTCGCCACCAAATTGGGGGCGTCCCCGGCATGGGCGCCCTTGGGGTTTTTGCGGCCATGTTCATGCCCAGCAGGGTTCCAGTGCGGACCGGCTGATGTAAAGTCCGGCGCGGTGCAGCTGCCAACGGCGTGGACATGCATGCCATGTGGCCCCGGGGCAATGCCCGTGGCGCTCACCTCGATCCACAGGCCATCTGCGGCTTGGGTCACGACCGCCTGCCCGGCACTGCGGCCCTCGGCATCAACCAGCGCGGCCACCGCGCGCGGCCCTTGGGTGCGCGGCGCGTCTGATCCGGCACAGGCGGCCATGGCCAGCGGCAACAGCGCAACAGTCAAAAACAGGCGAGGCATGTCAGGCTCCTTCATCACAATGATAAGATTGGGCTTGTTGACTGGATTTCAACGGGCCTCAAGCCAGTCTATGGTTTACGCAGATCAGCATCGCGGTCCAGTGCCGCAGGGAGACACAGCATGACCATTTTGGTGACCGGCGTGGCGGGGTTTATCGGGTCGCATGTTGCACGCCAATTGCTGGCGCGCGGCACCGCTGTCATCGGCATCGACAATCTGAATGACTATTATGATGTGACGCTAAAGCGCGACCGGCTGGCCGATATCGCGCATCCGGGCTTTGCCTTTCATCAGGTTGATTTTGCGGATCATCACGCGCTTGAAGCGGCGCTTCAGGGTGTTGAACTCGACACCATCGTGCATCTCGGCGCCCAGCCGGGGGTCCGCTATTCGCTGATCAACCCGCGCGCTTATGTGCAGTCCAATCTGGCCGGGCATCTGAACCTGTTGGAAATTGCCCGCCATCGCGGTGTCCGCCAGATGCTCTATGCCTCGTCCTCCTCGGTCTATGGCGCCAACCGCAGCCTGCCCTTTCGCGTGTCGGATCGCGTGGACCATCCCGTGTCGCTTTATGCGGCGACCAAGAAGGCGGATGAATTGATGAGCGAAACCTACGCCCATCTTTTCCGCGTGCCGTTGACGGGATTGCGCTTCTTCACCGTTTATGGCCGCTGGGGCCGCCCGGATATGGCGGTCTGGTCCTTTGCCGAACGGATTCTCACCGGGCAGCCCATTACCGTGTTCAATCAGGGCCAGATGCGGCGGGACTTTACCCATGTCGATGACATTGTGGCGGGGCTTGTTGCCGCGATTGATCAGCCAGTGGCCGATGACGGCCTTGAAAAACCGGGCGGCAGCCACGCGCCCCATCGGCTCTACAATATCGGCAATCACAGGGCCGAAGATCTGATGCGCATGATTGCGGTTTTGGAAGACGCCTGTGGCCGCAAGGCGACGATGGATTTTCAGCCGATGCAGCCCGGCGATGTCTATGAAACCTATGCCGATATCACCGATATCAGCCGCGATCTGGGCTTTGCGCCGACCACGCCGATTGACCGGGGCATCCCGGATTTTGTCGGCTGGCTGCGCGCCTATCGCGGGCTGTAACGGCTAGGGCCGTCCGATAGAACTATACGCAAAGCCCAAACGACGCGCCTCTTCCGGCTGATAGACATTGCGCAGATCCACCAGCACAGGCGCCGTCATCAGGCGGGCAATGCGCTGCAAATCCAGCGCGCGAAAGGCATCCCATTCGGTGACAAGTGCCAAAGCATCAGCCTTGTCCGCCACCGCATAGGGATCATCCCGAAAGATGACATCGGGCATCAGCGGCTTGGCCGCCGCCATGCCTTCGGGATCATAAGCGACAACCTGGACGCCGGCATCCTGTAACGCCTGCACAATGGCGATCGACGGCGCATCGCGCATATCATCGGTATTGGGTTTGAACGTCACGCCCAACAGGCCAACGGTCTTGCCCCGCACATCATCGCCCAGCGCATGCAGGATCTTGCGGCCCATGGCGCGTTTGCGGCTGTCATTCACCTGGACAACCGCCTCGACGATGCGGGACGGCACATCATGATCCTCGGCGGTTTTCAACAGCGCCAGCGTATCCTTGGGGAAACAGGATCCGCCATAGCCGGGGCCGGCATGCAGAAACTTGCCGCCAATCCGGTTGTCGAGGCCAATGCCGCGCGCCACATCCTGCACATCGGCACCCACGGCCTCACACAGATCGGCCATTTCGTTGATGAAGGTGATCTTGGTCGCCAGAAAGGCATTGGCGGCATATTTGATCAGTTCAGCCGTGCGGCGGGCGGTAAACAGGATCGGCGCCTGGTTCAGGTAAAGCGGGCGATACACTTCCTGCATCACGGCTTTGGCGCGGTCATCAGACGTGCCAATCACAATCCGGTCCGGGCGCTTGAAATCATTAATGGCAGCGCCTTCGCGCAGAAATTCCGGGTTGGACACCACGGCCACATCGGCCTGTGGCGCCAGCTCACGCAAGATCCGCTCCACCTCATCGCCGGTGCCCACTGGCACGGTTGATTTGGTGACGACAACCAAGGGCCCGGTCATGGCCCCGGCAATGTCGCGCGTCGCCTGATAGACATAGCTCAGATCGGCATGGCCATCGCCACGGCGGGATGGCGTGCCCACCGCGATGAAAACGGCATCCGCCCCGGCGACGCCAGCCTTCAGATCGGTCGTGAAGGTCAGCCGCCCGGCCTTCACATTGGCGGCGACCAGCTCGGCAAGACCGGGCTCATAAATGGGCATGATGCCAGCCAGCAGCGCATCGATTTTGCGCTGATCCAGATCGACGCACACCACATCATGGCCGAAATCGGCAAAACATGTGCCAGAGACCAGCCCGACATAGCCTGATCCGATCATCGTTATCTTCATAAAAGGCCCTACCCAATACGCGGTGGAAAGGCTGTGCGCTTTAGCGGCTGGGCGCTTGGCTCACAATCCGCCACCCACGAAAAAGGGGGCCGGTCGATGACCAGCCCCCTAATTTTTTCGGCACAAAATGTGCCCGTTGCCTTACTGGCCGGAACCCGGACCGTAGGTGATTTCCACGCGACGGTTCTGAAGTTCACGAACGCCATCGGCGGTTTCAACGCGCGGGGCGCTTTCACCAAAGGCCTGGGTCGAAATCGTGCCGGCAGGAATGCCCTTGCCTTCCAGATAGGTCCGGACAGATGCGTTGCGACGCTCCGACAGACCCATATTGTACTTGGGCGTGCCCGACTTGTCGGCGTGACCGGCAAGCATGACCTGGGCCTGACCGCAATCGGCATAGGCCGTGACGGCATTGTCGAGGATCGTTGCGGCTTCAGCCGTGACGTCCGACTTGTCCCAGTCAAAGAACACAATGTACGGCCCCGGGCTGCACACCTTGGCCACAACCGGCGGCGGCGGCGGCGGAGGGGGCGGCGGAGGCGGCGGAGGCGGCGGCGGAGGCGGCGGAGGCGGCGGAGCTTCACCGAAGTTGAAGATCAGGCTCGCCAGCAACGAGTGCGACCGATAACGCGAATCCGCGGTCCGACCAACGCGATCGATCAGCCCGACATTGCTCTGGTTGAAGAAGCGATACTTCACACCCACGTCGATGTTCGACGTCAGCTTGGTGCGCACGCCGGCAATGGCCTGCCACGCAAAGCCGGTGTCTGAATCGCTCAGGAAGTCTGGGCCGGTGTCATCGAGCGTATAGCCAAGCTTGGTCTGGGCAATACCGGCACCACCGCCGACATAGCCCTGAAGGCCATCATCGTCACCAAAGTCGACAAGGCCGTTCAGCATGAAGCTCAGGTTGGACGCCTTGCCCGAAGCCGACTTGTAAACGCCGGCCGGACGTGCCGTTGCGGCAGCCCCAGCAGGCGTCGTGGACAGTGACTGCCACTGCGACACCGATGCGCGCTTATAGCCAACTTCGGACTCAAGGCGGAACCCACCAAAGTCATAGCCGACAATCGCATCAACGTCCCATGCCTTGTTCAGGTCGGCATTGGCGTTCTTTTCGATACCGGAAATATCAAAATCTTGATCTTCAGCGATAGACGCACCGCCTTCGACACCGATATACCAGGCCTTGTCGCGCGCAATTGCGGGCGAGGCCATGATGGTCGAAGCGAGCACCGCTGCAATAGCGAGCTTCCGCATTCTAAATCCCCTTTCT
>JBJOJQ010000121.1:0-5168 GCA_046046525.1 Pseudomonadota bacterium
GCCGGCCCGTTGATGAAATTCCTTGGCTATCGCGTTGAGGCGATGATCACGCGGATTTTGGGCGTGGTGCTTGCGGCATTGGCTGCGCAGTTCGTGATCGATGGATTAAAGGCCAGCCTGACCTGAGCGTCAACGATGGGCATCCGCGTCCATCAAGCCCCGCATCTTCGTCAATGCCTGCTTCTTGATCTGGCAGACGCGCGCGGCCCCAATGCCCAGCACCATGCCAATTTCATCAAGGTTCAATTCTTCCACGAAATAAAGCTGCAGGATCGTCTGTTCGCGCGTGTTCAGATGGTCAATTGCGCCTTTAAGCGCGATGGCCAGCTGGTCACGCGAGACCCGATCCTCGGCAGAGTCGGCGGTGTCGGCAAAGGCCATCAAATGGTCTGAATAGACCTCATCGATCGAGGCATCTTGCAGCGGCTGGATCGCAGTGACCATGGCCTGGAACATGGCGGGCGTCACGCCCATGTCGGCGGCCATTTCGGCATCACAGGGCGCCCGGCGCAGCTTTTGTTCCAGGCGCGCGCGGCTGGCCGCAATTGCGCGGCGTTTCTGCATGGCAGACCGGGCCATGCGCGCTTCCCGGCGCAGATGATCAATCATCTCCCCCCGGATCCGCACAGAGGCATAGGTCGCAAAGGCATGGCCGCGATCCTCATAGGTGCGGGCGGCCTCCACCAGCGCGATCATCCCGATCTGGATCAGATCTTCAACATCAATGGCCGAGGCGACGCGGGCATGGACGTGCCAGGCAATGCGCCGGACCAGCGGCATGGATGTTGTGACGCGCGCATCGATGCTGGTTGCGTCGCGACGCTGGGCAGGGGACAGGCTTTGCTGCAACATCAGCAGGGATCCTTAAGTCTGCAATCGCGGGGCAGGGGGGCAACTGGCAAGCGCCATGCGTTCCCAGGGCCAATCGCGATCGGCTGGGTGTCAGGGTGACCGCCGAAGGACAGGCAAATGGGGCGCGGGCCATGTGGGCACGGGCGCATGGCCCGCGTCGGTGCCGTTGCCAAACGGCGCGTTATGGCGGCTCTGGCCGACCATATCCGCTGCTTTGATCTCCACGCCATTTTGGCCATGCGCCTGTCCCTCATTGTGGGTCAGCCACACAGCAGCAAAGGCCGTGCCAATTTTGCGATTAACCCGTCTGGCGCAGATTTCCGGCGTTTGTGCAGGCCCGCATGGCGCAGGCTTGGCGTCGGCCTGTCAATCTTTCCAGATGGTGGGCGACATGACCTGTCAGGAAATTGACCCGGCTGCGTGCCGTTTCGGCTTGGCGCAGGGCATAGGCCAGCCGACGATCATCCCCGGCCAAGGGGGCACGGTCATCCCGCATCTTGTCCAGCGCGCGGGCGACCCGGGCTGTGGCGGCTTCCACGGCGACAACATCCCCGGCGTTAAGTGCCAAAATCAATGCGCCTTGCGATGTGATCAACTGCTCTATGGCGCGCAGCGGCATCAGATATGCGCCTGCAACGCAATGGCATCGGCGATGGCGCGGGTGTTGATCCGATAATCCCCACGGGCAAGGGCCGTGCGGATCCGCGCCAGTTTCAGATAATCGACCGGCGGCCCGCGATCGGCGAGAATGGCCGCTGTCTTGGCAAGGCTGCGCCCATCGATCACGCTTGCGGGATCATCGTGCGTTTGTCGGCCGACAATGCCCTGTGCCGGGCCAGACGCGTTCCCTTGGTCAACCATTGTCGCGCTCTCTCAATGGACCGTTATCGATCTGACAGGCTTCCAAGCCCAAATAACGGCGCGGCGACAGGGGCGTTTAGGGCCGCCGGTCACGCGCAAGCGCGGACGTGGCGGCCCTGATCAGGCTCGGTGTCATGTCTTGGGCGCTGGGCGCGCCGATCAGGCCCGCATGGCATTGGCTGCGCTCAGCACGGCGCGCACGCTGGCCGTTGCCACATCCTCATCAATGCCGACGCCCCAGACGGTCTTGCCATTGGGCAGGGCGCATTCAACATAGGCGGCCGCCCGCACCGCCGTGCCATGGCCCATGGCATGTTCTGTATAATCCGCAATTTCAAGCGTGAGGCCAAAGCTGTCGCGCAGTGTTGCCACCACCGAGGAAATAAGGCCATTGCCCCGGCCGCTGACCGATTGTTCCTGCCCGTCAACCGCGATTTTGCCCGCGAAAATGCGTTCCCCATTGGGGGCGCGCGTTTCTTCATAATCCAAAAGCTGGAAATGCTGCGGCGTGTTGAGGCAATAGACGCGCTGGAACACGGCCCAGATATCCTCGGCATGAAGTTCCCGGCCCGTTTCATCGGCCATTTGCTGGACATGGCGGCTGAAATGCGCCTGCATCTTCTTGGGCAGTTTCAGGCCCTGGTCCTGTTCCAGCACCCAGGCAAAGCCGCCCTTGCCGCTTTGCGAATTGACGCGGATCACGGCTTCATAGCTGCGCCCCAGATCGGCGGGATCAATCGGCAGATAGGGGACTTCCCAAAAATCATCATTGCGCGCCTCTTGCGCGGCAAAGCCCTTTTTGATCGCGTCCTGATGGCTGCCCGAAAAGGCGGTGAACACCAGTTCCCCCGCATAGGGGTGGCGCGGGTGAACGGGCAGCTGGTTGCAATATTCGACCGTCTTGATGACTTCATCAATGTCCGAAAAATCCAGACCCGGATCAACGCCCTGCGTGTACATGTTGAGCGCGACGGTCACGAGATCGCAATTGCCGGTGCGTTCGCCATTGCCAAACAGGCAGCCTTCCACCCGGTCGGCACCTGCCATCAGGCCCAGTTCGGTCGCGGCAACGCCCGTTCCCCGATCATTATGCGCGTGCAGGCTGACAATCACCGCATCGCGATTGGGCACGTTGCGGCAGAAATATTCAATCTGGTCCGCATAGATATTGGGCGTGGCCGCCTCTACCGTTGCGGGCAGGTTAAAGATGATCGGCTTGTCCGGTGTCGGCTGCAACACATCCATAACGGCGGCGCAGCAGTCCAGGCTGAAATCCAGTTCCGCCGTTGAAAAGGTTTCGGGCGAATATTCAAAGCGCCAATCGGTATCGGGTTGTTTGGCCGCTTCATCACGCATGATCTTGGCGCCCAGAATGGCGATATCGCGGACATCGGCCTGTTCCATCTGGAACACAATCTTGCGCCAGGCCGGGGAGACGGCGTTGTACAGATGCACAATCGCGGTTTTCGCGCCGCGCAGACTGTCAAAGCTGGTGCGGATCAGGTCTTCGCGCGATTGGGTCAACACCTGAATGCTGACATCATCGGGAATCCGGCCGGAACGGACGAGGCCAGAGATAAAGTCAAATTCCGTCGCGCCCGCACTGGGGAAGCCGACTTCGATTTCCTTCAGGCCCACTTTCAACAGCAGATCAAAAAAGCGCGTCTTCTTTTCGGCGTCCATCGGATCGATCAACGCCTGATTGCCATCGCGCATGTCGGTGGACAGCCAGCGTGGCGCCTTGGTGATCGTCTGATTGGGCCATTGCCGATCGGGCAAGTTGATTTGCGGGAAAGGGCGATATTTGGTCGAGGGATTGCGCAGCATGTTTCTTCTCTTCAAAGCCGGTTGGGTCTGGTCTTTTGTCCCTTAGGCAGCGCTGCGTGCGAAGCGCACGCAAGGTGACACGCGCCTAAGGGCGCGTAAGTCGAAGAAGAAGAAGGGCCGACGACCTGTACATGAGGACATTGCCTATGCGATTTCGGCATTGAAATGTCCAGACCGGAAATGCGGCGCCCCTGATTGCGCGACAGGCCGACCTTGTGTCAGATGCTGTCCAACGATCATCCGGAGAGCATGCCCATGTCTGACGCCATTCGTCCCTTCCACCTGAATATTCCCGAAGCGGCGCTGGAGGATCTGCATCGGCGGATCGACCATGCCCGCTGGCCCGAGGCGGAATTGGTGGATGATTGGAGCCAGGGTGCCCGGCTGGCGCAGGTTCAGGCGCTCGTCGATCATTGGCGGCATCGCTATGACTGGCGGCGGTGCGAGGCGCGGCTGAATGCGCTGGGGCAGTTCAAGACAGACATTGACCGGCTGGACATTCATTTCCTCCATATCCGGTCGCGCCATGAAGATGCCCTGCCGCTGATCATCACCCATGGCTGGCCCGGCTCTGTTCTGGAATTCATGAAAATCATCGGCCCGTTGACCGACCCGACGGCGCATGGCGGCGATGCGGCTGACGCCTTTCACCTTGTTCTGCCCTCACTGCCGGGCTTTGGCTTTTCCGATAAGCCCAAAACGACCGGCTGGGGCGTCGAACGGATCGCCCAGGCCTGGGCCGTGCTGATGCAGCGGCTGGGTTATGATCGCTGGGTGGCGCAGGGCGGTGACTGGGGTTCCGCCGTTACCAGTGCGATTGGCGCGCAGGCGCCGGCGGGTTGCCTTGGCATTCACGTCAATATGCCGATGGCGCGGCCAACCGAAGCCGCGATGCAAGCGCCCAACCCGCGCGAAATGCAGGCGCTGGCCGCCATCAAACATTATCAGGACTGGGATTCGGGCTATTCAAAGCAGCAATCCACCCGCCCGCAGACACTGGGCTATGCACTGGCCGATTCCGCCGTTGGCCAAGCAGCCTGGATCTATGAGAAAATGTGGGCCTGGACGGACAATCAGGGCGTGCCCGAAGATGCCCTGACGCTGGATGAGATGCTCGACAACATCATGCTGTATTGGCTGCCGGGCAATGCCACATCCTCAGCCCGGCTTTATTGGGAAAGCTTTGGCAGCTTTGCCCCGCGTGAGATCAACCTGCCCACCGGCGTGAGCATTTTCCCGAAGGAAATCATGCGACCGACGCGCGCATGGGCGGACGTGACGATGACGCACATCATCCATTGGAATGAACTGGACAAAGGCGGCCATTTCGCCGCCTGGGAACAGCCGGACCTCTATGTGCAAGAGGTCCGGACGTGTTTCCGGCAATTACGCTAAAGCGGGGGACGTTTACTCCGCTGCTTCCAAAAGCGGCGGGGCGTCTGTCATTTTGGCGACTTTGTGGGGCTGTTCAAAGCACATGGCATCATCGGTCAGCGGGCCATAGCGCAGGTTCTTGATATCCTTGGCATAGTCCTGATTGAGTTTCCATGGCGCGCTTTTGGCCTGTTTGGGCAGGGCGCCCATTGCGCGCTGGAAATAGCCGGACGAGAAATCAACAAAGGGCTCAA
>JBJOJQ010000195.1:0-5490 GCA_046046525.1 Pseudomonadota bacterium
GCGCGCCCAGATCGGTGCGCGGCAAAAAGACCATGCCCACCGCCAGCCGGTTTGGCCGCGGCTTGTGCCCGGCGGCAGTGATCGCATCATCAAAGAAACGCACCGGCAGGTCGACATGCAGGCCCGCACCGTCGCCTGTCTTGCCATCGGCATCCACCGCGCCGCGGTGCCAGACAGCCTTGAGCGCCTCAATCCCCGCCGCCACTACCCGGCGTGAAGGCTTGCCATCGGTCGCCGCGACCAGACCAACGCCGCACGCATCGCCTTCAAATTCGGGGCGATACATGCCTTCACGGGCAAGACGTTCATGTTCGGGAGTGGGGAGAGGGTAGGTCATGTCACGGCCAATCGGTCAGAGGCTTTGTTCGTCGCCCGCAGCGTCGGGCTTGGGCAGTGGCGGCAGATGGGCGGTTGCCGCTTCCACCTTCTTCATCATTTCGGGCATCGCTTCGATGATTTTGGGCATCTGCCCCATCATCGCCTGCATCATTTCCGGATCGGAAAATGTCGCCATGAAATCCGCTGCAAAGGCAGAGCCGCTGGGCGTTGCGAAAAAGACTTTCATGTCGGTCAGTTGCTGCGCCGAATAGCGGCGGGCATACACCTTGGCGAGGGCATCGCGCGCGACGGGCTCCATCTCGTTCATCATCTTGCCCATTTCCTCAAACATCACCCGCATGGTGATATCCATCCGTTCCTTGAAATGGGGATCGGCCGCAGCGGCGAGTTCGCCAACGGATTTGCCCTCTGTACCTTCCGCAGCATCGCCACCTGCCGTGCCCATCATGGTCGCTGCATCCATCCCCATCATCTGGTCAATCATCGCGGATGCCATCTGCTCGGATACGTCCTTCATGATCTTCTGATAGGTGCCGGGCGGGATCAACTGGCCAGCTATGCCCTGTGCCAACGTCAGCCGTGCGGGATCAACAGGTGCTGCCTCGGTAGCCACCTCTTGCGCGAGACTGGGTGCGGGCAGGGTGATGGTTGCGGTACCTGCGGCCAGCGCAAAAATGCAATTACGGATCATGCTGCGGTCCTTTCATGATGCTGGTTCGCCTTCATCCAGCGGTGCATATGTTCGACGACGTCACGGCCGTCCTTGATCGCCCAGACGACGAGGCTCGCGCCGCGGACAATATCGCCGACAGCAAAAACCCCGGGCAGATTGGTCATGCCGGTGACATGATCGGCGCGGATCGTGCCCCAGCGGGTGACGTTCAGATCGGGCGCGCCGAACAGATTGGGCAGATCTTCGGGTTCAAATCCCAGCGCCGTGATCACCATGTCGGCATCGATTATGAAGTCGCCTTCCGGATCCTGTTCCGGGCTGCGGCGGCCGCTGGCGTCGGTCGCGCCAAGGCGCATTTTCGACACATGCACCTTTTCAACCGCGTCTGTGCCGCCAAAGGCTTTGGGTGCGGACAGCCAGATGAACTCAACGCCTTCTTCCTCGGCATTGGCGACTTCGCGCTGCGATCCCGGCATATTGTCGCGGTCGCGGCGATAAAGGCACTTCACCGACTTCGCACCTTGGCGGATCGCGGTGCGCACACAATCCATTGCGGTATCACCGCCGCCGATGACGACAACATGCTTGCCCTCTGCATTCAGCGTGCCGTCGTCAAATGCCGGGACGGGATCGCCAAAATTTTTGCGGTTTGATGCCGTCAGGTAATCAAGCGCGGCATGGATGCCCGAAAGACCGATGCCCGGCGTCTTGATGTCCCGCGCCTTGTAGACCCCGGTGGCGATCAGCACGCTGTCATGGCGGGCGCGCAATTCATCGAGGCTGGCATCGCGGCCGACCTCGAAATGGGTGTGGAAGATGATGCCCGCTTCTTTGAGCCGTTCGACGCGGCGCATCACCACGTCCTTTTCCAGCTTGAAGCCCGGGATGCCATAAGTGAGGAGGCCCCCGGCACGGTCATAACGGTCATAGATATGGACCGCATAGCCGGCGGTGCGCAGATATTCGGCGGCAGTCAGGCCAGCAGGGCCTGCGCCGATAATGCCGACCGACATTCCGTTGGCTCGTCCGACCTCAACCGGTTCGACCCAGCCATTTTCCCAAGCGGTGTCGGTGATATATTTTTCGACGCTGCCGATGGTGACGGCACCATGGCCGGAAAATTCGATCACGCAATTGCCTTCGCACAGCCGATCCTGCGGGCAGATGCGACCGCAGATTTCGGGCATGGTGCTGGTCAGGTTCGAAAGCTCATAGGCTTCTTTCAAGCGGCCTTCGGCGGTGAGCCGCAGCCAATCGGGGATATGGTTGCCCAGCGGGCAATGCACCGAACAATAAGGCACGCCGCATTGTGAACAGCGCGAAGCCTGCTCTGCCGCTTTTTCGGGGGCATAACGGTTGGCGATTTCCTGAAAATCTTCGGCGCGCAGGGTCGCTTCCCGTTTTTCGGGGAAGGCCTGGCCGGTGCCGACAAATTTGAGCATGCGTTCGTGCGCCATCGTCTGTTCCCTCAATATAGAGGGACTCATAGCGGAGCATCGGAGCTATGTTCAAGGCCTTTTGGGTAGGATAGGGCAAATATACTGTCCTATTTTAGGCTGATTGAAGCATCCTTCCTGTGCGGTGTAATTTTATTACGCATTAATAGGTCCGTTTCGGCCCTTACCGTCCCTGCAGCCAGACCAAGGCCGCAATCCCCGCCGCGATTCGGTACCAGGCAAAGGGCCCAAAGCCATAGCGCGTCACCACCGCAAGGAAGGCCTTCACCACCGCCCAGGCGACAAAGAAGGAAACGACAAAGCCCACCGCAATCAGTTGCAGTTCACCGGCGTTAATCGCGTCGCGATGCTTGTACATCTGCAGCACGGTTGCCCCGGTCAGCGTTGGCAGTGCGAGGAAGAAGCTGAATTCGGCGGCCGTTTTGCGATCAACACCCATCGCCATTGCGCCCAATATCGTCGCGCCCGAACGCGACACGCCGGGGATCATCGCAAGGCATTGCACCACGCCGACCAGCGCGCTCCTTTGCCAGCTGATTTCGGAAACCCCGCCCATATCCTGCGTCTTGGCAAAGCGTTCGACAATCAGGATCGCGACCCCGCCGATGATCAGCGCCCAGGCGACAATCACCGCATTTTCCAGCATCATTTCAATCGCATCGCCAAGGGCAAGGCCAAGGATCGCGGCAGGGATGAAGGCGAGCAAAAGGTTGCGGGTAAAGGCCACGGATTTGGCATCCCAGCGAAAAAGGCCGGTGAACACTTCCCAAAAGGTGCGCCAATAGAGCACGACGATCGCAAGAATTGCGCCCGGCTGGATCGCAATGTTGAACAATGCCCAGCGCCCGGCATCATAACCCATCAGCTCGCTGGCAAGGATTAAATGCCCGGTCGAAGATACCGGCAGAAATTCGGTAATGCCCTCAACAATGCCAAGGATGACCGCGGTCCAAAATTCACTCATCGGTTTTGCCCCACTCCCTTTTGGTCATTCCCGCAAAGGCGGAAATCCATGCTCTGCCCGTTCGGTCTAAACGTTGCAGCAGGCCATGGCCCCCCGATCAGGTCGGGGGTGACAGTCTTTGTGTGTCTATAAATGCCTTGATCAAGCCGCAACCGTGCCGCTGAAACGGCCATGCTTGCGATACAGCGTCAGCCAGTCATGCGCGACCGCGTCCATCGGCGTCGCGACAATGCCAAAACTGTCGAGGCCATTGGCGCCCGAAACTACATTATCCTTGGCCAGCATCTTATACTGGTCGGCGGTGATCGGCGCACCCGGCAGCCAGCCTGTGCCAAAGGCAAGCGCCTTGGCCGCCACATCGGGCACGGGAAGGAACAATTTGTTGTCCCGGCCGGTCGCAGCGGCGATCCAGCGGTTGAGATCGAGCATCGACAGCGTCTGCGGCCCGCCCAGTTCGAGCGTTTGGCCAGCCGCTTGGGCATCACCGCGCAGCGCCGCGACGACGGCACGGGCCACATCGCCCACAAATACCGGCTGGAATTTCGTATCCGCACCGATCACCGGTACCACCGGCAACAGGCGGATCAGCCCGGCAAAGCGGTTGATAAACTGGTCTTCACGGCCAAAAACGATCGACGGACGCAGGATGACTGCAGCGGGAAAGGCGGCGCGCACGGCATCTTCGCCCTGGCCCTTGCTGCGGCCATAGATGCTGTCGCTTTCGCTATCTGCGCCAATGGCAGACATATGGACCAGCGCGGCAAGCCCCGCCCCGCCATTTGCCTTTGCCGCGCATTGCGCCACAATTTCGGCGCCCACGCGCTGGATGGCATCCATATTGTCGAACGCGCCGACAAGGTTCACCGCCATATCCGCCCCGGCCAGCGCATTTGCGACCGTGCCCGGCTTGGTCACATCCGCGGCGCACAGCGATACCTGGCCCAAATTGCCCAGCGGCTTTACATGGCCCGCCAGCGTCGGCTTGCGCACGGCCACGCGCACCCGCGCACCCGCATCACACAAGGCCTGCACAACATAGCGGCCGATAAAGCCGCCGCCGCCAAAAACCGTTACCAATTTGCCGTTGAGATCGCTCATCGAAATGCCCGTTTATGCGTGGGAGAAACTGCCGCGCGCTTTGCACCATCCCCGCGCGCGAGGCAAGAGGGGTGGGAGGGGGAAGGTGCGGTTGAGGCAGGGTGGGGACTCCTGCCTGTGAGATGGAACCGCTTCCCGAACGGTCATCGCCAAAAAAGCCGCGCGCGCCCTGTTGACATGCGCGCCTCACCCTTTAAAGGAGCGCGCCTACCCTAGATGCGGAGCATAAGCGGCCCTGCATCCCGTGCCCAGATGGCGGAATTGGTAGACGCACCAGCTTCAGGTGCTGGCGCTCGCAAGGGCGTGGAGGTTCGAGTCCTCTTCTGGGCACCAAACAGTCCTAAACGCGGCTGATCTCCATAGATGAGAATGACAGAATGAGCCCGAAAGGGCCCATTTATGCGGCTTTTGTGATTGAGTGCGTGGGCTGGAGACGGCTCCATTTTTGCCACTTCAAGATGCAAAAAACCTGCGAGTCTCCAGTGGCGGTTTTTCGGCATCTTTTTGACCCCAATGGCTTTGGGGGTCTCAGCGTAAGATTCGTCTCTTGAGCGATTTGATGCGTTAGCTCATTTCGAACAAGATGCGCTGCTCGGCCCAAGAGATCGGCAGCACCTTGGTGCGCATTGTCGTGGCCGTCAGCGAGCTAGGCTGTTTGCCGCGAACAACGGCCTCAACAATGTCCGGCGCGAGACAGGAGATCTCAACAAGCTTGGCCAGATGCTTGTGGCACTTGCCCTGCTGGTTAGCGAGATCTGCCAATGGGGTTTCAGAATGAGCAAGCACGAGCTTGCGAGCGGCATAAGCATCGGCGAGCAGGGTGATCAGCTTCGTGTCACCTTGGTGCGATGGTGGCGGCGTCAACTTTGATGATGGCTTCTGTCCGGCGCGCCCGGCCACTGTCTTTGCTACTTGCCCTTCACCTTCGATCACCAACCGGATCTGCCGTCCATGCCGCA
>JBJOJQ010000140.1:0-5449 GCA_046046525.1 Pseudomonadota bacterium
GATATATGCGTCAGCCATCAGTCTCTCCCATAAATCGGTAAGTTGAGTCGGGGTTGACCTTTACGTCAACTGCCCGTGGTTGCAAGCCCGGTGCAGCGTCAGTCCGCCCTTGGATCGGCAAAGCTGATTTCAACATGCGTGCCATGATCAACATGGGTGGTCAGGCGCGCTTTCAACTGCTCACACAGCGCCTCGATGATCGTATAGCCAAGCCCCGCGCCACCGCCATCACCGGGGGCAAGTTTGCCGATGCCATTGTCAGAGATGATGAAGATCAGATCCGGCCCATTGCGGCCAAGATAAAGCGAAATCTCGCCCTCAGCGCCATGGGGAAAGGCGTGCTTGATGGCGTTCGTCATCAATTCTGTGGCAATCAAGGACAAGGTGGTCAGCATTTCCCATGGCAGGGTGATGCCATTGGTTTCGACGCGACAGCGGATCTGATTGGTCGTCGTTGCGCCAACAAGATCGGCAAATAGCCCGCTGAAATGCGTGTTGAGCGATTGCGTCGCACTTTCCGGATCATGCAGACGGCGATGAATGCTTGAAAACATCCGGATCCGCCGGATTGCATCGTCAAGAACCTCTTCGGACGCGCGGGGGTGATGTTTGACGATCGATTTCTGCATGCTGAGAATGGCGACCAGAAATGCCATGTTATTGGCCACGCGATGCTGCAACTCCCGGAACAAAAAGGCGCGTTGTTCGGCCAGCATGGCGTTGGCCTGGCGTTCTTGTTCCAAAATTTCGGCGGTGTGGCGCAGCCGCTGCACAATCCCGATCGCGATCCAGACCACGCCCAGATAAAAGATCAGCGCAGCCGTGACCGTGCCGGTTAGTGCAAAGCTGTGATCGGGCGAAACGAACATGTACCAGGCCGTCAGGCCGCTGACCGTCGCCATGGCAATTGCCGGGCCGCGTCCAGCGAAATAGGCGACCAGAAGCACAGCTGGCAAAAAGGTTATGAAGGGCAGGCCGCGTGGCAAAATGGGATCAAGATACCATCGCAAGCCAAAGGCCAGGGCATAGGCGCCCATGCCAAAGGCATATCCCCAGACCGGGTTCTGGTGCAGCAAGCTGGCAAGAATGGCGGGTTTGCCGCGTGAAACAGGACTGACCATCGGATTGCCCATCTAGGATAACGGTGCCTGCGTAAATGCCATCTTGCTTGATTTGCGCCCATTTGGTTGCAAAATCCGCCGAACCGGTATCAACGAAACATCTATTGTGGCGGACACCCCAAAAGTTTACGAAAGCGTAAATCATCTATCAGGAGAGTGAAATGGCCGATTTGCCCGCAAGCAACCTTCAAATGCTGACCCTTGTTAAGCCGGAGGGCATTTTGGAGCTGTCACTCGCTGATGTGCCGGTTCATGCCCCCCGCGAAGATCAGGTTGTGGTGAAGGTGCTGGCCGCGCCGATTAACCCGTCTGACCTTGGGCTTTTGGTCGGTGCGGCTGATATGGGCACCGCGCGCGCGACCACGCGCAATGGCCATCCTGCAATTGAGGCGGATGTGCCCGCATCGGGCATGCGTGCCATGGCGGGCCGTGTGGGTGAGGCGATGCCGATTGGCAACGAAGCCTGCGGCATTGTGGTCGCCGCTGGTGCATCACCCGAGGCGCAGGCGCTGATGGGCAAGACCGTCGCTGTTCTGGGCGGCGCGATGTACACGCAATATCGCACCCTGCCGGTGCAGATGTGCATGCCCTTGCCCGATGGCACCAACCCGCGCGATGGCGCGTCATGCTTTGTCAATCCGTTGACGGCGCTTGGTTTTGTGGAAACCGTGAAGCGGGAAGGCCATGCCGGCCTTGTCCATACGGCGGCAGCTTCAAATCTGGGTCAGATGCTCAACCGGATTTGTCTGGCAGATGATATGCCGCTGATCAACGTCGTGCGCAGTCAGGCGCAGGTGGATCTGCTCAAGGGGCAGGGCGCCAAATATGTGTTTGATTCCACGCAAGACAGCTTCATGGAAGACCTGACCGCCGCCCTGGTGGAAACCGGCATCACCTGCGCTTTTGACGCCATTGGCGGGGGCAAGCTGGGCGGGCAGATCGTGACCTGCATGGAAGCAGCGGCCGTGAAGCGGATGAAGGAATATAGCCGCTATGGCTCCGATACCTTCAAGCAGCTCTATATCTATGGCGCGCTCGATGTGTCGCCAACGGTGCTGACGCGCAATTTTGGGTTCCAATGGTCCGTCTCTGGCTGGCTGCTGACGCCGTTCATGCAAAAGGCCGGGCCGGAAGTGGTGGCGCGGATGCGCGCGCGCGTCGTGGCGGAACTGACGACCACCTTTGCCAGCCATTACAGCCATGAAATCTCGCTGGCTGAGGCGCTCGATCTGGAAACACTCCACGCCTATAATGCCAAGCGCACGGGTGAGAAGTATCTGATCCTGCCGCACAAAGGGGCCTAATCCGCCCCTGAGGCGGGTTTAAAGGCTGGCGTCTGCGCTCATCACCAGTCGACCGTCGCCGCCCAGCGCGGCGAGGGTCAGGCCGGTCGCCTCCTGGCGTCCGACAAGATAAAGCGGCTCACCCGCTATGGCGGGGCTTTGCCCCCGAAAGGCAAAGCGGGAGAGCCGATTATCGCCCAGTTCGCGGGCCGCAAGATCGAGCAGCAGCGTCGCCATCAACGGCCCATGGACGACCAGACCGCGATAGCGTTCCTCGGCCTCGGCATAGGGGCGGTCATAATGGATGCGGTGGCTGTTGAAGGTCAGCGCGGAATATCGGAACAGCAACGGCTCTGACGGCGTCAACACGCGGTGCCAGTCCCATGCCCCAAGATCAGGCGTCTGATCGGCCGGACGCGGGGCCGGCGGGGTGTCCGCTGCGGCACGGTAAACAAGCGTCTGCCGCTCTGAAATCAGGCAGCGTTCGGCAACCTCTGTCTGATGATCAATATCAACAAAGACGAGCGGCCCTGTCCCGCCCATTTTTTCCGTGATCGCCGCCACTGTAGAGCGGCGGCGAACCTGCGCACCTAAGGGCAATGGCGCGTGAAATGTGACCTGGCTAGAGGCCCACATCCGGCGGGGCAGGGGAATGGGTGGCAGAAAGCTGTCGGGGCTGTCATCCCGCCGGGGATGGCCGTCCGGGCCAAGCGCGGCCGTTGCCGCATCGGGCAGGCACAGGCACCAGTGCACGCCCTGCGGCGCAGGGTCGGCGCCGCCCTTGCGGTCGATCGTCGCGTGAAAGCGGGCGATGAGGCCGGGTGTGATCACATCCTCGCGGGTTTCGGTCCGCCCGATCCAGTCTGCCCAGCTGTGCATCAATAGCTCCGCGGCAGGCCAAGGACATGTTCGGCCACAAAGGACAGGATCATGTTCGTGCTGATTGGGGCGACCTGATACAGACGGGTTTCGCGGAATTTGCGTTCAATGTCATATTCTGCGGCAAAGCCAAAGCCACCATGGGTTTGAATACAGGCTTCGCC
The DNA here is from genome assembly GCA_046046525.1 of Pseudomonadota bacterium. GTDB lineage: Bacteria > Pseudomonadota > Alphaproteobacteria > Sphingomonadales > Sphingomonadaceae > Aquisediminimonas. The sequence goes on from JBJOJQ010000140.1 coordinate 3,448, forward strand.
TGCGGCCCAGCTGGCTTCTGCGGCCAGCATTTTGGCCATATTCGCCTCTTCGCCGCAATTCTCACCCGCTTCATATTTGCGAATGCCCTCATGGACCAGGAGTTCGGCCGCGCGCATCTGCGCATAGGCGCGCGCGATGGGAAACTGAACGCCCTGATTTTGCCCGATCGGCCGCCCGAACAGCACCCGGTCCTTGGCATAGGCGGTTGCCTTGTCGATGAACCATTTGGCATCGCCAATACATTCTGCCGCAATCAGCAGACGTTCGGCATTCATGCCCGATAGAATATAGCGAAAGCCCTTGCCCTCTTCCCCGATCAGATTTTCGGCCGGGACGACCATGTCCTCAAAGAAAACCTCGGTCGTGCTGTGGTTCATCATGGTTTCAATCGGCCGGATGGTCAGTCCATTGCCCCGCGCAGCCGTCATATCGACCAGGAAAACGGATAGGCCGTCGGTCCGGCTTGTGACCGCGTCGCGCGGCGTTGTGCGTGCGAGCAGCAGCATCAGATCTGAATGTTCGGCCCGGCTGGTCCAGATTTTCTGGCCGTTGACGATGTAACGATCACCATCGCGCCGCGCGGTTGTTTTCAATGACAAGGTGTCCGTGCCGCTGGTCGGTTCGGTCACGCCAAAGGCTTGCAGGCGCAACGCACCGGTCGCAATTTGGGGCAGGTAGCGGGCCTTTTGCGCATCGGAGCCGTGACGCAACAACGTGCCCATGATGTACATTTGCGCATGGCACGCCCCGCCATTGCAGCCCTGGCGTTGCACCTCTTCCAAAATTGCAGCGGCGCCGGATAATGGCAGGCCAGCGCCGCCAAATTCTTCTGGGATCAGCGCGGCCAGATAGCCCGCATCCCCCAATGCCGTCACAAATTCGGTGGGATAGGCGCGATCCTTATCCTTGGCGCGCCAATAGTCTCCGGGGAATTGCTGACACAGCTTGGCAACTTCTTCCCGGATATGCTTGTAATCCTGCATGTTAGTTCCTGTCTTGCAGCTTGCCGCGCGCAATGACCTGCGCCTGAATTTCAGCTGCGCCTTCAAAGATATTCAGGATGCGCGCGTCGCACAGGACACGGCTAATCTCATATTCAAGCGCATAGCCATTGCCGCCATGCACCTGCAACGCGGCATCCGCCGTGGCCCAGGCGACCCGCGCGGCATGAAGCTTGGCCATGCCGGCTTCGATGTCGCAGCGCTTGCCCGCGTCCTTTTCGCGCGCGGCAAAATAGGTCAATTCACGGGCGAACAAAATGTCCACCGCCATCATCGCCAGCTTGTCCGAAACCCTTGGGAATTCAATGATCTGTTTTCCAAATTGGGTGCGTTGCTGGCTATAAGAAAATGCGAGTTCAAAGGCCCGGCGGGCGACCCCAACGGCGCGCGCCGCCGTTTGAATACGGGCGCCTTCAAAGGTGCGCATCAATTGTTTGAAGCCCTGACCCTCTGTCCCGCCCAGCAGGGCGTCGGCTGGCGCGGCCATGTCCTCAAATTGCAGGGCATATTCGCGCATGCCGCGATAGCCCAGAACCTCTATCTCGCTGCCCGACATGCCCGGCATGGGGAAGGGCGTGTCCTCTGTGCCGCGGGGCTTGGGCACAAGCAGCATCGACAGGCCGGCATAGCCCTTCTCATCGGGCAGGGTCCGCGCCAGCAACGTCATCAGATCCGACCGCGCGGCATGGGTGATCCAGGTCTTGGCGCCATTGATCGACCAGCCATGGGCGGTCTTGTTGGCACGGGTCGCGAGGCTGGCCATGTCAGACCCGGTATCGGGTTCCGTGAACACAGCAGTCGGCAACACCTCTCCAGAGGCGATTTTGGGCAGCCAATGCGCCTTTTGCGCCTCGGTTCCGCCCAGTACGATCAATTCCCCGGCAATTTCCGATCGCGTGCCCAATGAGCCTGCGCCAATCCAGCCGCGGGACAATTCCTCGGTCACGATGCACATGACGAGCTTACCCAGGCCCAGCCCGCCAAATGCCTCTGGAATGCA
>JBJOJQ010000039.1:0-27165 GCA_046046525.1 Pseudomonadota bacterium
GGCAACGCCTCTGTCATCCACAGGATCGCCATCAGCGCAACCAGCGCACAGGTGCGCCACGCAAGCGGCGCCATCCCGGCGGGTGCCGGGGCGATCAGCATCGCGGCAAAAATCAAAAGGCCGCCCAAAAGGCCCCAGGCCTGCGCCTTGTTCATGCTCCCCCCCTTATCCCTTGCCTCAGCCCGGCACGCCGATCAGGGAGATTTGCCGGCCATAGCCGGGCTCCCCCCGATGTGTTGCGCGGCGAAAACTGTAAAATCTGTCCGCGTCGCTATAGGTATCCTGCCCCAGCGCCGCCACTGCCCCAATGCCCGCCTGCGCCAGACGGTTGACGACATATCCTTCCAGATCAAACTGGAAATGCCCGGTCCGGCCCGGCGTGAAAAAGCGTTCATTGGCGGGATCATGCGCCTCAAAACGCTGGGCAAAGCCTGCATCCACCTCGTACGAACTGCGCGCAATACAGGGCCCAACGGCAGCTGTGATGCGGCCCCGATCCGCACCCAGCGCCTCCATGGCAGCGATGGTCTGGTCCGTCACGCCGCCTAAGGCCCCCTTCCATCCTGCATGGGCCGCGCCAACAACGCCCGCCGCCTTGTCCGCCAGCAAAACGGGTGCGCAATCCGCCGTTAAAATGCCCAGCAACAGGCCGGACCGATTGGTCACCATGGCATCGGCCTGTGGTCGCGCCGCCAGCGGGACAACCGCGTCGATCACCGCCACATCCGCCGAATGGATCTGAAAAACCGTGGCCAGCCCTGCGCCCGGCAAGACAGCTTCTGCCGCCCGGCGGCGGTTTTCCAGCACCGCGTCCTGATCATCTTCTGACCCCACGCCGACATTCAGCCCGGCATGAATGCCCGTCGACACGCCGCCCCGCCGGCCCAAAAAACCGTGCGGCACGCCATCCAGCGTCTGGGCGCGAAAAATATCAATTTGGTCCATCGCCACCCCGCCTAGCCCATTGCGGCGGGTTGAGGCCAGCCCTGTCCGGTCAGGCCCAAGACCCGGAACAACGCCCCCATCTCTGCCGGGTGTGTCAGGCGGCGATGCGCCTCGGCAAGGTCCGGGCCACGATCCGGATGCGCGCGGGCCAGGGCGGCTGTGCGCTCTGCAATGCCCAGCAGGCCCAGAAAATCACCCTGCGCAATCGGGCCATGCACCGTCGCGCCGCTCAACTCTGCCATGCCGGCAAGCGTCGCGAAATCGACATGCGCGGTCAGGTCATGCGCGCCCGGTGCATCAAAGGGATTGGCAAAGCCATGGCCTTTCACCGCCTGCAGGCTTTCCCCCAGCGCCGGGCCATCATAGCCATAATCGATAATCAGCCCCGCACCGCCTTGGGCGGCCAGCCGCTGCGCCAGCGCCCGCATGATCGCAACAGAGGCTGGCGATGTTTCAATGATACTCCCTGGCACGGCATCCCGCAGCGCCTCTGGCACCACGGCATCGGGCACGGGCTTGCCGGCAATGGGCAGGAACATCGTATCCTGACAGGCGACCAGCCGTTCGTGCCAGGCATCGCCACGCCGCACGAGCTGATAGACGGGCAGCGCATCGAAAAATTCATTCGCCACGATCAACAAGGCGGCGTCTGTGGGCAGTGTCGTCACATCATCATGCCAGTGCGCGCCCGGCACGGCCTGGGCTTGCGCGGCCCTTAAAACGGGGCTGGTTTCCACGAAATGGACCATCGGGGTCAGCCCGGCCTTGGCCATGGCGCGCAGCGCATCCTTGGCCAGCGTCCCACGGCCCGGCCCCAATTCGACATAATGGGCCGCCGGACGCCCGGCCCGATCCCACAGATCGGCCAGCCAAAGGCCGATAAGTTCGCCAAACATCTGGCTGATTTCAGGCGCCGTGATGAAATCGCCCGCCGCACCCAATGGATCGCGCGTGGCATAATAATGGGCATTGGCCGCGGCCATGAACTGGGCAACCGGAATTGGCCCGCCAAGCGTGATCGCGCGGGCCAATCGTTCCGGCAGCAACGGCTCAGGCTGTGCGGTCAGATCCGGCAAGGTCTTGCGCCCGCTGGCGACGGCCGTCGGCCGACAGGATAAGATACAGACCCAGCAGGATCATCGGGGCCGACAGGGTTTGGCCCATAGTTGTCCCGAACAGACCATAGACCCCGATATCGGGTTCGCGGACATATTCGTTGAAGAACCGGAAGACGCCCATCCACAGAACAAAATGTCCCGCAAGATAGCCGGGTTTGGTCCGGGCATCGGTTTTCCAGAACAGCACCGACATCAAAATGGCAAGCGCCAGCCCCTCCAGACCCGCTTGATACAGCTGGCTGGGATGGCGGACAACGTCCCCCCCGCCGGGAAAGACCATGCCCCAGGCGACGCTGGTTTCCCGACCCCAAAGCTCGCCATTGACGAAATTTGCAAGCCGACCAAGGAAATGGCCAATCGGATAAACGACCACGATATAATCATGGATGCGCAGCCAATCGAGCTTGTGCACGCGCGCGAACCAGAGGATGCCGATGATCACGCCCAGCACCCCGCCATGGAAGGACATGCCGCCTTCCCAAAGCTTCAGGATGCTGGAGGGCTGGCTCAACATTTCGGGCTGGTAAAACAGCACATAGCCGATCCGGCCGCCCAGAATGATGCCCAAGGTTGCGTAAAAGACAAAATCATCCACATGGCGCTTGGCCATCGGCGCGCCCGGCCGTTCACACATCTTGCCCAGATACCACCAGCCCACAAGGATGCCGGTGATATAGGCCAGGCTGTACCAGCGGATCTTGAAAAAGCCGAGATCGACCGCAACCGGGTCTAATCCCAGACTTTCCCATCGCAAGGCGGACGTAGCGTCAATAAGAGTCGCAAGGATCAAGGCTTTTCCCCTCAGGATTTCTCCCTACATAGAGGGCGGAGAGAAGAAGACAAAGGGAGAGATTCGCATGCCGTCTGAATTGGACCTGCGCATCGCGCGAGCGACAGAAATGCTGACAGCACCGGGAGCCCCGATGGCGCTGACCAGTTTCAAGGCGCATGGTGTTGATTTGCCGATGGTTGCCGTCGCACCGCCCGCGCTATCACATTATTTTGCATATTTTTGTGCGCAGCATGGCGACACCGAATTCATCGTTGACGGCGACCAGCGCCTGTCCTTCAAGGAAACTTATGCCGCCGCAGACCGGGTCGCCCGCGCGCTGATCAAGGTGCATGGCGTGCAGCGCGGCGACCGGGTTGGGATTGCGATGCGTAACGCCCCGTCCTGGATCGTGCTCTATATGGGCATCTTGATGGCGGGCGGATGTGCCACGCTGCTCAACGGCTGGTGGCAGGGCAATGAACTGGCCGCCGGGATTGAAGATGTTGGCGCCACGCTGGTGTTTGCCGACGCCCCGCGCGCCGCGCGTCTGGCCGATGCCCATTATGCGGGCGCCGCAAAAATCGTGACGCTCGACATTGCCGCCCCGCTGGAAACGGCGCTGAGCCCGGTTCTTGGCACCGCCGATCTGGGCGATGTTGCGTTGCCCGAACTGACCGGGGATGATCTGGCGACGATCCTCTTCACCTCTGGCTCCACGGGCCAGTCAAAGGGCGCCTTTTCCACCCATCGTGCGGTGGTGCAGGGGACGTTCAACTATATCGTGCAAGCCCTGATGATGCTGCAACTGGCAACGGAAGACGGGACGATTTCTGAAAACCGGCCGCAGCACGCAACCTTGCTGACCGTGCCGTTGTTCCATGTCACCGGCGAAGTGCCTGTGATGCTTGTCAGCTTTGCCATTGGCCGCAAGATCGTGATGATGCCCAAATGGAATGTCGTCGATGCGATGAAGCTGATTGAAAAGGAAAAGATCACAAACTTCACCGGCGTTCCGCTGATGAGCTTTGAACTTATGTCGCATCCGGATCGTCACAAATATGATCTGTCGACCCTGCAAGGGCTGGCAGGCGGCGGCGCGCCCCGGCCCGTTGAGCATGTGAAGCGCATTGCCGATGAATTCCCGACAGCGCCCCCGGCCCTCGGTTATGGCCTGACCGAAACAAACGGTATCGGCGCCGGCAATTTTTCAACCAACTATCTGGAAAAGCCCAATTCCACCGGCCTGCCATCCAAGCCGCTGGTTGATATGGCGATCCTGGATGATGCCGGGCACCCCGTGCCACAGGGGCACAAAGGGGAAGTCTCCATCCGCTCTGTCGCCCTGTTTTCCGGCTATTGGAACCGCCCGGATGCGACCGCCGAGTGCATGACATCTGATGGGTATTTCCGTACCGGCGATATCGGCTATTTTGATGAGGACGGCTATCTTTTCATCGTCGATCGCAAGAAAGACATCATCATCCGCGGCGGCGAAAATATCAGTTGCCAGGAAGTCGAAGCCGCGATTTACTAGCATCCCGCCATTGCCGAAGCCTGTGTTTTTGGCCTGCCCGATGAACGCTTTGGCGAATTGCCAGGTGCGGTTGTCTATTGCCATCCGGGCAGCGAACTGGACGAGGCCGGGTTGATCGAATTCCTGAAAGACCGGATGGCCGCGTTCAAGATCCCGGCCAAAATCTGGTTTGAGCCGCACAGCCTGCCGCGCCTTGGCACAGAAAAGATCGATAAGGTGTCGCTGCGCACCAAATATCGCGCCCTGTGGCAACAGGCGACCGCCGCATGAGCATTGCCACGCCCCTGACACTGCCCTGCGGCGCGGTGTTGCCCAACCGACTGGCCAAGGGCGCCATGACCGAAGGTCTGGCGACCCCGGACGGCGTCCCCACGCCCATGCTGGAGACGCTGTATCGCCGCTGGTCGCAAGGCGGGGCCGGCATGCATTTGACCGGCAATGTCATCATTGACCGCGATCATCTGGAACGCCCGGGCAATGTCGTGATTGATCGTCCACCGTCAGCGCAGATGATGGCCGCCCTCACCGCCTGGGCAAAGGCTGGCACGGTCGGCGGCAATCATCTTTGGATGCAGATCAGCCATGCCGGGCGCCAGACGCAAACTCTGGTCAACAAAACGCCCAAGGCGCCCTCGGCCGTGCAGCTCGGGCTGCCGGGCGGGCAATTTGGCGTGCCGGTTCCCCTGACCGATGCTGAGATCCGCGACCTGATCCAGCGCTTTGCCATCGCTGCAAAAGCCGCCAAGGATGCAGGCTTTACCGGCGTGCAAATTCATGCCGCCCATGGCTATCTGATTTCCCAGTTCCTCAGTCCGCGTGCCAATCAACGCACCGATATATGGGGTGGCAGTCTTGAAAACCGGGCGCGGTTTTTGATGGACAGCGTCGCTGCCGTGCGCGCGGTGGTTGGCCCTGATTTTCCGGTTTCGGTAAAGCTCAACTCTGCCGATTTCCAGAAAGGCGGCTTTGCCTTTGAAGACAGCCTGACCGTTGCCCGCTGGCTGGAAGCGGCCGGTGTCGACCTTTTGGAAATTTCAGGCGGGTCTTATGAACAGCCCCGCATGATGGACCTTGCCGGCATGGAAGCGGTGGAAGATCAACATGTTGCCCCGTCAACAGCGGCGCGTGAAGCCTATTTCGTCGATTTTGCCAAGGCGATGAAGGCAGAGCTGAAGACCATGCCGCTGATGGTGACGGGCGGCTTTCGCACCCGCGCGGCGATGGACCATGCCCTGACCACCGGTGCTGCCGATGTGATTGGCATTGGCCGTCCGCTGTGCGGGGCGCCCGATGCCTGTCAGGATCTGTTGGCGGGTGCTGCGTCCATTCCCCGTTTTGAAGCGCAATTGCGCCTCTTGCCCGGCTGGCTGCGCTGGATGGAGCGGTTCAACGCGATCAAGGCACTGGCCGGATTTGGCGTGCAATTCTGGTATTATGCGCAAATCTATGCGCTGGGCGAAACCGGACGCACCGCACCCGACAAGTCGGTCTTTGCCGCGATGAAAGAAGTCAATGCCCGCAACAAGACATTGATGGCGCAAAGGCGGGGCTAGGCCCCGCAGCACAGGGCCCATGGGCATTTTGTGTCAAGCAACCCCCTTTGGGCAGGTAGCCGACACGTGCCCTGGCCCCTATACCGGCGGCGAACCATGACCATGACCCTGCCCGATACCCACCCCGTCATCGCGCCCCGCCGCATTGGCGTGCTGTTGATGAACCTTGGCACCCCCGATGCGCCGGAGGCTGGCCCTGTGCGCCGGTACCTGAAGCAATTTCTGTCCGACCGGCGGGTCGTGGAAATCCCGGCGATCATCTGGCAGCCGATCCTCAGGCTGTTTGTGCTGACCACCCGCCCGGCCAAATCTGCCCATGCCTATGCCCAGATCTGGACCGACAAGGGCTCCCCCCTGGCTGTCGTGACGCGCGCGCAGGCAGAGGCTGTGCAGGCCGCCTTTGGGGACAAGGTGCATGTCGATTGGGCGATGCGCTATGGCAATCCCTCGATCGAAGATCGGCTGGCAGATATGCGGGCCAAGGGCTGCGACCGGATACTGATTGCCCCGCTTTACCCGCAATATAGCGGCGCGACCACGGCGACAGGCTTTGATGAAGTGGCGCGGGTTCTGGGCAAGATGCGCTGGCAACCCGCCTTGCGGACGCTGCCCGCTTATCATGATGATCCGGCCTATATCGCGGCGCTCAAACAGTCGGTGGATGAGGGACTGAAGGCGTTGCCCTTTACGCCCGATGCCATTCTGGCAAGCTTTCATTCCATGCCGGAACGCACATTGCACCTTGGCGACCCCTATCATTGCCATTGCCAAAAAACCGCGCGGCTTTTGTCCGAAGCCTTGGGGCGCGAGGTGCTGGTGTCCTTTCAATCGCGGCTGGGGCGGGCCAAGTGGCTGGAACCGGCCACGGATGCAACGCTTGCGGCGCTGCCTGGAAAATCCGTGCGCCGCATTGCCGTGATCGCGCCCGGATTTTCTGCCGACAATCTCGAAACACTGGAAGAAGTGGCGTTGCGCGGCAAGGAGACATTCCTTGACGCGGGTGGCACTGATTTTGCCTATCTGCCCTGCCTGAATGACAGTGGCCCCGGCATTGCCATGCTGACAAGCTTACTTTCACGTGAACTTGCGGGTTGGCTTCCGGCGCAATAGCCATAGGTCCTGACGGCAGTCGAAAAGGATCAGGCCATGGGACGAGTCGCAATTGTAACCGGCGGGACGCGGGGTATTGGCGCCGCCATTAGTCGACGTTTGCACGATATGGGCATGACGGTGGTGGCAAATTATGCGGGCAATGCGCAAACCGCGCAGGCCTTTGAAGCCGCAACGGGCATCCGCACCTATCAATGGGATGTTGGGGATTTTGACGCCTGCCAACGCGGCTGCGCGCAGGTTGCGGCCGATATTGGCCCCATTGATGTCCTGGTCAACAATGCCGGCATCACCCGCGACGCCACCTTGCTGAAGATGACCTATGACATGTGGGATGATGTTATGCGCATCAACCTGGGCGGTTGTTTCAACATGGCCAAGGCAGTGTTTCCCGGGATGCGCGAACGGGGCTGGGGCCGGATCGTCAATATCGGGTCGATCAACGGACAGGGCGGCCAATATGGGCAGGTGAACTATGCCGCCGCCAAATCCGGCATCCATGGCTTTACCAAGGCCTTGGCGCAGGAGGGTGCAAAATTCGGCGTGACGGTCAATGCGCTCGCCCCGGGCTATATCGATACCGATATGGTTGCCGCGGTGCCAGACGATGTGCTCGCCAAAATTGTCGCCAAGGTGCCCGTTGGCCGGCTGGGCCAGGCCGATGAAATCGCCCGCGGCGTCGCCTTTTTATGCGGGGAGGATGCGGGCTTTGTGACCGGATCGACGCTGTCGATCAATGGCGGGCAGCATATGTATTGATGATGCAGGGTCCCGTGAAACGATCGGTCACCATTGCTGGCCACGAAACATCGATCAGCCTTGAACCGATTTTCTGGGACGCGCTGCGCACCGCCGCCAGCGAAGATGGCCTGCCGCTCAATGCCCTGGTGGCGCGCATCGATGCGGAACGGATTGCGGCGCGCAATCCGCCCAATCTGGGGAGCGCGATCCGCGTCTGGCTTTATGCGCGGTTGAGCAACACGCGCGCCTGACCGGCGATCTGCGCCAGCATCGCCGGGGATGGCTGCGCGGTCCGGCGCGCCCGATCAATCATCGCGCGAAAGGCGGCGATGCGTTCCGCACTGGCCTTTTGCCAGCGCGCCACCGCCTCAAGCGGCGCCTGGCCACCCTGACGCGCCAGGAAATCAAGCCGCATGGCCTGAAAATCCCGCGCAAGGCCCGCCGCCAGCAACCGTTCCCAAGGGTCGCTGGGGTGCAGTTGCATCGCCATGCCCTGTGCCCAATCCAGCCCCAGCACCTCGCCCACCGTTGTAAAGGCCTGCGCTGTCACCAGCACATCAACACCGCTTTTGGCGCTGAGCGCGGCAACGCCAATGGCACCATCCAGATCCGCAAGGCGCACAAGCCGCGCCACGATATCGGCAGGGGCGCCGGCTGCGGTCAGCCGATCCCCAAAGGCGCGCGTCTGGCGCCGCGTTTCAGCGGGCAGCAGCGCCTCCAGCGCGTCGGATAGCCGGCCGATGGCGGCGCGATAGGCCGCAATGGCATCAGCATTGCTGCGCTCGGCAATGGCGTTGCGCAGAATATCCGCCATATGGGCGCGCAGTTCGATGGCGACCTGATCAAATAACAGGATCCGCGTCGCCTCTGGCACGTCCGCCGTTTCAATCCGACGCCACAGGGCTGGCGCGTCATAGACCTGCTCTGCAATCGTAAAGGCTTCGGCCACGTCAGCGAGCGTACAGCCTTCTTCTTCCGCAAGTTCAAAGGGGTGGATCACCCCCATGCGGTTGACAATGCGATTGGCCATCTTTGTCGCAATAATTTCAGCACGCAGCCGATGCTGGGCAATGGCATCCGGACACCGGGCCTGCATATCCGGCGGGAAGGCGGCAAACAAATCCGCCTGGGCCGCCGGGTCCGTGCCCAGCGGCGAGTGCTCAATCGCGTCCTGCAAGGCAAGTTTGGCCGTCGCCATGACAATGGCAAGTTCAGGGCGGGTCAATCCCTTGCCTTCGGCGGCACGGCGCAGCAGATCTTCCGTACTTGCCAGACCTTCAACCGCGCGGTCCAGCCGCCCACTGGCTTCAAAGCCTTCGATCAGCCGGATCTGGGCTGGCAAGGCCTGTGCCCCGCCGCGTTCAGCGATGGACAAGGCCAGCGTTTGCAGCCGGTTATCCTCTAACACCAGATGCGCCACATCATCGGTCATGCGGGCCAAAAGGGCGTTGCGATCCGCCAGCGTGAGCCGCCCCGCCGCCATTTCCGCATTCAGCGCGATTTTGATGTTCACTTCATTGTCCGAACAATCAACGCCCGCCGAATTATCGATAAAATCGGTGTTGATCCGGCCGCCATGCAAGGCAAAGGCAATGCGGGCGGCCTGCGTCACGCCCAGATTGGCGCCTTCGCCAATCACCTTGGCGCGCAGATCTTCGGCATTGACGCGCAGGGCATCATTGGCCCGATCCCCGACATCGGCGTTGCTCTCTGCCCGGGCTTTGACATAGGTGCCAATGCCGCCAAACCAGATCAGATCAACCTCTGCCTTCAAAATCGCCGTGATCAGGGCAGACGGATCCAGCACATCATCTGCAACCCCCAGCACTGCCTTGATTTCGGGCGTAAGCGTGATGGTTTTGTCCGCCCGCGAAAACACACCGCCGCCCTTTGAGATGCAGGCGGGGTCGTAATCCGCCCAGCTTGACCGCGGACGCGCAAAAAGCCGCGCACGTTCCGCCCAGCTTACCGCCGGATCGGGATCGGGATCAAAAAAGATATGGCGGTGGTCAAAGGCGGCCACCAGCTTGATGGCCTTTGACAAGAGCATGCCATTACCAAAGACATCGCCCGACATATCGCCGCAGCCGACAACGCGGACAGGGTCGTGCTGCACATCAACGCCCATTTCGGCAAAATGCCGGACAACCGACACCCAGCCGCCGCGCGCGGTGATGCCCATCGCCTTGTGATCATAGCCCACAGACCCCCCACTGGCGAAGGCATCGCCCAGCCAGAATTGCTGATCGAGCGCAATCGCATTGGCCACGTCTGAAAAGCTGGCCGTGCCCTTATCTGCGGCGACAACGAAATAGGGATCGTCCCCATCGCGGATGACAATATCTGCCGGGTGGACAACCCGGCCCTGATCCAGATTGTCGGTGATCGATAACAAGGTGCGGATGAAAATGCGGTAGCTTTCCGTCCCTTCGGCCAGCCAGGCATCGCGCTGGGCCGGATCGGGCAGCATCTTGGGGTAAAAGCCGCCCTTGGCCCCGGTTGGGACGATGACCGCGTTTTTCACGCGCTGCGCCTTCATCAACCCCAAAATCTCTGTCCGGAAATCATCGCGCCGGTCGGACCAGCGCAGACCGCCCCGGGCAACCGGCCCGGCGCGCAGGTGAATACCCTCTACCCGCGGCGCATAAACAAAGACTTCGCGCCACGGCTTAGGGTCTGGCAGGCCGGGTATCTGGGCACTGTCGAGCTTAAACGCCAAGGCCTCTTGCCCGGCGGCGGCAAACATATTGGTGCGCAGCGTGGCGCGGATGACAGCGCGATAAAGCCGCAAGATCCGATCATCATCAATCGCCGTGACACCGGCCAGACCGGTTTCAATGGCCGCTTCGGCCGCCGCGGCCAGACGGGCGCTCTCCGCCTGAAAAGCCGGATCATGCAGGGCATCAAACAGGGCGATCAACTGACCCGCCAAGGGGGCTGCCCGGCGCAGTGCATCCGCCACCGTCTGCAAGCCATAGGCAAGGCCCGTCTGCCGCAAATAGCGGAAAAGCGCACGGAACAGCACCACCCCGCGTGCATCCAGGCCCGCGCCCACCATCAGCTGGTTGAACCGATCATTTTCTGCCCGGCCTTCCAGAACCGCGGCCAGCGCCGCATCGACACAGCCCGCCCGCGCCAGCACCAAAGCGGCATCCTGCCCATCGGCCAAGGTCAGGACAAAGCGGTGGATATGGCCCAATTCGCCCTTTGGCCCGAGCTGGGTCGGCAGCTCTTCCAGCACACGAAAGCCGAAATTTTCAAGCGCCGGAACCGCATCAGACAAAGCGACCGGCGACAGGCTGTAGAGTTTCAGGCGCAACAGCTGTGGCGCATCCCCGTCATTGCGGTACAGCCGCGCCACCCGCGCGCCCGCGCCCCCCAATCGGGCAAGGCAGCGAATATCGCGCGCGGCTTCATCCGGCCCGGCCCCGTCGCGATAGGCGGGGGGAAAGGCATCGGCATAACGCAGCGCCAGCCGGGTGGCCTGGGCGCCATCGCTGTCGGCAAGAGCCGCCTCAACCGCCGGACGCCAGCCCCGCACCATATGTTCCAGAGCGTCATTGAGCGCCGCCACATCAGGCAGGCCGCCGCCATCCCGAATGTCGAGCGTCAGGCGGATCAGAACAATGCCGCTGTCATCCAGATCCATCGCCCAGCTGAGCAGGGGCGCTTTGGCGGCACCGGTCACCAGATCAATGATCGCCATCCGCCGTGCGGTCGACAGATCATCGCGGGGCAGCCAGACAAAGGCATGAAGATGCCGGGCAAGCGGGCTGCGCGTCATCGCAATGCTGGGCCGGGGCCGATCTGCCAGCGACATCGCCGCCAGCGCGACATTTTCCAGCGCGGCATCATCCATGGCGATCAAAAGATCGCGTTGCAGCGCCGTCACCGCATGGGTGAGCGCCTTGCCCGCATGGCCCCCGGGATCAAAGCCCAGCCGTGCCTGCAGCCGCGCCAGCCGCCCGCGCAGCACGGGTATATCGGCCGGTGGCGTGTTCATCGCAGCGCTGGTCCACAACGCGGCATGGATTGACAGCATGTCATCGCGCGGCACCACGATCAGCTCAATCGGCACGCGTCGATGCACGGTGGAGATCAGGTTCGATTTGATGAGCAGCGGCTGATCCCCGCCCTTGGCGAAATAGTCAAAGGCGCGCTTGCGGGCCGCGGGCGACAAAAGCGCTGCCCCCAAACGCTGCGACAGCCCAAGGGCGGCGTGCACATGGCCATCCGCGCTGTAGCGAGCATGGCCCAGCAGGGTGAGCTTATGGTCGGCAAACCAGCGCAGCAAATCCCCGCCTTCGCTGCCCCCCAAAAGATCGGCATCTGCGCGCATCCGATCCCGCAGGCTGGGCCAATCCGCAACGGCGGCACGGACATCTGCCAACAGCGTTTCAATCGCCATGGCGAGGCGCCGGCGCACCCGGGCATCGGCGCGTTCAACTTCCAGATACATCACCGACTCGGCGGGCGCGGCACCGCGCGGGCCGATATGCTGCACCGCGCCATCGGGCGTGCGCGAAACGCCCAGCACGGGGTGTAAGATGCGCCCGACCGCCAGGCCATGCGCCCCAATTTCGGCCGCCACCGAATCGACCAGAAACGGCATATCATCATTGACAATGCCAATCCGCATCCAGCGGCGCACGGCATCCGTCGGAATTGTCTCAATCAGAACAATGGCTTGACCTGGCGGTCTGTGGGCGAGCGCGGGCATAAGAAAGGCCGCAGCGGCCGCTTGCTGATCGGCATCAAAACCATCCAATTCGCCCGGCAGGGCATCGGCAATCAGCAGCGATTGAAGGTGGTGCGCAAAGCCATGCCCATCGGAAACGGCGGTGTTCGCCATAAATGAGATCTCGCCTTAACTGGGGTGCACATCAGGTGCGTCATGCCCACAGGATATGCGCCTGCGGGCGTCGCTTCTCAACCCTGTGGCGGCGGCGTTCGTCGAATAGAGGCGCGCTGTGGCACAGAAGCACACCCCGCGCTGCCGCTACGTCCGGCGACGGCCAAGGCTGAGCCAGTCCGACGCTGTCCCATCCCGCCAGGCAGACCAGCTGGGCCTTGGTCGCAAGCCGTGGCCCGCCCCCCGGCCCGCACTGGCCGATGGTGCAGCCTGTGCCGAACGCACCATTTCTTTCCAGCTGATCACACCAAAGACATAATCGACACCCGCGCCATCCGACGAAAAGGGCAGCAACAAACCGCGATAAAGCGTTTCATGCCCATGGTGATTGATGAATTCCGCCTCAAATCCCAGGGCAGACTGGCTCGACACCACCTGCGTGCACCGGTCTGTCAGGCGCGAGATCAAGGATCGGGGGGGGATTTGGGTCAATGTTACCGTGTCGCCGAACAGGCCCGCCTCGGCGCGCAGCTTATCCCCGATAAAGCGGATATCGGGACCTGCGCTCGACAGGCTGACGAGCAGTGAGCTGGGCCCGAAATCGGGCAGCGCCGCCAGATCAAGATCAGCAATCAGCGGGATCGCCCGCGCGCCCAAAAGGCTGTTCCAAAAGCTGAATGCCCGCACCTGCATCCGGCGTTCATCGCGCCCGATGCCATGTGGCGCGACCGCACCCGCCCCGCCAAAAGCCTGTCCGGACTCAGCCTGTTCTCTCCACATATTGCCGCGGTCCATGCTGCACTCCCTTTGCGTGCCTGATCCAAATGGGTGTCCACCATCCGGGTTAGGATGCCGTTAACGACGCGCGCAAAAGAGGGACCAGCCTTTTCCGTAACGTCAGCCACGACCCCCTCCCACCCTGAGCGAAAAGGCAATTGACAGAGGCATTTTGACCTTCTTTGGTTTGCGGCAACATAAAGCGGAGAGTAGCGGCATGAATTTCCAATTTTCCGAAGAAGCAGAAGCCCTGCGTGAACAGGCGCGGCGCTTTCTTGAGGATCGGTCCGGGCGCGACAAAGCACGGGCTGTCATGACATCTGGCGCCAGCCATGATGCAGCGCTGTGGGCCGAAATCGTCGCCCTTGGCTGGACCGCGATCCGTATTCCTGAGGAGCATGGCGGGCTGGGCCTGTCGGTGCTGGAACTGTGCGTTCTGGCCGAAGAAATTGGCCGGCTAGTGTCGCCCGTGCCCTTTACCTCGTCGGTGCTGCTTGCAACCGAAGCGCTACTCGCTGCCGGGACGGATGCGCAAAAGGCCCATTGGCTGCCCAAGCTGGCCGATGGCTCTGCCATTGGCACGGTGGCGCTGGGTGAAGGCACGGCTGCGCCGGGCACACGTTCTACCCTTCAGATCAAGGATGGCATGGCAACCGGCGTGAAGGTGCCTGTGCCCGATGCAGCAGCGGCGGATTTCATCATCCTGTCCGGCGCGGATGGCCTGTACATCGTCGACACCAAGGCCGCCGGTGTCACCATTGACGCGGTGGAAACGATTGATCTTGTCCGCCGGTCCGCGCGCGTGACGTTGACCAACGCCCCGGTCGAACCGCTTTTGGGCGGGCGGGCTGCGCTTGAGAAATTCCTGCAAGCGGCGGCGGTTCTGCTTGCCTTTGAAGGTTTGGGCGGCGCGGATGCGGCGATGGACATGGCCTTGGGCTATGCCAAGGAACGCGTGGCCTTTGGCCGCAAGATTGCCGGTTATCAGGCGGTCAAGCACCGGCTTGCCGATATGTACATCAAAAACCAGCTTGCCCGCAGCCATGCTTATTATGGCGCCTGGGCGCTGCTCACCGATGCGCCAGAACTGGTGCAGGCTTCGGCCGGGGCGCGGCTGGCGGCGATGGACGCCTTCCAATTTGCAGCGGAAGAAAATGTCCAGCTGCATGGCGGCATTGGCTTTACATGGGAAAGCGATTGCCAATTCTACTATCGCCGGGCGCGTCTGCTGACGCTGATGCTCGGTTCCAAGTCACAATGGGCCGATATTCTTGTGCGTGCGCTGGAACAGCGCAACACGATGATGGCCGCATAAGGGAGACAGACGATGGATTTTGAAGATACCCCAGAAGAAGCCGCCTATCGCGCCCAAGTGCGGGCCTGGATTGAAGCGAACAAGGATGCGCTGCCGCAGGGCAATCATGGCAGCCGCGCCGAATCTGTTGCCGATGCCAAAAAATGGCAGGCCCGCAAATTTGAGGCCGGCTATGTCGGGATCACCTGGCCCAAGGCCGTGGGCGGTCAGGGCGGGTCCGCGATGCAGCAGATCATCTTCAATCAGGAAGAGGCCCGCTACAACGCGCCGACCGGGCTTTACGCCATTGGTCTGGGCATGTGCATTCCGACCGTCTTCACCCATGCGCTGTCGCCCGATATCGCCCAGCGTTATGTGCCCAAGGCGATGCATGGTGAGGAAGTCTGGTGTCAGCTCTTTTCTGAACCCGCCGCAGGCTCTGACCTTGCCGGCATCCGCACCCGCGCCGAACGCGATGGCGATGACTGGGTGATCAACGGCCAGAAAGTCTGGACATCCGGCGCCCATCTGTCTGATTTCGGGATTGTCGTCACCCGGACCGACCCCAATGTGCCCAAGCACAAGGGGCTGACCATGTTCATCGTCGACATGAAGGCGCCGGGCGTGGAAGTCCGCCCGATCAAGCAGATGTCGGGTGGCAGCGAGTTTAACGAAGTCTTCTTCACCGATGTGCGGATCAAGGATACGCACCGCCTGGGCGGCGTGGGTGATGGCTGGAAGGTGTCGTTGACGACCCTGATGCACGAACGTCTGGCCGTTGGTGGCAAGCCGGCAAGCGCCCCGGGCGTCAAGGAAATGATTGAACTCGCCAAGGCGATCCATCTGGCCGAAGGCAATGCGCTGGAACAAAGCCATGTGCGCCAGCGCGTCGCCGATGCCTATATTGCCGATCAGGGCATTGCACTGACCCGCATGCGGACGATCTCGGCCCTGTCCTCTGGCCGCACACCTGGCCCTGAATCCTCCATCTCAAAGGTCGTTGTTGCCAAGACGATGCAGGATATCGGCGCATTCGCCGCCGATCTGTGCGAAGGCGCGGGCCTGCTGATGGGTGAGGACACGCCGAATATCCCGCATTTGTCGCGGTTCCAGACCAGCTATATCGGGTCGGCCGGCCTGCGTATTGCCGGTGGCACCGATGAAATTCTGCGCAACATCATCGCTGAGCGTGTGCTTGGCCTGCCGGGCGAAATCCGGCCGGATAAGGACATTCCGTTCAGCGAAGCGACCAAGCTCGGCCTGTAAAACAGGCGCGCTGCGATGGATTTGGCCGCCAGGATCGACGCGCTCGGCATGTCTGATCCCGGGCGGCCTTTTCTTGTCCGTCCCGATGGGCGGCAGCTGACCTATGGCGCCGTGCTGGCCGAAACCCGGCGCTTTGCCGCCGGGCTACAGGCGCTGGGCGTTGCGCCCGGCGATCGGGTGACGGCCCAGATTGAAAAATCCCCTGAGGCGCTGATCCTTTATTTCGCCTGTCTGTGGATGGGGGCGGTCTATATGCCGCTCAACACCGGCTATACCGCGGCTGAAGTCGCCTATTTTGTTTCCGATGCCGAACCCGCCCTGTTTGTGACCGATCCGGCCGCCCCGGCCCCCGCGGGCGTGACCAGCGTGACGCTGGGCACGGATGGCACGGGCAGCTTGATCGACGCGCTGCCGACCAGCAGCACCCTGTCCCGCGCGGACCTGCCGGATACGGCATTGGCGGCGATGCTTTATACATCCGGGACAACCGGACGCCCCAAAGGGGCGATGATCCCCCGCCGGGCATTGTCCACCAATGCCGCAACGCTGGCGCGCCTGTGGCGCTTTACCGCCGATGATGTGTTGCTCCACGCCTTGCCCGTATTTCATGTCCACGGCCTGTTCGTTGCGACCAACACGGTGCTGGCGGCGGGTGCTGCCATGCGGTTCCATGATCGTTTTGATGTCGATGCCGTGCTTGATGATATGCCAGCGGCCAGTGTCCTGATGGGCGTGCCGACATTCTACACCCGATTGCTGCATCACCCCGATCGCCTGGCCAAAGCCGCCGGGGCGATGCGTCTGTTCATTTCTGGATCGGCGCCCTTGTTGCCTGAAACCCACGCCGCTTTTCAGGCCGCAACGGGCCATGCCATTCTGGAACGCTATGGGATGACCGAAACGCAGATCAACACATCGCATCCCTATGAGGGGCC
This sequence comes from Pseudomonadota bacterium, assembly GCA_046046525.1. Lineage (GTDB taxonomy): Bacteria > Pseudomonadota > Alphaproteobacteria > Sphingomonadales > Sphingomonadaceae > Aquisediminimonas. The sequence goes on from JBJOJQ010000039.1 coordinate 16,898, forward strand.
CAGAACGCCGGGCACTGTTGGTCTGCCGCTCCCCGATATTGCCGTGCGCATTACAGCGCCGGACAGCGACCGCCCCCTGCCTGCGGGCGAAACCGGGATGATCGAGGTGAAAGGCCCCAATGTTTTCTGCGGCTATTGGCGCAACCCGGAAAAGACCGCCGCCGACCTGCGCGCCGATGGCTGGTTCATCACCGGTGATCTTGGCCGGATCGATGAACATGGCCATGTCGTCATTGTCGGCCGGGGCAAAGACCTGATTATTTCGGGCGGGCTCAACATCTATCCCAAGGAAATTGAAACAGAGATCAATGCCTTGCCGGGCGTTATCGAATCCGCCGTTATCGGCGTGCCGCACCCCGATTTCGGGGAAGCGGTTGTGGCGATTGTGACGGGCGATGACAGCGTGACCGAGGACATGGTGTTGACCGGCATTGCCGATCGGCTGGCGCGGTTCAAACTGCCAAAGGCCGTGCGCACCTTGCCCGATTTGCCGCGCAACACGATGGGCAAGGTCCAGAAAAACCTGTTGCGGGACCAGTTTGCAGCCCTGTTTTCCTAAATCAAAATCAGGGCCGCCGATGTCAGCCCGATGGCATAGACCTGGCTGAAAAACCGGATATCTTCCGCCCGCAAAATCGGAAAATAGCGCAACAGGCGCGCCCGACGCTTATCGCGCAGCAAGGTGCGAAAAGGATGCCCGACGGGCCGCGGAACACAGGGCGCTGCTTCAGCCATGGGCAGATGTTAATGCAAAATTTACGTTTTGAGCCAGCGCAACCATGGTTAACCGGGCCGCAATGTCAAAATGGGACAGCGGCCCGGTCAACGCCCCATCAGGCGAGGCTTTTTGATGCCTGTTCGAACAGATCCTTGCTGAGCCCAGGCGCTGCCAAAATGCGTTCAAGCTGCGCGCGCATCAGCGCCTGGCGGGCGGGATCAAAGCGCCGCCAACGCCCCAAGGGCGGCAGCAATTTTGCCGCGGTCTGCGGGTTGATCGGGTCCAGCGCCAGCAACAGATCTGCCAACAGGCGATAACCCGCGCCGTCCGCTGCATGGAAATGCAGCTGGTTCATTGAGAACGCGCCGGCCAGCGCCCGGACGCGATTGGGGTTATGCAGCGTGAAATCCGGGTGCGTCCGCAGGGCCTCCACGACCGCAAGCGTATCGGCGCGCGTCGACATGACCTGCGTTGCAAACCATTTGTCGATGACCAACGCATTGTCCCGAAACCGATCATAAAAACTGTGCAGCGCAAGACTGCGTTCGGGCGCGTCGCCATTGGCCAATGTCCCCAGCGCGGCCAGCCGATCGGTCATGTTATCGGCCGCCGAAAACTGGGCAAAGGCCAAGGGGCCGGCATCATCCGCGCGCGCCGCCGCGAGATAGCCCAGCGCGACATTGCGCAGCCGCCGCGCGCCCTTGGCCTCTGGGCTGTAAACGAAATGGTCCGCCGCATGGCGGCGATAGGCGGCATCCCAATGATCGGACAGCGTCGTCCCCAAGGCGCAGCGGAGCGCCTCACGCGCGGCGTGAATGGCATCCGGGTCCACAACCTCCAGCTGATCGCCGATAAAGGCCTCTGACGGCAGCAATACCGCCTCACCGACAAAGGCCGGGTCAAGCGCAGTGTTGGTCAGCGTGGTGCGCACGGCGGCAATGACGGGATCATGATCGGCCGAACCGGTCTGGACAGCGGTGACAAGCGTGTCGAGCATCAGCTGCTGCATCGCCTCATACCGGCCAAAGGGATCATCATCATGTGCCGATAAAAAGGCAAGATCGGCACTGGTCCGATCGGTTTCGACCGTGATGGGTGCGGCAAAGCCGCGATTGATCGACAGCACGGGCCGTCCCGATCCGGCGGGCAGCGCAATTTCTGTGCGGGCCTTGGTCAACACCTCCAGCCGATCCCCGCCATGCGTGCCGGTTGCCGGATCAAACAGCGCAAGGCGCAGCGGGATCATCAACGGCGGCTTGCCCGTCTGGCCCGGCGTATCGGGGACGCGCTGATCAATGATCAGTCGATCGTCCGCAATCCGGACGGTGAGGCGCGGCGTGCCGGCCGTTGCATACCAGAGACGGAACTGGGCCAGATCCTGCCCGCTGGCATCTTCCATCGCGCGCACAAAATCTTCGCAGGTGGCCGCCGTCCCGTCATGGCGATCAAAATAGAGATCAGTCCCCTTACGGAACATCTCTGGCCCCAAAAGCGTGTTGAGCATGCGAATGATTTCCGCACCTTTGTTGTAAATGGTCGCGGTGTAGAAGTTTGAAATCTCGATATAACTATCGGGCCGAATGGGATGGGCCAGCGGCCCTGAATCTTCGGGGAATTGGGCCGCGCGCAAGATGCGGACATCCTCAATCCGCTTCACCGCGGCGGACCCCTGATCGGCCGAAAAACACTGATCACGAAACACGGTAAAGCCTTCTTTCAGGCTCAGTTGAAACCAGTCGCGGCAGGTGACGCGGTTGCCCGACCAATTGTGAAAATATTCATGCGCCACAACGCCCGCCACGGCATCATAATCAAGGTCCGTCGCGGTTTCGGGATCGGCAAGGATATAGCGTGAATTGAAGATGTTGAGGCTTTTGTTCTCCATCGCGCCAAAGTTGAAATCGGCAACCGCCACGATGTTGAACTGCCCCAGATCATATTCCCGGCCATAGACGCGCTCATCCCAGGCCATGCTTGCTTTCAGCGCATCCATGGCGTGCTGCGTCTTGGGCAGATCCGCCTCTGCCACCCAGATGGCCAGATCAACCGTCTTGCCCGACATGGTCACAAACTGGTCGCGATTGGCCGCCAATTGCCCGGCGACCAGCGCAAAAAGATAGCTGGGCTTGGGAAAAGGGTCCGTCCATTCCGCCCAGTGCCGGCCATCGCCAAGATCGCCCGATCCCGTGCAGTCGCCATTGCCGAGCAAGACCGGATAGTGCGCCTTGTCCGCCGTCATGCGCACGCGATAACGGCTGAGCACATCGGGCCGATCCGGAAAGAAGGTAATCCGGCGAAAGCCTTCGGCCTCGCACTGGGTGCACAGCAAGCCGCCTGAGGCATATAGGCCCATCAGCTGGGTATTCTGATCCGGCGCGAGGGTGACGACCGTTTCAATCAGCGCGGCATCGCCCGTGACGGGGATGATGAGCGCGCCATCAACCAGCGTCCAGTCCGACGCCACAGCGCCATCCCGCAGGACAGACAGGGGCGTCAGGCCATCGCCATCGAGCCGCACCGGCCGATCATGCGCGCCGTTGCGCACCAGCCGAAGCTGCGCCCGCACCTGCGTGGCGGCGGCGGCCAGATCAAACTCCAGATCAATCTGGGGGACCAGCCAATCGGGCGCTGTATAGTCTTCCCGACGAATAATGGCGGGCGTGGCGGCGGCGTTCTGTACGGTGAGCATGATCCCCATTTAGGCGGCGAAGCGACGGGGGGAAAGGGGCGTCTCACACAAAGCTATAGGGGTCGATATCCACGCTTACCCGCACGCTTTTGGGCCAGTCCAGCGCGCCGAGCCAATCGCGCAGCACATCCTGCACATCAAGCGCGCGGCGGGCATGGACCAAAAGCCGCTGGCGATGGCGGCCGCGCAACATGGCGAGCGGCGCCGGCGCCGGGCCATAAACCTCCATCCCGTCCACTGTCGGGGCCGAAGCGCCGATCCGCCGGGCTGTGTCCTCGGCATCGCGCAGGCTTTGCGATGAAATGATGATCCCCGCAAACCGCCCAAAGGGCGGCGCATTGGCCATGCGGCGCGCCGCGGTTTCGGCGGCATAAAAACTGTCGACATCCCCCGACAACAGGGCCTGCATGACCGGCGCATCGGGTTCATGCGTTTGCAGATAGACATGACCCGGCTTGGCCCCGCGCCCGGCGCGGCCAGCCACCTGCATGATCTGTTGAAAGCTGCGTTCGGCCGCCCGCAAATCCCCGCCTTGCAGGCCAAGATCAGCATCGACCACGCCGACCAGCGTCAAATTGGGGAAGTGATAGCCCTTGGTCACCAGCTGGGTGCCAATGACAATATCAATATCCCCGGCCTCCATGCGCCCGACAAATTCCGCCGCCTTGGCCGGAGACCACAATGTGTCCGACGTGACGATCGCCCGGCGCGCCTCGGGAAATAACAGGCCAACCTCATCCGAAATGCGCTCAACCCCCGGCCCACAGGCCACCAGCGCATCTTCTGTTGCGCATTCGGGGCACGCGCGGGGCGGCGGCTCCACATGCCCGCAATGATGGCATTGCAACCGGTTCGTCAGGCGATGCTCCACCATCCAGGCGGTGCAATTGGGGCATTGAAAGCGGTGGCCGCAATGGCGGCACAGAGTAAGCGGCGCAAAGCCCCGTCGATTGAGGAACAGCAGCGCCTGTTCCCCCCGGCCAAGCGTGGCGGCCATGGCCTGCACCAAAGGCGGGGCAAGCCAACGCCCCCGATCGGGCGGGGTCTGGACCAGATTAATGGCGTCAATTTTGGGCAAGTCCGCCGCGCCATAGCGGCCGGGCAGTTTCAGTTCGCGATACCGGCCTTGTGCGACCTGCTGGCGGGTTTCAATCGCGGGCGTTGCGGTCGCCAAAATAACGGGAATCTGTTCAAAATGCCCGCGCATCACGGCCGCATCGCGCGCGTGATATTGAACGCCATCTTCTTGTTTAAAGCTGGTTTCATGCGCTTCATCGACGATGATCAGGCCAAGATTGCGATAGGGCAGGTAAAGGGCTGAACGCGCACCCACCGTGACCAGCGCCTCGCCGGTTGCAATTGCGCGATAGGCGCGGCGGCGCTGCGACTGGCGCAGATCACTGTGCCAGGCAATGGGGGCATGCCCAAAGCGATCAATGAAGCGGCGCAAAAACGGCTCTGTCAGCGCGATTTCGGGCAAGAGCACCAAGGTTTGCCGCCCGGCGCGCAACGCCTCTGCCACTGCCTCAAAATAGACTTCGGTCTTGCCAGATCCGGTGACGCCATCCAGCAGGACTGGCGCAAACTCCGCCGCCCGCACCAAGCCAACCAGATCATCGGCGACTGCGCGCTGCACATCGGACAGATGCGGCGGCGCAAAACCGGGATCAGGCGCAATGACCGGTGTGTCGAGCGCAACCTCTATCCCTTCGATCACGCCCGCTTTCACCAGCCCGCGAATAACCCCTTCGGATACATCGGCCATGTCAGCCAGTTCGCGAATCAGCCCTTGGCGCGGCCCAATGCGGTCCACGGCCTGCGCCCGTTGCGGCGTCATCCGGTCCAGCATTTTGCCCGACAGCCGATATTCGGTGACCGTACGCCCGCCTTCCAGCGCGGCGGCCGACGACAAGGCCATGCGCAGAACCGACTGGGCGGGGGCCAGATAATAATCGGCCGTCCATTCAATCAACCGGCGCAGCGGCGCGCCCAATGGCGGCAGATCATACACCTCCAGAATGTTGCGGAGCCGGTTGTCCCCCACGGTTTCGGTGGGCAAGGCCGCCTCTTCCCACACAACGCCCACCATGTCCCGGGGGCCCAGGGGCACGCGCACCACCTGGCCGGGTGCGACCGTCATGCCGTGCGGCACGCGGTAATCCAGCGGCCCCAGCGCCGGGTTGGTATGGAGGATGCGAACGCGGGCCATATCGGGTCCGATACTGCGTCCCGGCCCCAAGGTGAAGCCGCGAGATCATGGGCATCGGCTTGCCCGGTCGCCATGCCCCTGCTAGGCGCCGGGGCTGCATCGCCCGTCGATACAGATCAGGCCGATACGAACATCAGGAAAGAGCATGTCCGTCGACTCCACTACTGTCCGAAAGATCGCCGCGCTGGCCCGCATTGCTGTCACCGATGCGCAGGTCGAAGCGATGGTCCCGGAACTGAACAATATTCTTGGCTGGATTGAGCAGCTTGGCGAGGTGGATACCTCTGCCGTTGCGCCGATGACGGCCGTTATCCCGAACACATTGCGCCTGCGCGACGATGCCGTGACCGACGGCAATGTGCGCGATGCCGTGCTGAAAAATGCGCCGCAGGCTGAACACGGCTTTTTCGCCGTTCCGAAGGTGATTGAATAATGACACAGCTCACCGATCTTGGCGTCGCCGCCCTGCGCGACGGGTTTCGCGCGGGTGATTTTTCGGCCCGTGATGTTGCCATGGCCTTTAACGCCGCTGTTGCCGACGCCCGGGCGCTGAACGCCTTCATCGTCGAAACGCCGGACCATGCCCTTGCCGCGGCGGACGCGGCCGACCGGGATCGTGCGGCCGGCACGCTAAAGCCGCTGTCGGGCGTGCCCATTGGCATGAAAGATCTGTTCGCCACCAAAGGCGTGCAGACAACGGCGGCCAGCCACATGCTCGAAGGCTTTAAACCCGAATATGAATCGACCGTGTCTGCCCGGCTGTGGGACGCAGGGGCGGGCATGCTCGGCAAGCTCAATCTAGACCAGTTCGCGATGGGGTCGTCCAATGAGACGAGCTATTTCGGCAATGTCATCTCGCCTTGGCGGCGCAACACGGGCGATACCGCCCCGCTGGCGCCCGGCGGATCATCGGGCGGGTCGTCTTCGGCCATTGCGGCCCGGCTGTGCCCGGCGGCAACCGGAACCGATACGGGCGGCTCCATTCGTCAGCCCGCGGCCTTTACCGGCATTTCGGGGATCAAGCCGACCTATGGCCGCTGTTCCCGCTGGGGCATTGTGGCCTTTGCCTCGTCGCTGGATCAGGCCGGGCCAATGGCCCGCGATGTCCGCGACTGTGCGATCCTGTTGGAAAATATGGCGGGCTTTGATGCCAAGGATTCCACATCGCTGAACCTGCCCGTGCCGCAATGGGAAGCCAATTTGTCGGCCGATCTGCGGGGCAAGAAAATCGGCATTCCGAAGGAATATCGTGTCGATGGCATGCCCAGGGAGATTGATGCGCTGTGGGAACAGGGCATTGCCTGGCTGCGGGATGCCGGGGCAGAGATTGTCGATGTGTCCTTGCCGCACACCAAATATGCGCTGCCCGCTTATTATATCGTCGCCCCTGCCGAAGCGTCGTCGAACCTCGCCCGCTATGATGGCGTGCGCTATGGCCTGCGCGACCTGCCGGACGGCGCGAACCTGCAGGACATGTATGCCGCCACCCGCGCCGCGGGCTTTGGCGATGAGGTCAAGCGCCGCATCCTGATTGGCACCTATGTGCTGTCGGCCGGTTATTATGATGCCTATTACACGCAGGCGCAAAAGGTCCGGACGTTGATTGCGCAGGATTTTGACCGCGCCTGGGACAGCTGTGATCTGCTGTTGACGCCAACCGCCCCCAGCGCAGCCTTTGGCCTGGGCGAGAAAAATGCCGATCCGCTCGCCATGTATCTCAACGACGTGTTCACCGTGCCGACCTCGCTTGCCGGGCTGCCGGCCATGTCGGTCCCCGGCGGGCTGGATGCGCAGGGCCTGCCCTTGGGCTTGCAGATCATCGGCAAGGCGCTGGATGAACAAAGCGTGTTGAACGCCAGCCTGGCGATTGAAAACCGCGCGGGCTTTACCGCACGTCCAGAGCCATGGTGGTGATGATGGACACGGTTTGTCCTGCGCCTGTCAAAGGACCGTCCTTTGCTGGCCGTACAAGCATGAAGAAAGACGGGGCTGCGACACGCGCAGCCCAAACGGGATTCGGATTATGAGCAGCTATCGTATTCAGGGCGCCACGGGAGAGTGGGAAGTCGTCATCGGGCTGGAAGTGCACGCCCAGGTCGTGTCCAAGTCTAAGCTGTTTTCGGGCGCGGCAACCGCGTTCGGCGCCGAGCCCAACACACAGGTCTCGCTGGTCGATGCCGCCATGCCCGGCATGCTGCCCGTGCCCAATGCAGCGTGCATCCGCCAGGCGGTGCGCACCGGCCTTGCCATCAATGCGCAGATTAATCGCTGGAGCCGATTTGACCGCAAGAATTATTTCTATGCCGATCTGCCCCAGGGTTATCAGATCTCGCAGCTCTATCATCCGCTTGTCGGCGAAGGCTATCTCGACATCGAAGCGGACGACAAGGCCGGCATTGCGGCAGACAAGCGCATCGGCATTGAACGCATCCATGTTGAGCAGGATGCCGGCAAGCTGATGCATGATCAGCACCCGACCCGATCCTATGTCGACCTGAATCGATCGGGCGTTGCGCTGATGGAAATTGTGTCCCGCCCCGACATGAATTCGCCGGCCGAGGCCGGGGCCTATCTGCGCAAGCTGCGCGCGATCCTGCGTTATGTCGGCTCGTGCGACGGCAATATGGAAGAAGGCTCTATGCGGGCCGACGTCAACGTCTCTGTCCGCCGTCCGGGCGCGCCCTTTGGAACGCGCACCGAAACCAAGAATGTCAATTCGGTCCGCTTTGTGATGCAGGCGATCGAACATGAGGCCAGCCGTCAGGTCGATGTGATCGAAAGCGGCGGCACCGTGGTGCAGGAAACCCGCCTGTTCAATCCAGATACGGGCACGACGCGATCGATGCGATCCAAAGAGGATGCGCATGATTATCGCTATTTCCCGGATCCAGACCTGTTGCCGCTGGAATTGACCGAGGCTTTTGTCGAAGACTGCCGGGCCTCTTTGCCCGAGCTGCCCGATGCCAAGCGCGCCCGCTATGTCGAGACGCTGGGGATCAGCGCCTATAATGCGGCCGTACTGACCGCCGAGGTAGAGACGGCCCGCTGGTTTGAAGCCTTGTTGGCCGAGGGCGCTGACCCCAAGCAGGCGTCAAACTGGGTGATGTCGGAATTGTTCGGAGCGCTCAATCGCCTGGGCACATCCATCGAAGACTGCCCGGTCAGCCCGGCCCAGGCCGCCGAGCTGCTAAAGCTGGTGACCAATGGCACGCTTTCGGGCAGCCTGGCCAAGCAGGTCTTTGAAAAGATGCTGGAAACCGGCGATGCCGCGAGTGTGATCGTGGACCGGGAAGGCCTGAAACAGACGAGCGACACCGGCGCGATCGAAGCCGTGATTGCCGAGGTTCTCGCCAAGAATCCCGGCCAGCTTGAACAATATCGCGCGGGCAAAGAGGCGCTGTTCGGCTTTTTCGTCGGCCAAACGATGAAAGCAATGGCCGGCAAAGCCAACCCACAGGTGGTGAATGACCTGCTGAAAAAGGCGTTGGCATAAATACTAAAACCAAGAACTTTTCATACGTGTAAGACTGTTCTAGCATCCCTCACGATGAGTCATCGAGAGGGGTGTTGTGTTTTTGAAACTCTTTCGGGTCTGCCTGATCGGCTTACTCACCCCCATTTCAGTCTATGCTCAAGCTTTTGATAACAAAGCAGTCATCTCGCTCCACAATGCGGGGCTTGGCGAAGGCACGATCCTGACGAAAATCAACAGCCTCCCATGCGGCTATGATGTTTCGACAGATGGCCTCATATCTCTCAAAAAAGCAGGCGTTTCAGACACGATCATTGCAGCCATGGTCGATCGTTGCACCGGATCAACACGCGCACAGGGCATCAGCAATGCCTCAACAGATCCTCTGATTAAGCGCGCGCCCGGCATCTATGTATTTCAAGATTGGCTGGCGGCAAAAAATTTAGTTCTCATCCGCCCCGCAATAAACAGTGGCGTGCGCACGACAGGAAATGGAAGTGCGCTGTTTCCGCTCAAACAGCTTTTGCAGATTCCAAAAACGAATAGCCAAAATCGAGTTCCCGTTAACCGGCCAACCTTTTATTTTTACTTCAATGCTGATGACCGAAATGTCAGTGACTTTGGGGTCGATCATTCGAGGGCGGCCCAATCCCCCAACGAATTCAATCTTATTCGCTTCAAAATCAAAAACGCTGCCCGCGAAATTGAGGTCGGGCGCGCCTCTCAATATTTTTCCTTGAGCGTCAGGAACGGCATCAACCCAAAGGATGCCATTGCATTTTCAGTTGATGAGGTCGGTGACGGCATCTTCAAAGTCACCCCAGATCAGGCGATCATTTCGGGTGAGTATGCATTTGTTTTTTCAGGCGAAAAGGGCGGCTCTCGCGTCTATGATTTTTCAATCGGCCCGCAACCCAGCGACGATGCCGCCACAGCCCCGAAATAAAGGCAGGTTTTAAGCCAGCATTTCGTTTTCACGCGCGCCGCATCAAAGGCGTTGTCGAACGCGCTGGGGAATGTGCAATCTGGGGCCACGAGATGGTTAAGCCGATCTGCGGCCCACCCTGCCCTTGCCCTTCACGTCACCCGTGCTATAGCGCCGCCCCACCGGCCTTTGCGGGCGTGGCGAAACTGGTAGACGCGCCAGATTTAGGTTCTGGTATCGAAAGATGTGGGGGTT
>JBJOJQ010000047.1:0-44455 GCA_046046525.1 Pseudomonadota bacterium
AGGCCATTCCGCACTTTCCAGTCGGCAGACGCCGTATTTAATCAAAGGCGCGGTGCCATCAAAAAACAAGGGGTGGTGCCAGTGGCACCACCCCTGTCAGTTCAGTCAACGTCAGCCAATCACAGCTTGGTGCTGATCTTGATGCCGTAAGTCATCGGACGAACAATCGTCGACGTCTTGATGTACTGCGACGAGTTGGTGAACGTCGATGCATGGCTGTTGAAGATGTTGTCGCCAAACAGCGTCACCGTCCAGTTATCCCGCGAGAAGCCAATCTGGGCATCCGCAAGCGCATAGCCCGGCATCTTGTAGCGCAGCACGGTCGTGGCCGGAACGATGATGCCGTTCGGGCCAACCACGTTGCCATTGCCCGGCACATCGCCCGACGGGTAGGTGGCCGGCTGGTTGAACTGCGAGCTGATGTAATTCGCGCCAGCGGCAACGAAATAGTTCATATCGCCATTGCCAGCCCATTCATAACGGACGCGGACATTGCCCTGGAATTTCGGGCTGAACGGCGTGGTGCTGCCGACGGTGCCGAATGGGCTCTGAACCGGCTTGACCTGACCGCCCGAGTACACCTGGGTGATGCACTTGCCAAAGCTCGAAACGCCCGGGTTGTTGGCGATAAAGCACGGCGAGTTGGCCTGCTTGCTCTCGTTATAAGAGGCCGACCCCTGGATGGTGAAGCCATCAGCCGGCCGTGCGAAGATCTGCGCCGAAATACCCTTGATGTGGTAGGTCGGGCCATTGGTCGCAAAGGCGGTGTTGCCGAAGCCTGCAGCCGGATTGAAGAAGCCGATCTGGATATTCTTCCATTCCATATAATAGGCCGACAGGTTGAACGTCATCTTGCGGTCAAACAGGTCGGTTTTCAGGCCAGCTTCCCAGTTGGTCAGCGTATCCGGCGCGTAAGCGGCGGGGACCAACAGCTGCGGATTGTGCGGCGCGATCGGATCCTTCACGCGGGCCGAGGGACCGCGGTTGAACGCACCCGGACGGAAGCCCTGGCTGAACGTTGCGAAGAGCATCGTTCCATCCTTCGGCTTCCAGGTGATCGTGCCCTTGCTGCGGAAGCCCTTATAGGTTGACTTCAGGCCGAGCGCATCGAGGTTCGAACCGGTGACGCACACCGGAACTTGGTAACACGCCGAATTGAACGACGAGTAGACCGAACCCTTTTGGTAGTTGTCGTAGTAATAATAACGCGTACCAGCGGTGATCGTCAGGTTCGGCGTGATGTCAAAGTCGACCGAGCCGAATGCGGCATATTGCTTATAGCCACGCTGAATGTCCTGGCCAAAGGCAACCGCCGGTCCGCGCGGACCTGCAAGGTTGAGCGTGGCGGCAGGATTCGGCGCGACCAAGCCCATGCAGACTGTGCCGGCGGCCCGAATCTGGGCGGCGGTGAGCGTTTGATCGCAGACCGGGATGGTCTTGTAAGACCAGTCCATATTGTCTTCGATGCCGAAGTTTTCATAGAAACCGCCAACGATTGCGCGAATGCGGCCGCTGTCCGGAGACGAGATGCGGACTTCATGGCTTTCGTGCGTGTTGCGGACATCGTCCTTCCAATAACCCGTCGGCTCATAGCAATAGGGCGCGCCGCCATAGGTGCCCCAGTAATAATTGCCAGCACCGGTGCACTGATAGAAGATGCCGTAAGTTGCACGGGAATAGTTGGTATAGTCACCCTGCTGCGAGATGTTACGCGTCAGGTAGGCGCCCGTGTAGATGACGTTGAAGTCGCCAACCTTGCCGTTCAGCGTCCAGGCCGTGTTCGAATAATCGTCCTTGTTATACTGAGGCGCGAACAGCGTCGCTGACAGACCGGTCAGCGGCGCATAATCGTACGTATAAGATTGGACGGCGAACGTGCCCTTTGATTCCAGCTTCTGATAGGCTTGGCTGACGAGCAGTTCCCAATCCGGCGTCACCTGCCAGGACAGTGCAACGCGGCCGCCCGTATAATCAACGGGGTTGAAGTTATCTTCAACCAGGGCTGCATTGTCATACTTTCCGTTGCGGCTCTGCTGATCCGGGGTCAGCCGGTTGCCGTTGCCATTATAGGCCAGATAATAAGACCCAAGGTCAGTCGGCTGACGCGTGAACGTCGAATATTTGTTGTCGATATAGCCGCCACGGTGATCGGCGTAGATCACGGCGCGGATCGCCAGCTTGTCTTCGATGATCGGCAGGTTGACCATGCCAGTGAAGGAGGCGTTTGAGGATCCGCCGGACGTGCCACCAAAGCTGCCTTCCAGACGGCCTTCAAACTTGTCCTTCTTGGGCTTGTTGGTGATGTAGCGGACCACACCAGCCTGAGCACCACCGCCAAAGAGCGTGCCCTGCGGGCCTTCGAGCACTTCGACGCGCTCCATATCCGCCATATAGACGTCGGCGTTACGCGCCGGGAACTGCATCGACTGATCGTCAAGATAGAGTGCAACGTTCGGGAAGCCGCCGATGGTGGCGGAGGACTGCTGGCCGGCAAAGCCTGCCGACAGACCGCGCATGAAGATTGCGCCTTGGCCCGGGCCGTTGTTCGAGAAGGTGACGTTCGGCGTGTACTTCAACAGATCGTTGATCGTCGAAACGTTCAGCTTGCTCAGCGTTTCGGTGCCGAATGCCTGAAGGGTCAGAGCGACATCTTGGATCGACTGATCGCGCCGCGTTGCCGTCACGACGATGTCGGCCAAGCCGGCGTCATCGCTTGCAGACGGGCTTTCCTGCGCGAAGGCTGGGGCGCTGCCTGCTCCCAACACTGCGAGTACGATCGCAGCGGATGATGTTTTCAACGTCGTTTTCAAAAGTCGTCTCCCCATTTAAATCTCTAGTTTCCCTGCCAAACCGGCAGAAATCCATTTTTTTCGTAGTTACGATACACGGTGGATTCCACCCATGGAACTCACAATTGAGCAATTTTTTGGCTCCGGTAAATTAAATTGCACTACCGATAACAACTTCTACACCCCCAAATTAGAAGGCCTTATGCAGCGTCCATCTCCTGGGACAGGCGGGCCTGTGTGATCGGGCGTGACTGGGCGTGGATGCGCATGATCTGCGGGGCATGTTGGCGGCGGATTTTGGGCCGCGGCCGCACCATGGCGTTTGCGCACATCGGCCGCTAAGGTGCGGGCATGCAGAGACATATTTCAACCGATATCCTGGTCATTGGCGGTGGGGTCGCCGGGTTTGGCGCGGCGCTTGGGGCGGCCAGTCAGGGTGCCCGGGTCCATCTTGTTGAAGGCACCAGCAAGATTGGCGGCGTCATGGCGTTCTGCCCCGGCATGCCATGGGGCGGCGGGTATCCCACCGGGCGGAGCATCGGCGGCGTGTTCGCAGCACTCACGGATCAGCTCTGCGCCATGGATCCGCCTATGGCCCAGGTGCGGCCCTCAACGCTGGAAAATTTCGGGCATGAAGTGATCTATGATCACGAAGCCGCTGTCTTTGCGATGTTCCAGATGCTCGAAGATGCGGGCGTTCACGTGCATCTCAACACTTTTGTCGGGGATCCTGTGCTGGATGGCGCGCGCATCCGCCGCGTCGCCTGCACGGACCGGACCGGGCCGATGACAATTGACCCTTTCATGGTCATTGATTGTTCCGGCGATGGCGACCTGTCGGCAAGGGCCGGTGTGCCGTTTACGGTTGGCGACGGGCGCGGCAATATGATGGGGGTGACGCTGTCCTTTTCCATGCTGAATGCGGCGTGGGACCAGGTTTTTGCCAAGGGCGATCCCTATTTTCAGGAAGAAGCCGCCGCCGGGATCGCGGCGGGCCGCCTGCACCCAGACCTGGCCAAACTCTATCTTATGCGCGGGTTTCACAAGGATACCGTCTTCTGCAACGCGGTCCATATCCGGGGTGTCGACGGAACCGATCCGCAGCAGATTGTGCGGGCGACGCAAGAGGGGCGGCGGCGCTGCCACCAACTCGCCCGGTTTTTGATCGATAACGTGGCCGGCTTTGAACAGGCGCGGATGAGCGAGCTTGGGCCGACCGTCGGCGTGCGCGAGACGCGAAAACTGGCCGCTGTTCACCGCATTCTGGCGCGTGACCTTGCGGCGGGCGCAAAGCCAGCCGATGGCATTGTTTGCTGCGACAATCCCATTGATGATGTGATGCGCGGCGGGTCTGACATGACGCATGACGCGATTGTGTCCTCGGGGGATTATTACACCATCCCATTCCGTGCGATGGTCCCCGAAAGCATTGAAAACCTTCTCTTTGCCGGCCGTCTGGTGTGCGCAGATCCGGCCGCCTTTGCGTCCGTGCGCGGCATGCCTCAGTGCATGGCGATGGGGCAGGCGGCGGGCATTGCGGCCGCAATGGCGCTGGCCGATGGGCGCGCGGTGCAGGCCGTTGATCACGCCGCCATTATTGATGCGCTGCTGGCGCAAGGGATGCGCGGCATTGGCGGTGATGATTTGCGGCGTTACGCGCCTGCGCTGAACGCCTAAAAGACGAAGCGCCGCCGCGCGCGATCCGGCATCTGCTTGAGCGGTTTCAGGCGCCCTCTCGATCCGCCAGGTCGGCATCAAGGCCCTTTTGCAAGGGCTTGCGCAATGCCAGGATCAACAGGGCGCCGGCGGCCGCAATCGCGGCATCCATCATCCAGAAACTGGCGGGCGTCATCTTGTCGAAAGAACTGCCGACCCATCCCGCCATCACATGGGCGACAAATGGCGACAGGAAGGCGACGCCCATCAGGGTGGATGCAAGGCGCGGCGGCGCCGCCTTGCTGACAATGGCAAGGGTCGTCGGCCAATAATACATCCATCCCAGACCCATGATCAGCCAGCCTGCGACCGCCCAGCCCGCAGCAACGCTATCCGGTTCGGTCTTGCCCCAGCTCCCATAGGCAAACAGCATCGCCGCGCAGGCAACAATCGCCGTCCCGATGCCCTGTTTGGTGACGCTGGCGGGTTCAAGCTTGCGCTTGGCCTGCCAGGCCCAAAGCGCCACCAAAATGGGCGCGAACAGGATGGAGCCGATCGAATCCATCGAGGCAAACCAGCTGGATGGGATCACGCCCAGCGGGGTCGCCAAGTTCACATATTGATCGACCCAGATGATCCCGATGCTCCAGACCATGGGATAGGCGATTTCCGCCGGGATGGTGAGCAGAATCACGCCCAAAAGAACCAGCACGCGCTTTCGCTCACGCGGGGTCAGCGGCGGGGCTTTTTCGCGTTTGTGCCGGGCGGGGCGATCGTCTGGCAAATGGCGTTGGCCCAGAACATAGGTGACGAGCGCCAGAAGCATCAGCACAGCGGCCACGGCAAAACCCGTATGCCATCCGTAAATGGCGGCCACCAGCCCGGTCACAAGCGGCCCGCTGGCCGCACCGACGTTAATGCCGGTTGAGAAAATCGTGTAGCCGATGGACCGGCGCGTATCGTCCTCGGGTGGATAAAGCGCACCGACTTGCGCCGATATATTGCCCTTTAGAAAGCCGGAGCCAAGGATCAGCAGCAACAGCGCCAGCAAGAATGTTGAATAAAAGGACATCGCCAAATGGCCTGCGCTCATCAGCAGCACGCCGATCAAGACGGTCCGCTTTGCGCCCAAAAGCCGGTCGGCGACCCAGCCGCCGATCAAGGGCGTGAAATAGACCAACCCCGCATACCAGCCATAAACGATCGCGGCGAAGGCCAGATCTGTCATCGGTGCGTTGAACCCGATCACACTTCGCAGGGTGGCCAGCCCAATAACTTCGGCGGCGTGGTTCGGCAGCAGATCCTTGACCATGTACAAGGTCAGCAGCGCCGACATTCCGTAAAAGGAAAAGCGTTCCCACGTTTCGGTGAAAGCCAGATAATAAAGACCCTTGGGATGGCCGCCTGATCGTCCAGAATGCTGCGCTTCGCTGTCCATCCGTCGTCCTCTCTCTGCCCCTTTTTTCTGTGCCTGCGGCGTGCTGTTCAATGTCTGGGTTCAGACAAAAGGGCTCATCCCAATCGCAGGTGATAGGGAGATATCATGGTCTTAACGCTGCCCACGCGTTGCGCAACGGGTATCGCGTGCTAAAAAATGGCGGCGCCTGCCCTGGCTCTTAATAAGGCGCATCAATGCGCTCCATCGCGACATAGACACTCTTCAATTGCGTGAAGAATGCGATGGCCGCCGTGCCATTTTCGCGGCCCAGGCCCGATTGCTTGTTCCCGCCAAAGGGCAGTTCAATGGGGGTGATATTATACGTGTTGATCCAGCATGTCCCGGCCTCCAAGGCGGCGATCACGCGGTGCGCGCGGGTCAGATCCTGGGTAAAGATGCCCGCCGCCAGCCCAAGGTCGGTGGCATTGGACCGTGCAACAACTTCGTCTTCATCATCAAAGGTCAAAACAGACATGACCGGCCCGAAAATTTCTTCCCGCACAATGGCCATATCGTCGGTGCAATCGGTGAAGATCGTTGGCGCGACAAAGGCCCCATGCGCGCAGGCGCCGGTCATGAACCGCTGGCCGCCGGTCAAAAGGGTCGCCCCTTGTTGCTTGCCAAGTTCAATATAGTGCAGCACGCGTTGCATGTGATCTTGGGAAATCAGCGCGCCCATTTGTGTCTTGGGATCAAGGGGATCGCCAATAATCATGGCTTCTGTGCGGGCCTTGAGCTTGGCCAGAAACGCGTCCCGGATGGAACGATGCACAAAAACGCGCGTGCCATTGGTGCAGACTTCGCCGGCTGAATAGAAATTGGCGAGCAGCGCGCCCGATACCGCCTCGTCAAGATTGGCGTCTTCAAAGACGATCAGCGCGGATTTTCCGCCAAGTTCCAGCGTCACGAGTTTCAGCGTCGCCGCGGCGTCTGCCATCACTTTCTTGCCCGTGCCGACTTCGCCCGTCAGGGAGATTTTGGCGATGCCGGGGTGGCGGCTGAGCATCTGGCCGGTCTCTGCCTTGCCCTGCACAACCTGAAACAGGCCATCTGGCAAGCCGGCATCCCGGTAGATGCGTTCCAGTTCAACGGCGGTCAGCGGCGTCAATTCTGCCGGTTTGAAGATCATGGCATTGCCGCAGGCCAGCGCCGGCGCGCTTTTCCAGCAGGCGATCTGGATGGGGTAGTTCCAGGCGCCAATCCCGGCGACGACGCCCAAAGGCTCGCGTCGTGTATAGCCAAAGGCGCCCGGCCCCAGATCATGATGTTCCCCCGCAATGGTGCGGGCAAGGCCGGCAAAATATTCAATGCAATCCGCACCCGACAGGACATCAACGGCGATGGTTTCCTGAATGGGCTTGCCGGTGTCTTGCGTTTCAAGGCGCGCCAGCCGTTCATTTTGTTCGACAAGCAGCTGCGCTGCGCGGTTGAGGATGCGGCCCCGTTCTGCCCCTGTTGTGCGGGCCCAGTCCCGCTGCGCGGCGGCTGCCTTGGCAACCGCCTTGTCAATTTCGGCCTGCCCGTCGATGCGAATGGTCGCCAAGGCCTCGCCCGTCGCGGGGTTGATCGTCTTGAAACTGGTGTCCACAGCGCTGGTCGCTTTTGCCCCCGCGGGCAGCCGCGCATGGGCAGTTTCGCGATCGATGAGGTCAAAGATCCAATCGACCGGGATCTGTGCCTCGGCCTTCCAGCCGCTGGACAATGCCGTGCGCAGCCAGAAACCGTCGATCAGCGCCCCAATTGTTTCTGCAAGGCGGTTAACCTCGTGCGGCTGGACGAGACTGCGCAGCACGTGCTTCAGGTTAGAGATCATCCGTTCCTGATGAACGCGCTGCAGGCGGGCCAAGGCCGGCACATGCAGCGCTAGACCCCAGAAGGACAGCCAGGCGCGCGATGCCTCCGAACTTAATTCGCCAGGGTTCAGATGTTCAAGAACAAAGGCCCGCAGGCGCGCCTCGGGCGCTGCATCGGCCTCAAGCGCGCGCAGGGGGCGTGTCGTCACGCGTTCCACAAGCATGCGAAACACCGCTTCGACCAGCGAGTCCCGGTCTTGAAAATAATGGACGATCAGCGCCGGTGACACATCGGCACGCCGCGCAACCGCGGCAAGCGTAAAGGCTTCAATACCGGTTTCGGATAATGTTGCCAGGGCCGCATGCAGCAATTGATCCCGCCGATCCTCTGGTTCGCGCCGCCGCATGTCAAATCCCTTTGCTTCGTTGAACGTGCGTTCAATTAAGCGCATGTCGCGGATATTTCCAGTCTGCGACAGGTCCAAATGTGCGGCGCGCGCATTTTTTGCCGATAAGGGTCGCGGCCCAGCCACATCATGCGTGATTTGTGCCGGATCTTCGGCAGATAGCTGAGGATTATTTTGCGTGCGGAAAATAAATTTGTGGCGGTTTTATCGCATCTACAGCGCATAATAAGATGCGCTAATGCTTGCTGCGCCGGGTTTGAGTCACGCCCGCTGCAAGTCTAAGCGCGGCCTATATAAAACACCGATCAGGGGGGACTTGCCATGCGCAAGGATGCAGATTTTGTGCTGCGGATCGTCAGCGAAGACCGCAAGGGGATTGTGGCCGCTGTGGCGAACGCGATGGTCCGTCAGGACTGCAACATCGTTGAAAGCGCGCAATATGGCGATCCGGATAGCGGACGCTTCTTCATGCGGGTCGCCTTCAGCGCGCCGGACGGGCTGTCGCAGGACGCGTTTTCGGCGGCCTTTGCCCCCGTGGCGGAACCCTTTCAGCTTGACTGGCAGATCCACGATCTGCGCCGCAAGCTGCGGGCGATGATCATGGTTAGCCAAGGTGGTCATTGCCTCAACGACCTTTTGTACCGGACATCGACCAAGCGGCTGCCGATGGAGGTCACGAGCATCGTGTCAAACCATCTGACGTGGCAGCGCCGCGCCGATCATGAAGGCGTGCCTTTTTACCACTTGCCCGTCACGCCCGAAAATAAGCTGGAACAAGAGGCGCGCCTGCTGGCCATGGTTGAGGAACAGCAGGTCGATCTGGTTATTCTGGCGCGGTATATGCAGGTTCTATCGGACCAGATTTGTCGCAAACTCGATGGCCGGGTGATCAACATCCACCACAGCTTCTTGCCCGGATTCAAGGGCGCAAAGCCCTATCATCGCGCGCATGAACGCGGCGTCAAAATGGTCGGTGCAACGGCGCATTATGTGACGCCCGATCTTGATGAGGGGCCAATCATCGCGCAGGACGTGTCGATTGTTGACCATGCGGATACGGTCGATGCGCTGATCGCCCAGGGGCAGGATACCGAAAGCCGGGTTCTGGCGCGCGCGGTGAAGCTGCATCTGGAACATCGCATCATGCTGAACGGCAACCGGACGGTCGTGTTCAAATAAAGCCGCTGGCGATCGTGCCTAGCTTGGCCGTGCGCGGCGGGGCGGCACGATGCGCAGCGCCAGCACAGCGGCGATCAGCGCGGCATAGATCCAGGGTTCTGGCTGAAAGCCTTTGACCCGCAGGATGAAATGGACCGCGCCTGCAAGCGCCGCCGGATAAATCAGGCGGTGCAGATTTTGCCAGCGCCGGCCACCCAGTCGCCGGATCATCCGTTGCGTCGATGTCAGCGCCAATGGCAGCAGCAAGGCCCAGGCGGCCATGCCGAGCAGGATGAAGGGGTGCTTGACGATCTCTTGGCCCAGTGCTGCAAGATCGCCCAGCAGATCAAGGCCAAGATAAACGGTCAGATGCAAACAGGCATAGGCAAAGCACCACAGGCCCAGGGGGCGCCGCCAGGCGGCCAGCCATGACCAGCCTGTGGCGCGCCGCAGCGGCGTTATCGCAAGCGTCAGGATCAAGGCGCGCAGCGCCCAAAGCCCCAGTTGGTTGACGGTTTCCATGATCGGTTCGGCCGTCAGGCCCGCCAATCGGGGCGATGTGCCAGACAGGATAAGGCCCCACCGCGCGATCAGCACGGCCAATGGCACTGCCATGACCAGATGAACGATCCAGCGCCGCGGCGCCATTTTGCGTGCGACCATCAGAAATAACGGGTCAGGTTCATGCCGCGATAAAGGCCAGCCACTTCGGTTGCATAGCCATTGAACGGCAGTGTCTTGCGCGGCAACCAGTCCCCAATGCGGCGTTCACGCGCTTGCGACCAGCGGGGATGGTCCACCGCCGGGTTCACATTGGCGTAAAACCCATATTCCTGCGGGGCGGACAGGTTCCAGCTGGTGGCCGGTGGCCGGGAGACAAGGCGAATGCGCGTGATCGACTTGATTGATTTAAAACCATATTTCCAAGGAACAACCAGCCGCAGTGGCGCCCCGTTCTGATTGGGCAGCGTCCGGCCGTAAATCCCCACCGACAGCATCGTCAGCGGATGCATCGCTTCATCCAGCCGCAATCCCTCGGTATACGGCCATTGCAAGACGCTGGACCGCTGCCCCGGCATTTGCGCGGGGGAAAACAGCGTTTCAAAGGCCACATATCGGGCCTTTGCAGTGGGTTCGACAAGCTTCAGGAGCGCCGCCAGCGGGAAGCCGACCCATGGGATCACCATCGACCAGCCTTCCACGCAGCGCATCCGATAAACCCGCTCTTCCAACGGGAAAAGCCGGATCAGCCGATCGATGTCCAGTGTTTGCGGTTTGGCACAGGCACCATCAATCCGCACGGTCCATGGCCGGGTTTTCAGGCGGCCGGCATTGCGGGCGGGATCTTCCTTATCCAGGCCGAATTCGTAGAAGTTGTTGTAATTTGTCGCGGTGTCGAACGGGGTGATGTCCTCGTTCAGGGTGCGCGTCCGGCGGGCGGCCAGCGGGCGCACAGGGGCCGCTGCTGCCAAAGCGGGCATGGCGCCGGCAGCCGCCATTGCGGCCAGCACGGCGCGCCGGTCCCAATATAGGGCTTCGGGCGTGACGTCGCTTTCGGGGATGTGATGCGATGGCGGAATTCGGATAAGCATTGGTACACGAGCCTCCATATATTGCCGAATGACCCAACAGGACTCGCGCAAATCTTAGGCGGCGGGTGGGCCTTTGTACAGGTGGCTTGGCTGGGACTGCGCGTCCGGGGATGCGCCCAACGCATCGGCCAAGGCGTTCTGGATCTTGATGAGATAGCGCAAATTGCTGTGCGTCAGGTCCGCCAGGTCTTCGCGGGCCTTTTCGGTCACCGTGATGAATTTGCGGCCATCGCGTTCAATCCACCCGCGGCGCGCCAGAATATCGAGTTTGCGGCGGACGGTTTCCCTGGGGATCCCGCTATAATCGGCAATGGATTGCAGGTTGATCGCCTCTGGCTTGACGGATCGAACATCGGTGTGGGCCCAGTCCCGAAAGCTGATATCGCCCGCATTTTTGGGGGCAAAGGTCCGCTCCCCCACGATCATGAGCACAAGCAACAGGTCAAGATCGCCGTCAAAATGCCGCCGACAGGTGATCAGATGCTGCGATAGGGCCGCCACTGCCTCGGCGTGAATGCGGCCGAAATGATCCAGGAGCTTGTCGTTTTGCATGGCGCCTTGTCCTCCGGCGCTTTTCTATCGCCCATTTTGGGCGGCGCAACCCACCGACTTTCCCAGATTGCCTCTAAGCTGCTATGGCACAGCCAGACACAGGAGCGGATGATGCGCCCGACAAGCAATCTCGATATCTTTTCGCCACATGCTTATCTTGATGAGGCGCAAGTCGCCCAGACATGTCAGGAGATGCGCGCGCAAGGGCCGGTTTTATGGATTGAGCAGGATCCATATCGCCCCTTCTGGGCGGTGCTCAGCAATGAGGCCATTCGCACGGTTGAACGCGACAACAAGACATGGCTCGCCGCGCCGCGGCTGACTTTGGTGCCCCGCGATATTGAAGATACGATCATTGCCCAATGGGGCGTGCGAACCGGGCCCGTGCGGACCTTGCTGGATATGGACGAGCCCGATCACCGCAAGTTTCGCGGATTGACGCAAAGCTGGTTCAACTCCCGCTTTTTGAAGTCGCTCGACGACCGCATGACCCGTCTTGCAACCGAATATGTCGATAAGCTGGAACAGCTGGGCGGCCAGTGCGACTTTGTTGAAGAGATTGCCATCCCCTATCCGTTGATCATGATCACATCGATCCTGGGTCTGCCAGATAGCGATGCGCCGCTGGTCCTGAAGCTGACGCAAGAGCTGTTCGGTGCCCAAGATCCGGATCGCCAGCGCAGTGGCGATTATGGGCAGGAAGTGGCCATGGCCTTTTTCGGCTATCTTGCGGGCGTTGTGGCCGAACGCCGGGCGGATCCGCGGGAGGATCTGATGTCGGTCGTGGCCAATGCAACCATGGATGGTGCGCCTTTGTCAGATATCGATACGCTGTCTTATGGCATGCTGCTGGCGGCGGCCGGGCATGATACCACCAGCTCTTCGGTCGGTGTTGGCATGATGCAACTTGCTCGTAACCCCGCGGAGTTCGCAAAGCTTAAGGCCAATCCGGATCTTGTGCCCTTGGCGGCGCAGGAAATTTTCCGCTGGGCAACGCCAGTGCGCCACTTCTTCCGAACTGCGGCGCATGACACGGTTCTGGCCGGGCAAGAGATCAAGGCCGGGGAGTCGGTCTGCCTGATGTATCTTTCAGGCAATCGGGATGAAGCCGCTTTTGACGCGCCAGAGGCCTTTCGCGTGGATCGCAGCCCCAACCGCCATGTCGCCTTTGGCTATGGCGCGCATCACTGCCTTGGCCGAGTGCTGGCGGAAATGGAGGTCGAGGCGCTGTTGCGTGAAATCGCTAAGCGGGTCGATACGATCGCGCTCGACGGCACACCGACATGGGTGAAGACCAACCATACGGGTGGCCTCAAATCCTTGCCGATCCGCTACACGATGCGGGCATAGCCCGGCGCACAGGCCGGGCCATGTGCTTTAGGCGGCCCGTACAAGCCGACCGGGCCGTGCGCCCGTTGCCACATCATGCCGTCGGATCACCGTGCCCGAAACGATCGTCGCGTCATAACCGGTCGCCTTTTGGTCCAGCCGACGCCCGCCGGCCGGCAGGTCATGGACAATATCTGGCAAGGCAATGCCAAGCCGGTCCATATCGATGACGTTGATGTCGGCCTTTGCCCCAGGGGTCAATGTACCACGATCCGTCATGCCCACGGCATGGGCCGATTTGGCCGACAGCATGTGAATGGCCTGTGCCAGATCAATCTTTTGCGGCCCATCGTTGCGCACCCAGTGCGACAGCAGGAAGGTTGAATAGCTGGCATCGCAGATGGCGCCATAATGGGCGCCGCCATCGCCCAGCGCGGGGACGCAATCAGGGTGCATCAGCATTTCATGCGCCGCGTCCAGCGTCCCGCCTTCAAAATTGCCGAGTGCGGCCAGAAACAGGCCCTTGCCATTGGTCGCCAGGAAACGATCATAGGCCACTTCTTCCGGCGTACAGCCACGGGCGGCGGCCTGTGCCGCAATGCTGGTTTCGGGCGGCGGGGCGTAATTGGGCGGATTGTCGAGCGGGAACATCCAGCGCCAGTTGCGGCCCAAGGCATTGAACGGATGTCCTGGCTCTGGCGTTTCGCTCAACAAGGCGGCGCGCAGGGCCGGATCGCGCATGGCGGCCACTTTGTCAGCCAGCGGCAAATGCGCAATTTTCTGCCAGCTCGGGCACATGATGAAGGGATGGACCGAAAGTTCCAGACCCGCGATCAGGCCGATTGGCCGGGGCATGACTTGGGCTGTGACCTGCCCACCCGCGGCCTTTGTCTGCGCCATCAGGTCAAGAACGCGGCGCCAGGCGGGCGGGCCTTCATTGCCCGAAGCCAGGGTGAAGGTGGCCGGACGGCCGCTTTCTTTGACCAGCCGATCGATGATCGGATATTCATTATCCCACCCGCGAAAGGCATCGAGCACGATTTGCAACGTCCCGCGCCCCACATCGCGCATGCCAAGGCAGATTTCCTGAAGCTCGCGAACATCGGCATCAAATGTCGGAATACTGCCGCCATCGGCTGTTTTGTGGATCGACAGGCGCGATGTCGCAAAGCCAAGGGCCCCCGCCGTCATTGCCTCACGCGTCAAAGCCCGCATTTTGGCAAGATCTTCGGCGGTTGCCGGTTCTTGCCGGGCGCCCCGTTCCCCCATGACGTAAACGCGCAATGGGGAATGGGGCAGATAGGCCGCAACGTCGATGTCCCGCGCGCCTTGATCCAGCCGATCCATATAATCGGGGAATGTTTCCCAATCCCAGGGCAGGCCTTCTGCCATCACCACGCCGGGAATGTCCTCCACCCCTTCCATGACGTTGATCAGCATATCCTGATCCGATTTGCGACATGGCGCAAAACCGACGCCGCAATTGCCCATAACCGCGGTTGTCACGCCATGCGCGGAGGACGGGGCCAGTTCTTCCGACCAGATGGCCTGCCCGTCATAATGCGTATGCACATCGACAAAGCCGGGGGCGACGATGCGGTGTTTGGCATCGATTTCCTCTGTGCCGCGCGCAGAAATCTGTCCGATCGCCGCAATGCGCCCGTCTTTGACGGCAATATCGGCATCGCGCAGCGCGCCGCCCGTGCCATCGGCAATCGTGCCGTTGCGAATAACCAGATCAAAATCGGCGGACATCGGTCTCTCCTTATATTTTCACCCGCACCTAGGCGCGGCCGGTCTGTCAGCCAGCTGCTGCCATGGGGGGATAATCGGTATAGCCCTTTTCCTCACCGGTGTAGAGCAGGCTATAATCGGGCTTGGCCAGCGGTGCCCCGGCCTTCAGCCGCGCCACCAAATCGGGATTGGCGATAAAGGCCCGACCAAAGCTGATCGCCTCTGCCCGCCCGGCATCAATCAGCGCGCGGCCGCTGTCTGCCGTCAACATGTTGTTGGCAATAATCGGCGCGCGGCAATGGCTGCGGATCATGTCGAGCGTGTCGAGCCCATCAAGCCGCATATCGACGACATGGACATAGGCAAGGTTGATCGCGTCAGCGCCCTTCAGCAAGGGGATGAAGGTGGCCGCCGGATCGCTGGGGTCCATGCCATTATACGGATTGCCGGGCGAAATCCGCAGGCCCACCCGGTCTGCGCCAATGGCATCCGCCATCGCCTGCAACACCATGATCGGAAACCGCACGCGGTTTTCCGCAGAGCCGCCAAAGGCGTCGCTGCGCTGGTTGCTGGCCGGGTTCAGAAACTGGTTGATCAGGTAACCACTGGCGGCGTGCAGTTCGACGCCATCTATCCCCGCCTGCCGCGCATTGCGCGCCGCCTGGGCAAATTCGGCTGCAAGGCCGGGCAGTTCATCCGCGTGGAGCGCGCGTGGCGCCGCTGTCGGGGCGGGGACGCCATCGGGTCCCGGCACCGGATCAGGGCAGGGCAGGGCCGACGGCGCGATAACATCGGCGTCATAGCCGCGATTGCCAGGCACGACGACGCGGCCACAATGCATGATCTGCATCACGATTTGCCCGCCTTCTGCATGAACGGCATCGGCAATCTTGCGCCACCCCTGAATCTGCGCGTCGGACCAGATACCGGGGGTGCGCCAATATCCCTTGCCGACTGCACTGGGCTGCACGCCTTCGGTCACGATCAGCCCGGCACCCGCCCGCTGGCGATAATAATCGACCATGATCGCGCCGGGTACATCATCAGGCCCCGCCCGATCCCGTGTCATGGGGGACATGACGATCCGGTTGGACAGATGAAGCGCGCCTAGGGTAAGCGAATCGAAAAGAGGGTTCTGCATTCGAATCTTCTTATTAATGGCAAAGGTTGACCGCAATTTGCGTCGTACATTATCTGTAGGGCTACGCAAATCAAGGAGGGATGTCGGATGAATTACGGGTTTGACGGTAAAGTTGCGCTGGTCACGGGCGCAAGTGGCGGCATTGGCCGGGCCTCGGCCATCGCCTTTGCCGCGTCTGGCGCACGCGTCGTTGTGTCCGATGTCAACGAAGCCGGGGGTAGCGAAACCGTCGATATGATCGTCGCCGCAGGCGGGCAGGCGGTGTTTCAGCGTTGCGATGTCGCCAATGCGGGCGATGTGAAGGCGCTCGTGCAGCGGGCCGTATCTGAATATGGCCGCCTTGATTGCGCGCTCAACAATGCCGGCATCAACAATATGGGCGCCAATGAATATGAAGATGATGTCTGGGCCCGCGCCATTGGCATCAACCTGACCGGTGTCATGATGTGCATGCGCGAAGAAGCAGAGGTGATGCTGGCCCAGGGCGGCGGTGCCATCGTCAATACAGCGTCGATCAACGGTCTGGTCGGCAATGGTGCGCAGCCGGGCTACACCGCCTCAAAGCATGGCGTTGTGGGCTTGACGCGGCACGGGGCCTTGCGCTGGGCAAAGTCTGGTATTCGCGTCAATTGCGTCTGCCCGGGTGTGATCGAAACGCCGATGACGGCCCCGCTGGCCGCGAATCCAGATATGCGCAAGGTGCTGGATTCCCTGACGCCTATGGGCCGCATGGGCCGTGCCGAAGAGATTGCGGCGGCGGTTCTTTGGCTGTGTTCAGATCAGGCAAGCTTTGTGACCGGGCACCCACTTGTTGTCGATGGCGGCGCCACTGCGACATAAGTTTTGACGCAGAATACGTTTGCGTCACTAACGGATGCTCCGCAAAATGATCTTTGAATCGGGATTTTTGGCAGGCAATGCGTAAAACGAATTGACTTTCGTTACGCTTATGGTGAAGAAGGGCCTGCTTTAATGCTCGGCGCCCATTGGGGCGCACGAATGTAGCTCTGGGGAGAGGTTGAGATGAAGGGCCAATCTAAGCGCGCTTTCGCCGCTGTGCTTCTGGCAGGTGTCGGTCTGGCAGGGTTTTCCGCGCCAGCTTTTGCGCAGGCTGCCGAAGAAGATAATGGAACGCTCGGCGAAATCGTCGTCACGGCGCAAAAGCGTTCGGAAAGCTTGCAGGAAACACCAATCGCCATTTCGGCCATCCCGGCGGCCCAGCTTGAGCTGCGCGGCATTGCCGAAGCCAAGGATCTGTCTGCGATCGCGCCGAACGTTTCGGTTGTTGGCGCAACGACCAACGCAACGGCAGCCGTTGTCACCATTCGCGGCATCCCGACGGCGGCCGATGAATCGCAGGGTTATGACTCGCCGATCGGTATCTATGTCGATGGCGTCTACATGGCGCGTAGCTCTGCCTCGTCTTTCGAAGTCGCTGATATTGAGCGCGTCGAAGTCCTTCGTGGCCCGCAGGGCACGCTCTTTGGTCGCAACACCACGGGCGGCGCTGTCAACTTCGTCACGCGTCTGCCGGATGAAGAATTTGGTGTTACCGTGCGTGCCGGCGCTGGCAATTATGGCCAGAAGGCCGGTCGCGTCATCCTGAACACGGGCGAACTCGCAGAGCGCGTGCGCATGTCGTTCGCCTATATGTACAAGGCGCGTGACGGCGTGGTCGACAATCTGTTGGCCCCCGACAAGCGTGATCCCGGCGCCGTGCGCAACAACAGCGCGCGCTGGGCCATGCAGGTGGACCTGACCGATAACCTGACGCTGACCAACATCTTTGATTGGTCGCGGATCAAGTCGGTCGCTGGTTTCCAGCAGCTGGTTGCAGTGGGTGATGGCGATACGACGCGTTTCCCCGGCACCCGGACACTGGACGGCAACACCTTCAAGGTTGTTCAGCCGGCCAATGTGAAGGGCTATCTGGGCCTTGCAACGTCGCTGCAGCCGGAATGCGGCACGCCGCTGTCGCAGATCTCGCTTGAGCGTCGCAGCACGGTTTGCAACAACAGCTCGGGCCTGTCGACCGACACGCTTTGGGGCGACATGTTCCGTCTGGAACTCGACAATGATGCCTTCACCGTGCGGTCAACCACGGCCTATCGTGAATGGCACAACACCATCACCGGCAACGACATTGATGGTCTTGGCGGCATCCGTGGCCCCTTGTTCTCGCAGGCGACGCTGTTCAACGGCCTCCCGGCTGCTCTGATCAAGCCGATCTTCGCGGCAACCAACCCCGACACGGCCGAAGCAACCGCAAATTACGTGTCGTCGCTGTCTGTGCCGACCACGACGCAGGATCTCTTCAACACGAAGAATGATCGTCGTCAGCGTCAGTTCAGCCAGGAAATCGAAATTGTCTCGCCCAACGGCCAGGCATTTGAATGGGTTGTCGGTGCCTTCTACTTCCGTGAAAGCGGTAAGGAACTGAACCCGCAGAACTATGCCTTCGTGCTCGACACCAACGCCAGCGTTTTTGCCGGTCCGTTGTCGTACCTCGCGCCGTATAACCCGGCCCGTTATCGCGCCCTCGCGATTGCTTCGGTGCTTGGCTATAATGCACGCGGCAACAGCTTTGCACTTTATGGCCAGGGCACCTATCGCCCCGGTGGTGCGGATGCGCCTTTCGGCATCACGCTTGGTCTGCGTTATACCTGGGATAAGAAGAGCTTCCAGGTCACCCAGAACGGCGCGCTGCCCTTTACCGGTGCAGCTCTGGACCGGGCCACAAGCAGCAAGAGCTTTAACGCCCCGACCGGTCACCTCACCCTGGACTATAAGGCCTCGGATGACGTGAACCTCTATGCCCGCATCGCGCGTGGCTATCGTTCGGGCGGCTATAATGCCCGTCAGGACACCAGCTCCATCCCGCTGACGCCGTTCAACGACGAAACCATCTGGTCCTATGAACTGGGTGCCAAGACGGAATGGAATGATCGCGTTCGCCTGAATGCGGCTGTGTTCTACAATGTCTACACCGATCAGCTTGTGACCATCCCGGTCCCGACGCCGGTTGGCCAGAGCTTTGGTAACATCACGGTCAACGCCGGTAAGACCAAATATTATGGCGCCGAACTGGAAGGTAACGTCATTCTGACCGATAACTTCTCGATCGATGGCTCGGTTGGTTATGTGAAGAAGGATCCGGTGGAATTCCCGGCTGGGGACGTGAACAACGTTGTCCGCAACGTCGCATCGATCCAGAACCTGGGCTATTCGCCGAACTGGACCGCCAATATCGGCGCAACCGCCAAATATCCGATCGGTTCGGTCGATATGACCGCACGTGTCGGCTACAACTATACCTCGTCCTTCTGGATGTTCGGTAACCCGCTGACGGCGCCGTTCCGCAATGAAACCAAGGGCGATGCCCGCGGTCTTCTGGATGCGCAGCTGCGCTTTGACAATCTGGGTCTTGGCAAGAACTTCAGCGTCACGCTGTGGGGCAAGAACCTGACGAACAAAGAATATGTTGTCCGCTCGGTGGACTTCGGTGCTCTTGGCTTTGCCACGGACATCTGGGGTGATCCGCGCACCTATGGCATGACGCTCGATCTGGCCTTCTAAGCCGGTCGATCCAAGAAAAAGAAGGGGGTGCACCGCTGGTGCGCCCCTTTTTTTATGCCCTGAAAATGGGGGAGGCGCTGGGCAATGGCACCACCGGTTGGTCAGGACGCCCGTCCTTCGCCATGCGTCTGCCGCCCAGGATCAGGCACAAAAAAAAGGCCGGTGGTCTTGCGACCGCCGGCCCAGAACATTTTTGATGCGGATGAAGACGCTTACGCCACCTGGTCCCAGGGGGCGGTTTGCGTTCCGCGGGTCACATAATGGCCGTTGACCCGCTTTTGGAAGTCGCTGGCGCGTGCGCGCGGATTGTAAAATTGCCGATACCAGATGCGCAGCTTGTCAAACGGGCCATCGCCCTTGACCATCATCGGGTTGAGGCAGGGGCGCTTATTCGCCCAGATCTCAAAGTCCTGCGCAAATGCCGCAACACCGGCCTTTTCATAGCCCTTGGCCAGTTCAATGTCGGACGATGTCGGAACATCGTTCTTCACCTTCACAAACAGGCCGTACCAAACTTTGATAACGCCATCGTCAACCGGCGTGTGGGCGATGAGCATGTGCGACGGATATTCGCCGATCATCACCGACTGCAAAATGCCGGGGCCTGTATACCAGGTGTCGTTGGTCATCGGCTCTGCATTGTCACCTGCCAGCGTCTTGTGCCCGGCGGTCAGAATCTGCCGACAGACATGGTCGCTGAATTCATTTTCGAACAGAACCATGTCGATCGACCCGTGCACGGGCTGCAAATGGCCCTTGTCGGTCATGTTATCGACAACTTCCTGCGGATGGCAGTTCAACTCACCCAGCGCCTCGACCGACCAATTGACCCAGCTTGGGGCATCCCATTGATCAAAGGCGGGCAGATCATAATCCGGTTCACCGCCTTCTTCGTCAAACCAGGTCCACAGGCACCCCGCCCGTTCAACCACCTTCCAGCTTTTCAGGCACGCCGCCTTGGGGATGGGGGCCGGGGAATAAGGAATGTCGTTGCAACGGCCATCCGGGCCAAAGCGCCAGCCATGATAGGGGCAGCGAATATTGTCGCCTTCGACATGTTCCTTATCGATCACGACATAAGATGATGTGTTCTTGGCCAAATGCGTGCCCATGTGCGGGCAATACGCCTCGACCAGGAACGGGCGACCCGATTGGCCGCGATACAAGACCATGTCCTCGCCGAAATAACGGACGGCCAAAGGCGTGGTCGTCACTTCTTGCGAGGTTGCAACCATGAACCAGCCGCGCGGGTAGGTATATTCACCCAAGCCATAATCAGCTGTCTTTGCCATCCAGAATCTCCTCCACAATATCCGCTTGATAGCGCATATCGTAACGTCAAGGCAATAAGCCTTGGTGGAAATAGAGGTGAGACGTTTGGCGTTTGCGGCTTTGCGTAAAAGAAAAGATTAAATTTTACGCGAAGTGTCAGTCGCCGACATCCATCGCATGATCGGATTCGGTGATCCGCACGACGCGGGGGTTGTATTTCAGCGTTTTGACCGCGATCGACGTTTCCACATGATGCACGCCATCAATGGCAAGGATCCGGTCTGACGCATGCTCGACCAGATTTTCCAGTTCATCAAACACCGAAATCGCCAGAATGTTGAATTGACCCATGGTGATCATCACGCTGGTGATCAGCGGCAGGTCGGCAATCTGGCGGGCAACCTCGCGCACCTGGCCAACCTCGGCCTGCACGCCAATAAAGGCCAGCCGCGCATGGTTGGACAGGCTGAACCCGGTGATCGCGGTAAAGGCGATCAGCCGATCCTGCTGCAACCGCTTGATGCGGCCGCGCACTGTGCCTTCGGTCACGCCCAGATCAGCCGCAATCTTGCGGTTTGATACGCGCGCATCATGCGACAGGATGTTGATCAGCTGGCGATCAAGATCATCAAGTTGCGGCGTTGTCATGCATTTCCCCTGTCTTCGATCGGCGCGACATCGAACTTATATTTGATGACGTCGACAGCGATGGTCGGCAACATGGACCGCACACCGCGCACCTTTGAGAATTTGTCGAGCAACAGGCCGGGCAGTTCATCAAAATCATGCAGCACAACCAGCATGTCGATATCATAGCGCCCGGTGACGACATGAGCGGCGAAAACCTCTGGAAAGCCGGCCAATTCGGCCGCCACTTCAGATGCGGCCCGGCCATCGACCTCAATCGCGACTTCCATCAGCACATTATATCCATGCGCTGAAAAGTCGGACACGGCGACCACCCGCAATTGATTGGCGTCTTCCATCCGGCGGATCCGGGCAGACACAGTCGTCGCGGTCAGGCCCAGCTTGTCCGCGATTTGCTGGTTGGTGGCGCGACCGTTGAAGCGCAGCTGCTCTACGATGCTGCGATCAATGTCATCGACGACAAAATCACTCTTCATACCAAATTTCCGGTCTTGTCTCGGGCGGGATTCAAAGGCGGATGACCTGCGCGGCGGAAAAGCCGCCGTCAACAGGAATGTTCGCTCCTGTCACGAAGGACGCCTCATCGGAAAGCAGAAAAGCGACCACCTTGGCGACTTCGTCAGGCCGTCCGGCGCGTTTCAGCAGATGCATGTCGATAAAGGCGGCGCTGATCGGGCTGTCTTGCAACATCGTGGTCATCGGCGTTTCGATATAGCCGGGGCTGATCGCGTTGACGCGAATGCCCGCCGCGCCATAATCGGCGGCCAGACTGCGGGTCAGCTGCAAAACGCCGCCTTTGGTGACGTTATAGGGCGTGTTCCCGGCGCACCCCGTCATGCCATAAATGCTGGAAATGGTGACAATCGATCCCGCGCCTGCCGCCGTCATAAAGGGCAGGACCGCGCGGCAAGCCAGCATCGTTCCGGTCAGGTTGACGGCCAGTGCGCGATCCCATCCGTCCAATGCCATTTCGGTCGCGGTTCCGGGCACGGAGATACCGGCACAGGTCACCAGCCCATCAATCCGGCCAAATTCAGCCATGATCCGCGCGGCTGCCGCATCCATGGCCGCTGCATCGGTCACATCCAGCGGCAAGGCGAGATCCAGATCCGACAGGGCGTCCAAATTGCCGATATCGGCGCCCGCAACATGCGCGCCGGCACGCCGGGCGGCGTCGGCTGTGGCCCGGCCAATGCCGGATGCCGCCCCGGTGATGAAAATGACCCGGTCGGTCAGCTGGCCTGTCATGCCAGCGCCTGCCGCAGGTTCCGGCCTGCCAGCGCCATCCATTGCCCCGCATCGGGGACGGCGGCCGTCATCCCGAAAAAGCCATGGATCATGCCCGGTGCGACATGATGATCAGTGGCGACGCCCGCGTCTGCCAGGCGGGCGGCATAGGCATCGCCTTCATCGCGCAAAGGATCATATTGGGCGGTGATCACCGTTGCCGGCGGCAGGCCCGCCAAATCGGGCCGATGGAGCAGCCGCGCCAAAGGGGCCGCCTCTGGCGCGGTCTCGCCCAGATAATGGTCCCAGAACCAGCGCATCGCCCCTGTCGACAGGAAATATTCACCGCCGCCATTTGCCGTATAAGATGCGGTTGAAAAATCGGCATCGGTGACGGGGTAGATCAACAATTGGTGGCGCAGATCTGGTCCGCCCCGGTCCCGGGCCATCAGGCTGACCGCGGCCGCCAAATTGCCGCCGGCGCTGTCCCCGGCAACGGCCATGCGGCTGGCATCCACGCCCAGGTCCTCTGCCTTGGCCAAGGCCCAATGGCAGGCCGCGTGGCAATCTTCGGCTGCGGCGGGGTAGCGCGCTTCGGGGGCCAGCCGATAATCGACCGACAAAACCGCAGCGCCGCTGGCCTGGGCCAGTTCGCGGCATGTGCCATCATGCGTGTCGAGGCTGCCCAGCACCCAGCCACCGCCATGGAAATACAGGATCAGCGGCGGCTTGGCTTCGGCCTGATGCGGCACATAAAGGCGCCCTTTGATCGTTCGGCCGGGCAAGTCCATATCCAGCGTCTCGACACGCGCCATGGGCAAACTGGCATCGACCAGCGGCGTATCCATCATCGCCCGGGCGGTTGCGACGGGCATTTGGGACCAGTCGGTGGTCGCAAATTCGGCAAATGCTTGCAGGATCGGCTCCAGCGCCGGATTGATCGTCATGTCCTTTTTCTCCCCCTTACAGGCCAAAGCCGCCCGAAACATTTATCTGCTGCCCCGTCACATAGGCCGCCCGCGATGATGCCAGCCAGCTGACCGCATAGCCGATTTCTTCGGGCTGGCCCCAGCGCTTGACCGACAGCATTTTCAATGTCTCTTCGGTCCAGCTTGGCGGGAAGGCGCCCTTTTGCATCAATTCATGGAACATGCCCGCATCAATCACGCCAACCAAGACAGAATTGGCGCGGATGCCATGGCGGCCCTCTTCGCGGGCAATGCCGCGCAGCCAGCTTTCATTCGCGGCTTTGGGCGCGACCGACAGGCCATCCCGGTCGGGCCAGCGCAGATGCCCGGCAGACCCCAGATGCACGATGGATCCGCCGCCCTGATCGCGCATATGCGGCAGCAGCGCCTGCACCAGGCCGAAAAATCCGTGCACTTCGACATCAAAGGCCCGCCGCCAGGCCTCGGGCGATGTTTCAGACAGCAAGACCTGCTCCACAAGCGGTCCGGCGGCCCAGACGAGCGTGTGAATGCGGCCATGGGTGGCAACCACGTCGCTGATCATTTGGGCAACGGCTGCCCCGTCGGTAATGTCGCAGCCATGCTGGCTTGTCCGTGTGGCACAGGCCGTCGCCACGCGCGCAACGGCCTCTGCCTTGCGGTTATAAACCAGTGCAAGATCAGCACCATCGGCGGCCAGAACCTCAGCCACCTTTCCCCCAATGCCGCCGCTTGCACCCAGGACGAGCGCCGCGCCTTTTGGGAAAAGTGCGTTATCCGACATTCCTGCTCCTTCGCGTTTCGCGGTTGAATAACCTGTTTCTTTGATGATTGCGCATTGTGAAGCGCAAATCCAGCGTTTATTCAGCCTTTATCTGGGTTTCAGGAGAGAGTGATGAAACGTCTGCAAGGGAAATGTGCTCTGGTCACCGGTGGTGCCCGCGGGATTGGCGAAGGCATTGTGCGCCGCTTTGTTGAAGAAGGCGCGCAGGTGATGATCAGCGATGTGCTGGAGGCCGAAGGCCAGGCGCTGGCAGACGAACTGGGCGATGCCGCCGCCTTTGTGCGGCACGATGTGACGTCGCGTGATCAATGGGATGCCGCCATTGCCGCAACCGAAGCGCGCTTTGGAAAGCTCGACACTTTGGTCAATAATGCGGGTGTCATCGTCTTTAAGCGGCTGGATGACCTCAGCGAGGCAGAGATCCGCCGGGTGATTGAAATCAACCTGATCGGCACGATGATCGGCTGTCAGGCAGCGATACCGGCGCTGGAACGGGCCGGCGGCGGAACGATCACCAATATGAGCTCTGCCGACGGGATTTCAGGGGCCAACAGCCTGACGGCCTATTGCGCCTCTAAATTTGGCGTGCGCGGCTTTACCAAGGCGCTGGCGCTCGAACTGGGGCCGCGGGGCATCCGCGTCAATTCCATCCATCCGGGTGGCATCCTGACGCCAATGGCCAACCCAACGGGTCTGCCGCGCGATGTCTATGATCGGGGCTTTTGGATTTATGCGGCCCAGCGTTCGGGCGAGGCGGCCGATATTGGGGCGGCCGCAGCGTATCTTGCCTCTGACGATGCCAAATATTGCATCGGGACAGAGCTGTCGGTCGATGGCGGGTTGAACGCCGGCCATTATTACATGGCCATGCCCGGCGCACCGACCGATCCGAACAAGCGGTAAGGCGTCAGCCCTGAACGCGGTCTGCAAGCATTGCGCGATCCTGTGACAGGGATCGCGCACCCCGGATCATAAGGGCCGCGCCGATAAAGCCGGTCGGCACGATCAGCGTCAGGCCCATGCGCAAGGAATAGGCCGGGTCTCCGGACACCAGATCGCTGATCTGCCCGGCAAGCAATGGCCCGGTGACATAGCCGATCAGGTTGATGACAAGCAGCGCCAGCGCCGTGCCTGTGGCGCGGATCCGGTCGGGCATCAGGAATTGCAGCGCCGCCATAATCCCGACGGACCAGCCGCCGCCCAACAGGCCAGAGGGGATGGCAATCAGCCGGGCTGTGGCCAGATCTGGCGCCCAGATGACAATCATCAACAACAGGGTGGCCGAAAATGCGGCGCCCGCGGCCAGATACATCAGCCATTCCGGCCCGCGTTGTTTGACAACACGGTCAGCAAGCACGCCAAAGGCCAGGGTGCCCAGCAGGCCGGGCAAGCCAAAAGCCAGGCCAAAAGCGGCATTGGCCTCCGCAATCGGCAAGGCATAGGCCCGCGCGAAGAGCGAGGGGCCCCACATCCCAAAGCTGAGGCCCGACAAAGTGGCAAGCGCCATGCCCAGCGACAGCCCGCGAAAGCTTGGTGCCGTCCATAATGTCTTGAACAGCGGCCAAAGCGGCTCTGCCTTCGCTGGAACGGGCTCTGTCCGCGCCGGTTCCCGAATAATGGCATAGCCGATGGCGGCCAGAATGATGCCGGCCACGCCCATGACGTAAAAGGCATCCCGCCAACTGCCGGCATGGGCAATTTCCGGCCCGGCGCGATAGCCAAGATATTGGCCGAAATAGACGGCAAGCGTCATCACCGCAAAAGCGCGGCCGCGCTGCGATGGCGCGAAATAGGCAGCCAGCAGCGAATAGGCCGGGGCTTGGAACGCCGCTTCGCCAACGCCGACGCCGACGCGGGCGATGGCAAGCCATGTCGGCGACGGGGCAAGGCCGGACAAAATGGTAAAGGCGCTCCACACCACACAGCCCGCACACAGAATGGCGATGCGCGACATATGATCGGCGGCACGCGCAAGCGGGATGGCAAGCAGGGAATAGAGCAAGGCAAAGGCCGGGCCCATCAACAGGCCCATAAACCCGTCCGAAACGCCAAATTCGGCCTTGATCGGCTCAACCAGACCGGCCAGCAGATAGCGGTCGCCATAATTGACCAGCGCAATGCCAAGCAACAGGGCCAGGACGACCCATTTGTTCGTCAGGCGTTGGGTTGACGCAGCTGCGTCCATCTTGCGCTCTCCCTGAGGCGTTATGTGGGTGATTGGCTTTGTGGGATCAGTCGCGCATCTGCGCGCCGCCATTGACGTGCCAGACCTGACCCGTCACCCATTCGCCATCGGCTGAGGCCAGAAAGGCAACCGCCGCTGCAATGTCATCGGGTTGGCCAAGGCGCGTGTGCGGCACATTCTTCAACCCGCGTTCGACATATTCATCGGTCAGATGCTGCTTGACCGCTTCGGTCAGGACAAGGCCCGGGCAAATGACATTGGCGCGAATGCCCTGCTTGCCCCAGCGTGAGGCCACATGGCGGGCAAGCGCATGGATGGCATTTTTGGTCATCGGATAGGCAACCTGCCATGCCGCCCCGCCAGAGGCCGCGCCGGATGACGTATAGATCATGGCGCCGCCGCCCCGTTCCAAAAGTTCGGGCAGCGCCGCCTGCGTGGCAAGAAAATGGCTTTTGGTATTGATCGCAAAGCTTTTGTCGAGAACTTCAACCGGGCAATTCAGGGCGTCGATATCGCCTTCGGTCCCGCCGGCCAGATTGGAATGGTAAAAGTCGAGGCCGCCAAATTCGGCCTTGGCCGCTGCAACGATGGCGGCTTGTGAGTCCGCCGATGTGCCGTCCAGATCGACGCCAATCGCCTTGCCGCCCGCTGCGGTGATGTCAGCGGCGACCTCTCGGGCCCAATCGCCCATCAGGTCACCCACGACAACATGCGCGCCTTCGCTGGCCAGTCGCTTTGCGGTGGCCGCCCCAATGCCACGCCCGCCGCCTGCAACAATCCCGACCTTGCCCGAAAGTCCGCGCATCCTCATCTCCCATTCATGCGTAACGAAAATGTATTTCAAATACGCATATAGCGTCTTTGATGCGCATTCAATTTTTAGTTGCGTCGTATCGTCGCGATTTTGGCTTGCTTAGTCGTGGACCAGCTTATTCGAATCCGCCCATGTGCCTTCGGGCAGAACCGGCGTGATGCCCAGGTCTTCCCGAATATCGCTGATCTGATGATCGACATAGTCGCGCCAGTCGACGATCATCAGCTGATATTTCCAGTTGCGCGCCTGCAGGGCGCCCTGAAATTCAGCCTCTAGGTTCAGCGCCATGGCCTCTGGATAGAACAGCCCATCCTTCATGATCGTCTTGGCCTTCAGGTAAAAGGCAATACGGCTGAAGAAGTTGCTGAGTTCCGGGCGGAAATAGCGCGACTTGGCGACCATATTGGCGTTCAGCAGGGCAACCTCGCCGCCATGATTGGGGCCAAAACCCGTGACGATATGTTCAATGTCATGGGTCAGCGCGGTCTGGCGCAGATAGAAGGTAAAGTCGTTGACGACCTTAACCTCCTGAAAAAACAGATCGAGCTGATAGCCGGAATTGCGCATAAATTCATGCAGCGCAGCGCCCAAGGTGCCCGGCGCACAATCCTTGGTCTCAGCCAGGGTGAAGTCCGCCAGACATTTGCGATCCATCCACGCCTTGAACCGCGGCAGGCGCTGTTTTTCAGCTTCGAACAGCCCGATAATGGTCGGCATATCTTCCAGATCGTGCAGGATCTGTGCAACCTCTGGAATATAGGCCGTATTGGGCAGATCCGCGCCATTGCGCCGCAGCATTTCCTGCGCAATCAAATGCCGCAGCTCGGCATGGTTCAGATAGGGCGAGGAGCTGACAAGTACGGAACTTGCCGTCTCCACCTTTTTGATCGCCCCGTTGAAATAGGCGCGGTCGGCTTCACCCACCTTGGCTTCGCTCATCTCTCTCTCCCAGTTTCAGGCGGTTGGCCGATTATTCTGCGGCCAGGACGGCGGCGGCGTCGTCATTTGCGGGAGACAGGAATGCGCCCGGCGTGGCGCCCGTATAGGCCCCATTTTCAAAGGTCGGGACGCCATTGACCAGCGTGAGCCGGGTCGGCATCGGCTTGCGGGTGAACCGCCAGGTCACGCCGCCGCGGCCATCGGGCACGTCATGCGCCTTTTCCATGGGCTGACGCTGGATCTCATCCAGATTGAACACCGCGATATCGGCCCGCATGCCCGGTGCGATGATGCCGCGATCATGCAGGAAGAAGTGCTGCGCCAGCTTGCCGGTCATGACATGAACAGCCTCTTCGATGGTCAGCTTCTTTTCGTCGCGCACATATTGCGTGAGGAGCAAGGCATTCTCACCGCCGCCGCACAGCATTTGCAGGTGCGCCCCTGCGTCTGAAATATTGCCGACGGTTTGCGGGTCACGCATCAGGCCCAGCGTCAGCCCTTCATCCTTGGGGAAGGGGGCCATGTGGACCGTTGATCGCGTGCCATTGGCCAGGATCCATTCGGCCATCGCGTCAGAACGGTGGAGGCCGCGGCTGGCGGCATAGGCTTCCAGCGTCATGTTGAGCGGCCCAACGCCATTTTCACTGTCGAGCAGCAGCAGATCCTGCGGGTTGCGCAAGGGTGAATGCGGCCAGGCCTGCGTGTCCCAGCTTTCGCGGGCGCGGGCGCGCCAATCGGGGTCGGCCAGCATGGCCGCCTTTTTCGCATGATCATCCTCCAGCACGACCTCGTGCCAGACATAATCATTGGATTGCGCAAAGATCAGCGATTTGACGATGCTCAACACATTGGTCGGGGAGACATGCGAATAGCCCGGCCAGATGTCGATGCCCGCTGCGCGCATAGAGGCAACGCTTTGCTGCATCGGTTCAAGCATGGCTTTCTGGAATTCCAGCGTCGGGATGGCGCCCGCAATCTGAACGCGGATCCGCCGGCCTTTCAGCAGCTTTTCCAGCCGTTCCAGATTGGCCGGCCCCGTCATGCGCATGAAGGTATCGACAATCACCTGATAACAGGTGTTCGGATATTTCTCCATCACGTCGAACAGCGCCGTAAACTCCGCATCGCAGGCCTTGAGCGAGGGGACGGGGCGGTTGGTGCCATCATGATCGTGCATATTGTCGGAAAGGCCCAGCGCGCCAGCTGCCAGGGCATCGTCCAAAAGCGCCGCCATCTGTGCGATTTCGTCTGGCGTTGCCGCGCGATCCCAGGCGTCGAGGCCCATGACGGCCAAGCGGATGGCGATATGGCCCACATAGGCTGCATAGTTCAGCGGGACGCGGACATTGCGTTCAGACGAAGCGCGATATTCCGACCATTTGTTCCAGTCCCAGGGCAGGTTCTGCATGAACGGGCCTTCGGGAATATCTTCAAAGAATGAGAAAATGCCGATCATTTCGCGCTGTGCGGGCATATATTTGTGGAGCGGAGCGGGCGAAAAGCCACAATTGCCGAGGATCATCGTGGTTGCGCCATAACCGGGCAGCGGGTCCAGATCAGGCTGCCACCACATGGTGCCATCATAATGGGTATGGCTTTCGATAAAGCCCGGCGTGACATAGCAGCCTGCGGCATCAAAAACGCGCTCACCCTGGGCATTCAGGCCCGTGCCGACTTCGGCAATGACGCCATTTTTGATACGGACATCGGCGGCAAAGGCGGGCGCGCCCGATCCATCGACAACGGTCCCGTTCTTGATCAGCAGATCGCTCATCCTCTCCTCCATTCTGTGGTCTGCGCCCTGTTGGGCGTGTGAGTCTTAATGCCCGGAAATCTATCGGGCGCGGCCCGCATCGCCATCTCTGTTCTTGCCATTCGCATCATAAAATGATCTTTTAGGGATCATGAAACGATCTGATACCCTGTTGGCCACGCTGCGCCAGCGCCTGCGAGCCACGGGCTGGACAGCCCGTCGTCTGGCGGCGGAGCTTTGCGTGGGAGAGGCCACGGTGAAGCGCTGGCTGACCGGGCGGGGGATGACGCTGGATCGACTGAATCAACTGGCCGATCTGGCCGGCACGACGCTGGCAGAATTGGCGCGCATTGCCGAACGGCCGGGGGCGGGTCTGGCCCAGGAACTGACGCTGGCGCAGGAACGGGCGCTTAGCCAGGATGGCTTTTTGTCCTTCCTCTTCATGGTCATCCTGGGCGGCTATGATTGGGAAGAGGTGGCACGCGATTTTGACGTTGCACCGCGCCAGATGGAGGCAGCGTTGATCCGGCTGGAACGTCTGGCCTTGATTGATCGTCTGCCCATGGGGCGCGTGCGTCCCTTGGTCGATCGGGCGATTGTCTGGCGCAAAACGCCCATGCGGGCGCAATTCGAAGCGCGGATGAAGCCGCAATTTCTGGCCATGGACTTTGCCTTGCCCGATGCGGTCTATGCGTCGGAAGTGGTGAAGCTATCGGCGCAAGGGGCCGCCATGCTTGCAGAATTGATTGAAAAACATCGGCGTGACGTGCAGGCGCTGGCCGAACAGGATCGGGCGACCACGCATTTGCCCAAATCCTGGTACGGCATGCTGTGCGCGGCCCGTCCGCTGGATATGACCGGGCTGGAACGCGACGAGGATTAAGGGGATTAAAATGGCACGTCTGGCACATCGCAGGGCCTTGGTGACCGGGGCGGCTGACGGCATTGGCCTTGGCATTGCGCGGCGCTTTGCCCGCGAAGGCGTGACCGTCCTTCTGGCGGATATTGATGGCACAGCGGCAGAGGCAGCTGCCGCACATCTGCGGGCCGAAGGCGGTCAGGCCGAGGCTCTGGTTGCAGATGTCGGCAACAAAACCAGCGTCTTGGCGATGATGGCGGCGGCAGGCCCGGTCGATATTCTGGTCAACAACGCCTATCGGGGATCCGGCATCGCGCGCATTGAACGCAAGGGCGATGACGTGTTTGAGGCGGCACTGGGGATGAACCTATGGGCCGTCAAATGGACAATGGAGGCGGCCTTTGCGCATATGAAGGCGCAAGGCTGGGGCCGGATCATCAACATGGCCTCGCTCAATGGCGTCAACGCGCATATGGGCAGCGCCGATTATAACGCGAGCAAAGAGGCGTTGCGCGCCTATACCCGCACGGCGGCGCGGGAATGGGCGCCTTATGGCATTTGCTGCAACATCATCTGCCCGGCGGCCTGGTCGGCATCGTCACGGCGGATGGCAGAGATGCAGCCAGGCATGATTGATCGGATCAATGCGGCCAACCCAATGGGACGGCTGGGGGATCCGGATCAGGACATCGCCGGCGTTGCACTGTTTCTGGCGAGCGACGACGCCCGCTACATCACCGGCAATACGCTGTTTGCCGATGGCGGCGCCCATATCAACGGTGTGGCATGGGCGCCCCAGTTTGAGGATTAAGGGCGGTCAGGGCTGGCTGGCCTGCGCCTCCAGCTTTGCCAGACGGGCGCGGGCGCGGGCCGCAACATCCAGATAGATAAGGCCTTCCTGCACCGGCATATCCGGCTCTGCAATGCGGGCCAGATAAACATCAATCACAAGTTTCAGCGCCTTGGGGTCATTTTGCGTGCCGAAATAGGCCCAGTCGGCCAGGCGTGCGGCCAGCTTTGCGTCCGTTGGCAGCAAGGCGCGGGCGCGCGCATCGATCGCGTCGATGCCGCCGGCAAGGCGGACAGCCTCTTGCGCTTCGGCGTCAAAGGGCAGGGCCGCGAAATGCGACGGCACATCATCCCACCAGCCGGTCCAGCGTTTCATGACCATGCGGGCAATATCTTCTGGCCGGTTATATTGCGGGTCCAGCTGCGGTTCCTTGGCAAAACGATCCGGCCAGTCGATCGATGCTGCAATCCGGTCCTTCCGGTCGCCTGCGTTCAGCCGCCGGACTGTCTGCGTCACGATATGGTCAAAGGCATCGGCATATAGCGTTAGCGTCCGGTGAATATCCGCCGCACCGGTCATGCTGGCGCCATGCATGGGCAACATTTTTTCTGGTTTCAGCGCGGCCATTTCGCGAAATGCGGCGGCCCATTCTTCAACATAGCGCTGCATCCGCTTGCCATTGCCGGCATTGGGCAAAAAGCCCTGCACATAATCGGCCGTCACAATCGTCTTGCGGCTGGGCAGCCACATCCAGATCTGGTCTTCGGTTTCGCCCGGCGCATGGATCAGCACAATATCTTCACCGCCAATGCGAAATGTCTGGCGGCCTTCAAACACCGTGTCGGGCACAACAACTTCGGTCTTGTCCGTGGGCTGCAAGGCCAAGGGCTGGTTGTTATACCGCCCAATCGATCCCCCAAGGCGCAGATCGGTGTCGATCGCCTGTAGCATCGCCGCGCTGGCAATCACGCGGGGACGCGGTGTCTGTGCCACCAAGGCGCGGGCGCCATAGCTGTGATCGACATGGGTGTGCGACAGGATGATGGTCTTCAGTGGCTTTTTGCTCAGCGTGGGCAGCACGTCCTTCAAAACAACGCCAATCGAGGCATAGCCGCTGTCAAAAAGCACAAGGCTGTCCCGGGTTTCGATCACAGCGACATTCACATAAGGAAATCGGATCAGCCACATGCCCTTGCCATGCGGTTCGATGACCATCTTTGCGCGCGCCTCGGCCACCAAATCTGGCGCATCAGACAGCATGGCGCGGGCAATGGCCGGCGAACTTGGCCCGCCAAAGCC
Organism: Pseudomonadota bacterium; assembly: GCA_046046525.1. Lineage (GTDB taxonomy): Bacteria > Pseudomonadota > Alphaproteobacteria > Sphingomonadales > Sphingomonadaceae > Aquisediminimonas. The sequence continues at coordinate 32,683 of JBJOJQ010000047.1, forward strand.
GTCATTGCGGCCCATATGCTTCATGACATCGGGATGTTCCCGCGCAATCAACATCCGGCCCTGCTGCGTCAGCTGATCCTCCTCCGACATGGGGAAGCCCGCCGCCAAAGCCGGGGCAGACAACAATGACATCAGGGCAATCCGCCAGCGCATATCCTTATCCTCTTCAAAATGCGTAGAATCGTTTGAAAAAAGCTACGCAATACGCAAAACATAAGCAAATAACGATTGATCGTGCGGAGGAGAGATCCATGAAGAGGCTCATTTTGGCGGCTGGCTTGACGGCAGGCGTGGCGGCGGCAGCGGTTGCGCAGCAAATGTCGGTCCCGGCTGGGCTGACCCTGGGGTCCATGTCGCGCGTCTCGCCGGTTTTAAAGGCAGAGCGCACGCATGAGAATTTTGAACCCGCGGTGATCATGCCCGCGCAGCAACGCGCGGCGCAGGCCAAGCTGGAGGCGCTGTTTCGCAAGACGGGGAAGCGCCCCAACATCCTGATCTTCATGGTGGATGATCTGGGTTATGGTGATGTCGGCGCCTATGGCGGCGGGGAGTCCCTGGGGGCCCCAACGCCGCATATTGACCGGCTGGCGCGCGAAGGGCTGAAGCTCACCTCCACCTATGCCCAGCCCAGCTGCACGCCCACGCGTGCGGCACTCAACACCGGGCGCTTGCCGGTGCGGTCTGGCCTGCTGATGCCGATGCTGCTGCATGACAAGGCCGATATTTCGGGCGAACTGCTGGCGTCGCGCGTCCTGTCCAACGCCGGCTATCGCACCGCGATGTCGGGCAAATGGCATTTGGGTGAAAAGGACGGGTCACGCCCCTGGCAGGTCGGCTTTGATGAATTTTTCGGCTTTTTGGGCGTTGTGAATGCCTATCAGGAAGAACATCCCACCGCGACGGACGTTGCCAATGATCCGGAATTGCTGGCGCAGCTGCATTCCATGCCTGGCGACCGAAATCTGTGGCGCGCGACGCGTGAAAATGGGGGGAAGCCGGTTGAAAAGATCAACTGGGACAATAGCCGCGATCTCGATCAGAAATTTGCCGGCTTTTCAGAAGAGTTCATCCGGCGCGCCGCCAAATCTGGCAAGCCATTCTATCTGAGCCATAATTTCTCAAAGGTTCATTATTTCAACAATCCGTCCAAGGCCTTTGTTGGCGTGTCTGCGACCAAGGATGTGTATCGCGACAGCGTGATGGAGGTGGATGCGATTGTCGGGCGCCTCACCAAGGTGCTGGAAGACTTGAAGATTGCGGACAATACGTTGATCTTCTTTACCTCTGACAATGGGCCGGAAGAGGACAGCTATCCCGAAAGCGGCGTGACCCCGTTCCGGGGTGCCAAGGGCACAACGCTGGAAGGCGGGGTGCGCGTACCGGGCATTTTCTGGTGGCCGGGCATGATCAAGGCGGGCCGTGTGTCGGACGGGCTGTTCGATATGACCGACATGTTCAACACCAGCCTTGCGCTGGCCGGGGTGGATGCGGCCAAGGTTGTGCCCGCTGATCGCTATATTGACGGCATCGACCAGACGGGGCTGTTGCTGGCCGATGGCGGCCAATCGGCGCGTGAAGCCGTGTTCATGTGGAATGCGGACCTGTTTTCCGGCGTGCGCTGGCGCCATTACAAAATGGCGACCTCTGAAATTCAGGTCGGGTCGGGCAATGTCCGCGACATGGGCGGGCTGGATAATGCGCAATTCATCACGCCGCCCAATGGCTTCATGTATAATCTTTATCTGGACCCCCGGGAACGCAAGTCGATCCTGATCGAAAAGGCCTGGGCGCCGTCTTATGCGCTGGGGCCGTTGGTCGCGCTTCATGGGGCGAGCTTTGCCAAATATCCGCCCAAGGCGAAAATCCGGTTCCGGTGACGCCGATGCGGCGATTTGGCGTGGCCATGGGGTTGGGGGTGGCGCTGGCGCTATCTGCCTGTTCTGGGCCAAGCGAGACCGAAGTGTTCGTCAAGGGCGGCCGGTTTACGCCCGGCAATGACGCCAGCTACCCCGAAGAGCGTCGGGGGCAGCCCGTTGTCGTGGGTGATTTCTATATGGACGCGACAGAGGTCACCAACCGGCAATTCGCCGCCTTTGTGCAGGCCACGGGCTATGTCACCATGGCAGAGCGCGGCTTTGCCGGGGACCCCAATGTCCCTGTGGCGCAACAGGTTCCCGGCTCTGCCGTATTCGTGATGCCCGCGCCGGGCCAGACCCCGGGCTGGACCTTTTTGCCCGGCGCCAATTGGCGCCAGCCCGATGGGCCGGGCAGCTCCATTGACGGGCGTGAGGATGAACCGGTGGTGCAGATCGCCTTTCCCGATGCGCTGGCTTATGCCCGCTGGAAGGGCCGGGATCTGCCAAGCGAGGCCGAATGGGAATGGGCCGCAGGGGGCGGCCGGGACATGCCCGGTCGCGCACGGCCGGTGATCGATGGTAAGCCCAGCAGCAACGCCTGGGATGGCCATTTCCCGGATGCGAACACGGGTGCGGACGGGTTTGTCGGCCGGGCGCCAGTGGCCAGCTTTCCCGCCAATGCCCGCGGCCTTTACGACATGACCGGCAATGTCTGGGAATGGACCCGATCACCCTGGACCATCAACCACGCCCTGCCGGCGTCCCAGGATGCGGCGGCGCATACGGTGAAAGGCGGATCTTTCCTATGTGCCCGCAATTTTTGCGCGCGGTATCGGCCCCAGTCCCGCCAGCGCATGGAGGATGATCTGGGGACGAACCATATCGGCTTTCGCACGGTCCGCCGGGTCAGTGCGGGGCAGTAACGCCAGATATCAAAGCGCGCGGATCAGATAAGGCACGCCGATCAGCGACAGCCAGCCCAGCCGGCCCCATAAGGCAAGGCGCGGGGAGGGGTGGTTCCACAGCCCCAAAGCACCGGCCGCGCCCATTGCGCCGGCCCCCGGGATCCAGATGCCCGCCAATCCGGCCAGGCCGAAAATGCCCAGCAGGCGGACCCCTGCGCCGGGCCGATCCTTGGCCACCGGATGTTTCAGCCCGGCTAATCCAGCAAAACCGATCAGCCCGACAAGCCCCGCAAAAGGCGCAAGTAGATCAAGCATATCTTATCCTCCCCCCGTTATAAGTTTTAGCTAATTTTGGGGCGGCGGTCCTGCCATGGGGCGGCCTGTTCAATCTGGCCCGCCAGACGAAAGAGCAGCGACTCCTCGCCAAAGCGGCCGGTAAACATGATGCCAATGGGCAGGCCCGATGCCGATTGTGCCAGGGGCATCGACATGGAGGGCTGGCCCGTCAGATTGGCGATCTGCGTGAACGGCGAATAGCTGCCTGCGCGTCCGCCCCATTGCGGGAAATCAACGCCCGGCGTCAGGTTGATCTTGCCCAGTTCAATCGGCGGTGCCGCCAAGGTGGGGGACAGGATGACGTCATAATCGGCCATGAACTGGGCCATGATGATGGCGCATGTCTGCAGCACATTGTGCGACCGTGCGATATCCATGCCGTTGATCTGCTTGCCATAGCCATGGAAGGCGAGCGTGATCGGTTCCAGCACATCAGGGCCGGGCGTGATGCCCAGCAGGCGGGCGCGATCCTCGATATCGGCGGCAATGCCGGCGGCCATGATCGAAAACGCGGCCTGACCAAAGGCGCCGGCATCGATTTTGGGGGCGGCTTCTTCGACATGATGGCCCAGGCTTTCGCACAGGCGGGCCGCGGCTTGTGCCGCCGCCACGCATTCCGGATCGACCGGCGATCCGGCAAACGGCCGGGTCATCAGTGCCACACGCAGCTTGCCCGGCGATTGGCTGACATTGGCAAGAAAGCTGCCGCCGTCGGGCGGCGGCGCGGAATAACGCGATCCCGGTTCCAGCCCATGGGTGGCGTCCATCAGGGCGGCGGAATCGCGCACGCTGTGGGTCACGACATGGTGGCAGGACAGGCCGCCCCAGCCTTCGGTGCGCAAGGGCCCCATGGGGATGCGCCCGCGGCTGGGCTTCATGCCGAACAGCCCGCAGCATGAGGCCGGAATGCGGATGGATCCGCCGCCATCGGTTGCATGGGCCGCGGGGATAACACCGGCCGCCACCGCCGCCGACGCCCCGCCCGATGACCCGCCAGAGCTGTGGTTCGGGTTCCAGGGATTGCGGGTATCGCCGGTCAGCTTGTTCTCGGTGGTGCCCGTCAGGCCGAATTCGGGGGTGGTTGTCTTGCCAAAAATGACCAGCCCGGCCTTTTCATAGCGGCGGACCAGTTCAGACGTCACCGTGGCGCGGTAGCCCTTGTAAAAACGGCTGCCCCCTTCGGTCAGTTCGCCTGCGATATAGGTGTTGAGATCCTTCAACAGCCAGGGAACGCCGGTAAATGGCCCTTGCGGCAGCCCCTTTGCAATCGCCGCGCGGGCATAATCATAATGGCGCTGTGCCATGAAGTTAAAGCGCGGGTTCAGCGCCTCTGCACGGGCAATGGCCGCGTCGAGCAATTCGGTGGGGGAGGCTTTGCGATCCTTGACCAGCGCCGCCAGGCCCAGCGCATCATGGCCATCCAGCAGATCGTTTTTCATGGGCTTCCTCTTGGCTTGAACGGGTGATGCAACGGCAAGCGCCGCCCCTGTGGCCAGCAATTCGCGACGATCCATCATATCCGTTCTCTCTCCTTTGTCGGTCATTGCCGAAAAAAGAGGCCGGCGTTGATCGCCGGCCCCTTGGTCACATGGGTGTTCAGGCCGCTTTATCTTGCGCAGGTTGCGGCGTCACATAATAGCGCGAATAGAATTTGCGGAACTGCGGGATCGGCCCGTCGCCATCGCAAATAATCGGGTTCGCTTCATATTTCTGCCGATCCCAGACGACCTTGTCCTGATCAAATTGTTTGCAGATGTCGCGGATGATCGCCTTGGCGACGCCGGCGCGCTCTCCCTCGGCCTGCGCCTTGGGCTGGGTGAAGCAGAACCGGGCATGCACATGATCCAGCTCTACCGGGGCCAGACACGCGACCAGCAGCGTTTCCGAAATGCCGGTAAAGCGCGTCCAGCTTTGGCCCGGACCCATGGTGTCATAGCTGATACAGCCATCGACTTCGCCCCAGGGCGTGCCCATTTTTGCACGAACATCGGCGCCGCGGCCCCAATCGCCCCACCGCAGATCGCCCAACGGGACATTGGCGGTGCCGTGGATGAACTTGAAATGGGCCACATCAACGCCGTTTTCGGCCATATTCTGGATAGAGCCCCAGACATTCCATTCATGGATTTCGAAATCGGTCCAGTCCGGGTCGGCACATTCGGGCAAGTGGACGACATCGAACAGGGGGGCGACGTCTTCGGGATGATACCAGGCCCAGATCCAGCGATTGGCCTCGGTGATATGCCAGGTGCGCGTGCACTTGCGCTTGACCTGCGGCGGGATGGCCTTGGCATAAGGAATGTCTTTGACGACGCCTTCTTCGCCATCATAGCGCCAGGCGTGGAAGGGGCATTCCAGCAAATTGCCATGCACTTTGCCGCCATGGCCCATATGCGCGCCCAGATGCTTGCAATAGGCATCCACCATGCGGACCTGCCCGTCTTCACCGCGCCAGATCGCCAGATCCTTGGAGAAATAGCGCAGGGGCTTCACCTCCCCAACGGCCAGATCCTTGGCCAGGACGATCGGGTACCAGCCAAAGGGAATGCCGATATTCAGATTGCGCTCTTCAATCGAGGCGCGGTTGCGCACCTCGGCAAGCCGCCAATCGGCCAGATCCTGGCCTTTGAGTTTTTCCAGAATTTGCCAAACGGCAACGGGCGCTGTGCGGGCATCGGTGGCCGTGCTCTCTTGGGCATCAGACATGACGCGTCTCCTTTTCTTGGGCCTTCGCTTGTGAAGGCAAGGACGGGAGGGGTTGTCTCTCCCGGTCCCTGGGGTGGTCAACGGAGCAGACTTCCCAGCTCCGGTAAAAATCAGATCCCAAAGACTTTCTTTGCATTTTCCCGCAGAAACTTCGGCCAGACCTCATCCTTAAACGGGACATTCTGCATGTCAGAAAAGATACGGTCGAGGCTCAACCCCATGGGGAAATAGCCAGCGTAGATAATCTTATCAGACCCACGCGTGTTCGCATAATCGATGATCGCCTTGGGGTAATGCTTGGGCGCAAAGGCGCTGGTGGAATAATAAAGGTTCGGCCATTTCAGCATCAACTTCACCGCCAGAGCCTCCCAGGGTTCTGCGCCATGGCGCATCACGATCTTCAGATCGGGGAAGAACCAGCACACCTCATCAAGATGCTCAACCTTTTGCGTTTCCATCGGAATACGCGGGCCAGGAATGCCGACATTCAGCAAGATCGGAATGCCAAGTTCTGCCGCGCAGGTGTACAGCGGGAACATATATTTGTGGTTGATCGCCACTTGCGGCAGCGTGCCCGCCGGGAAAACGCTGATCGCGGACAGGCCGACTTCGGCGTGGATCCGCTTGATGCGGCGGACTTCATCGACGCCCTTGTTCGGATCACAGGGCAGATCGAAGAAGAAACGATCGCCAAAAAGTTCCTTGGCGCGATACGAGGTCTTGTTCTCGTTCCAGCCGACCAGCGCCTTTTCGATGTTGAACCGGTCCATCTGCTCGACGGTCCATTTCACGAAATCATCGGCTTTGCCCGTCTCTGGAATGTCCTTGAACATATATTGCGCGGGCATTTTGAACGATTCCAGCGTCTGCTGGTCCTTGATCAGCGGACGAAAGCTGGTGAACCAGTCTGACCGGTCCTCAGCCTCTGGAATGCCAAGCATGCAGTCGATGATCTTGATGTCGCTGGGCATGCCCATGTTATGCGTCTCCAATCAATTGCGGCCAATGGGCCCTGAGATAAATCTTGTCGATCTTGCCAACCGCGTTGCGCGGCAGCGGCGTTGGCGAAAAGGCGACACGCGCCGGGGCCTTGTAGCGGGCGAGATGTTCAGCGACGTGATCGATGATCTGCGCTTCGGTCACATCCTTCGCCACGACAACGGCAACCAGCAGCTCGCCCAGCCGGTCATCGGGAATGCCAAAGGTGGAACATTCAATAATTTCCGGCATTTCGCCCAGAACGCGCTCCACCTCGGCGCAATAGATGTTCTCGCCGCCGGAAATGACCATGTCCTTCTTGCGGTCAACGATGAAGATATAGCCTTCGTCATCGATATAGCCGACATCGCCCGTGCGCAGCCAGCCATCATCGGACAGCACGGCGGCCGTATCTTCTGGCCGGTTCCAATAGCCTTTCATGACGAGCGCGCCGCGCACGACGATTTCGCCCGCTTCGCCCCGCGGCAGGGGCGTCCCATCCGGACCTTCAATCCGCATATCGACCAATGGCAGCACACGGCCCGCCGAGGCGCGGTTGCGGATGAAATCCTCGCCGCTTGCCATGGCGACCATGCCAGAGGTTTCGGTCATGCCATAGCCCGTGCCCATCATCGCCTGCGGGCAGGCCGCCCGGATTTCATCAAGCAGATTGACCGGCAGCGCCTGACCCCCGCTTGAGATATTGCGCAGCGAGCTGAGATCGGCTTCGTCCATGCGGGCATTGTGGAGCACATCCCACAACATGGTCGGCACACCGGTGAACTGGGTGATCCGTTCTTCTGCGATGATGCGCAGCGCCTCTTGCGGGTCCCAGCGGCGCATGATCACGATTTTGGATCCGGCCAGCATCGGGGACAAGAATGCCGCCCCCACGCCCGAGATATGGAACAGCGGAAAGACCACAAGGACGCCGCCTTGCGGCATATTCGCCATGATGGTTTCAGGCGCGATACCCAGTTTTTCGGCCATGCCATGCAGCACCATCATGCCCGACAATTGCATGCCCATGACCCCGGTCATCAGGCTTTTATGCGTCAGGATGGCGCCCTTGACGCGCCCTGTGGTGCCAGATGTGAACAGGATGGCGGCGGGATCTTCCGGCGCGGCCAGGCCCGGCGCAGTGCCCGCGTCCCCCGTTTCCGGGAAATCGGCCGTTTCAATAATCCGGCCCTGATAGCCGCCGTCGCGCAGCAATGCCGCGCGTTCCGGATCGGCAAGCACCACAACGGGTGTCACATCGGCAACGGCGGCGGCCAGTTCGGCCGGTGCGCCGCGGCTGTTGACAAGGGCGGGCACACCGCCGGCACGGATCGCCGCAAGGAAACCAATCGCCCATTCGGCCCGATTGCGCATGCAAATGGCCACGCGGTCACCCCGGGCCGTGATCCCAAGCATGGGGACCAGCGCATCGCGCAGGCGAAAGACATCGTTAAAGCTCAGCCTTTTTTCGCCTTCGACGATGAAGGTCTTGTCACCATGCCGCCGTGCGCTTTCGATCAACATGTTGAGATCGGGCGGCATATTGGCAAATTGCCGCTGTCCGTCGCGCTCAACGATGGCAAAGGGTTCGCCGGGGGCGGTCAGACGCGCAAAAATCGGATCAACTTCGGTCATGCGTTCGCTGCCATTTCCTTTGCCCAGCGATAATCCTGCTTGCCAGCGGGCGATCGCTTCACTTCATCGACCCAGATCAAGGCCTTGGGGATCTTATAGCCAGCAAGCCGGTCGTTCAGAAAGGCTTTGACCTCATCCAGCGTCGGTTCGGCCACGTCCGCCCGGCGCGAGACGATGCCGATCACACGTTCGCCCCAGCGCTCATCCTTTTGCCCCGCGACAACGGCGTCGAATATCGCCGGATGGGCGCGCAGCGCCTCTTCGACCTCTTCGGGGAAGATTTTCTCACCACCGCTGTTGATGCAGGTCGATCCGCGACCGAACATGGTGATCATGCCATCCGCATCAAGCCGCCCGGCATCGCCCGACACCGCCCACAATTGTCCCGCCACCGTCTGGAAGGTTTCAGCGGTTTTGACCGGATCATTATAATAGCCAACGGGCGTATTGCCCGTGCGCGCAATAAAGCCGGTTTCACCAACGGTGCCGATCCGTCCATCGACGATGATCTGCTGCGCCTCATTGGCGACCAGCCGCATCACGCCTTCGGCGCTTTTTTCTGCCATGCCGGACACGCCGGTTTCGGATGATCCCATGCCATCGGTGATGCTGGCAGATGGGATGAGCGCCTTCAGATCATCTTTCAGATGCTGCGAAAAAACAGCGCCGCCAGAGCCCAGATTGATCACATGGCCCAGCGACCAGCGGCCGGGATTGGCGCGCAAAGCATCGCGCAATGGGGTCGCCATGGCATCGCCCACAAACTGGATCAGGTTGGCGCCTTCGCGCTCTGCCATGTCGAAAATCCGTTCCGGATCAAAGGCGCGCCCCTCGTCCAGAATGATCGTCAGGCCGTTGAGCAGGGCCGACCATGTCGCCCAAATGGCGGCCATGTGCATCAATGGAGCCAGCGGGAACATTTTGAGCGGATAGCCATTGGCGGCGCGATCCGCGATGTCTTCGGGCTGCTTGACCGGTCCCGCCGGGTTAAAATGCCCGGCACCGCCTGCACAGGCGAACAAAAAGGCGCGGTGCGGCCACATCACGCCCTTGGGCATGCCCGTGGTGCCGCCGGTATAGGCCAGAATGATATCGTCTTCATGCCGATCCCAGGGGCCTGTCGGTTCATGCGCCAACAGGGCCGTGTAATCGACGGACCCGCTGATATCGGCGCCAGAGCCATCGGGCACCGCCACCGTGACCTTCAGTGTCGGGACATCGCCCCGAATGTCCCGGATGATCGGGCTGAATTCTGCCCCGTGCAGGATCGCGGCACTGTCCGCATTGGCGAACACATAGCGCAGCTCATCCGCGCGATAGCGATAATTGACGTTAAACGGCACGGCGCCCAGCTTACAGGCGGCAATAAAGCCCAAAAGATAGGCCGGGCCATTATAGAGATAGAGGCCAATCTTGTCGCCCCGCGTCACGCCCTGCGCGGCAAGGCCACTGGCCAGACGATCCGTTTGCGCATTCAGATCCGCATAGGTCAGCCGGGCGCTGTCTGAAATAATGGCCATGCGGTCCGGCACCGTCCGGGCGACGGTTTCGAAAAGATCTGCGAGGTGAAATTGCGTGGCCATATGCGCGCTCAGTAAACAGCCGCCGGGTTCTTTTCGCGCGGACTGCCCAGCATATCGCGATAAGAGGGCCGATCCACGCCACGATCTGTGACGCCCAGTTCCTTGGCGATTTCCGCGCCAATCAGCGTCCGGCCCGACAGGTCATCGCGGCGGTCGCTCTTGTTAATCGCGTCAAGAATATGGCCCGTGAATTCGGGATTTTCGGCCACCGACATGAAGCCTTCATATTGTTCCGGGTTCACTTCCTTGGCGACCATGGCGCGTTCGGTGATTTGCGGGCCAAGCCAGATGGATACGGCGATAACGCCAGACCCGCGCAGATCATGTTCCATATCATGCGCCAGCTTATCCAGGCCGGCTTTTTGCGCGCCATAGGCCGGGCCGTGCATATAGCAGGTCGCGCCGAAAGAGGAGGTAAAGGCAATCATCCCGCTTTTCTGCGGCACCATGATGCGCGCGGCATGCCAGCTGGCGACATAGGCAGAGCGCAGGCCGACATCGAGGATATATTGCGCCGCCAGTTCCTTTTCCCAGAACGGCTTTTTCTCAATCAATTGCGGGTGCATATAGGCCGCATTGTTGACGAGCACGTCCAGCCGACCCTGTTCATCCATAATCTGTTCAAAAACGCGGGCAACCTGCGCATCATCGGCATGGTCGCAGGCCACGGCAATGCCCTTGCCCCCGCGCTTGGTGATTTCAGCGGCTGTGTCGCCGATCGTGCCGGGCAGGGGGGATCCATCCCACGCCTTGGCATCGCTGCCCGTGACGGACCGGCCTGTGACATAAACCGTATAGCCCAGTTCACCCAATCCGCGGGCTACGCCAGCACCGGCACCACGGCTCGCTCCCGTTACAAGGGCAATTTTAGGCTGGGTCATCGCTTTCCTCTCTCGATTCGACGCACTTTGTCTCTTTGGGCATCAAATACCCTAGATTTGCGAATTGAAAAGCCGTAACTTTCTACGCAAACGAAGGAGAGAGATACCGATGGACGACATTCCTTATCTAGCACGTGGTGTCAAACAGCTGGGGACCGAGTCCAGCGTGCTTGTGTCATCATCCAAATATCTCAACCATCCCCGCCTGCGCGAATGGATCGCCTTTATCGCGTTGAAGAAAAATGGTCCGGATTTCCCGCCCGCGGCAGAAATGTATCAGCTGTTAAGCTTTATCGATGAACTGCGCGATTTTGATCATATCGAACATATGATTACCGAAGAGCGCAAGGTGAACCCGGCGTTCGACCAATGGTTCGCCGAGGGCTGGATTTCAGACTATCAGATCGATGATTTGAAAGACTGCGCACCCGGCACGGTGGGCGGCATTTATTACAAGATTGCGACCGAGGGGAATTACGACATCCAGATCGTCCCCAATTTTCAGCCCAAGACGCAGTGGCAATATTATTCGCTGCGGTCCGGCCAAACGCATGATTATGAGCATATTCTGACCGGCGGTGGCTTTAACTATATGGGTGAACTTGTGCCCTATTGGTTCCGCCTGGCGACCATCCATACGCATATTCAGAACAAGGAACTGGCCGGGGAAATGAGCGTTCTCTCCATCCTGGGCACGATGCGCTATGTGATCCGCACCATGCTGCATTACCCGCAAATCTGGGAAACGGCGTTGACCTGCATCGAACAGGGCATCCGCATTGGCCGGCAATCAGACCCGTTCTGGATGGCCAAGATGGAAGATGTCTGGCACCTGCCGCTGGAAGAAGCCCGCGCCCGTCTGGGCGTGCGCGGTGCGATTGATCTGGATACCC